>JAEZEB010000295.1 GCA_023438115.1 Pseudomonadota bacterium | reverse complement strand
CGGTGGAGCTGGTGGCCGAAGGCCGCATCGCCGCCATCGGCGCGGCGCCGCACTGCGAGACGGCGGTCAACGCCGCCGGCATCGCGTTCTCCGGCTACAGCGGCTTGGTCGCCGACCTCACGGGGACGCCGCGCGACCAGGCCTTCCTGCTGCTGGAGGCGCAGGGGCTGCGCATCGCGCACGTCACGCTGCACGAAGGCGTGCTGAGCGCCGTGGCACGCATCACGCCCGCCCTGGTGGAACAGGCCGTGGCCGCGCTTGGCGCCACGCTGCCGCGCCTGGGCGTCGCCGGCGGCCGCATCTGCGTGCTGGGGATCAACCCGCACGCCGGCGAAGGCGGCCTGTTCGGCGACGAGGACGAGCGCATCACGCGTCCGGCCGTGCGGGCCATGCAGGGCAAGGGCTGGGCAGTGGACGGCCCGGTCGGCGCCGACCTGGCGCTGTCCGAGCGCAAGCACGACGGGTATGTCGCCATGCTGCACGACCAGGGCCACATCGCCGTCAAGATGCTCAGCCCCAAGGGGGCGACGGCCATCGTGGCCGGCGTTCCGCTTCTCTTCGCGAGCGTCGGCCACGGCGCCGCTTTCGACATCGCCGGCCAGGGCCGTGCGGACGCCGGCGCGCTGTCGGACACGCTGGCGCTGCTGGCCCGGAGCCTGACATGAACACCTGCACCATCGAAGTGGCCGGCCAGGCCCCGATCACGTTCGCCTGCGAACCGGGCCTCACCGTGCTGGACGCCGCCGCCAAGGCCGGCTGGGAACTGCCTTATTCGTGCCGCCGCGGCAATTGCGAAAGCTGCCGCACGCCGGTGTTGTCCGGCGAGGTGACGCCGGCGGCGGCGAACGGCACCGCCCTGCTGTGCCAGGTGCACGCAGCCAGCGACATCCGCATCGCGCCCGACCGGGTCGAGCCGCTGCAGGCCTCCACGCGCAAGCGCGTGCGCGCCAGGCTGTACCGCCTGCGCATGGCCGCCCCGGACGTCGCCATCGTGGACCTGCGCTTTCCCGCGGGCGTGAAGGTGGCGTTCAAGGCGGGCCAGTACCTGCGCGTGCTGATCGAGGGCGAGGAGCCGCGCTGCTTCTCGATGTCCAGCACACCGCGGGCGAGCGACAGCGCCCAGATCCAGGTGCGCGTGCTGCCGGGAAGCCTGTTCGGGGAACGGATCCTGCCGACGCTCCAGCCGGGCGACGAAGTGGAGCTCGAACTGCCCTACGGCGACTTCCACCTCCGGCCCGGCCCGCAGCCCGTGGTGCTGGTCGCCGGAGGCACGGGCTTCGCGCCCATGCAGTCCATCCTGGAGGACGCGCTGCCCAAGCAGCGGGAGCGCACCTTCACCCTCTACTGGGGAGCGCGCCAGGCGGAGGGCCTGTACGCACTGGAGCAGGTGCGCAAGTGGGAGCAGAAATTCCCCCACTTCCGCTTCCATGGGGTGATCTCCGGCGGCGAGGCGCCGGCGCCGCTGCGCACGGGCCTCGTGCACGAGGCGGTGCTGGCGGACCATGCCGACCTCTCCGGCCACCAGGTGTACGCCTGCGGCGCGCCGGTGCTGGTGGCGAAGGCCAAGGAGGCGTTCACGGCGCGGGGCCTGCCGGCCGCCGCGTTCTACTCCGACGCGTTCGCGGCGACCGTGGCGGCCTGAAGCGCGGCGCACCGCGCCGCGCCCATTCCGCCTCCATCCACTCCTCCAGGAGGTGTGCCGGTTCGAGGCCTGCCCACCGGGTCGGTTCGATGGCCGTGACGATGTACGTTCCGCCCTTCTTGTCCGCGATAAAGCGGACCGTGTCGCCCTGCTTCAGCCTTTCGGGCACGGGTCCGCGGCGGTGAACATCATCGTCATGGGCGACTTTGTTTCACGCGCACGACCGTGGTGGTGGTGGCAGCAGCACGATCGCCCCTACTCCACCGTCACGCTCTTCGCCAGGTTCCGCGGCTTGTCCACGTCCGTCCCGCGCGCGCAGGCCGTGTGATACGCCAGCAGCTGCAGCGGCACGACGTGCAGCAGCGGGCTCAGGTTCCCATAGTGCTCGGGCATGCGGATCACGTGCACGCCCTCGCTGCTTTCGATGCGGCTGTCGGCGTCGGCCAGCACGTAGAGCACGCCGCCGCGGGCGCGCACTTCCTGCATGTTGCTCTTGAGCTTTTCCAGCAGCGCGTCGTTGGGCGCCACCGTCACCACCGGCATCTCGCTGGTGACCAGCGCCAGCGGACCGTGCTTCAGCTCGCCGGCCGGATAGGCCTCGGCGTGGATGTAGCTGATCTCCTTGAGCTTGAGCGCGCCTTCCAGCGCGATCGGGTAGTGCATGCCGCGCCCGAGGAACAGCGCGTTCTCCTTGTTCGCGAAGTCCTCCGCCCAGCTGATCACCTGCGGCTCCAGCGCCAGCACGGCCTGCAGCGCGGTGGGCAGGTGGCGCATGTCCTTCAGGTGCTGCGCCTCCTGGGTCTCGGTGAGATGACCGCGCACCTGCGCGAGCGCCAGCGTCAGCAGGAACAGGCCTGCGAGCTGCGTCGTGAAGGCCTTGGTGGAGGCCACGCCGATCTCCACGCCGGCGCGCGTGATGTAGGCCAGCTTGCACTCGCGCACCATCGCCGACGTGGAGACGTTGCACACGGTCAGCGTCTGCTCCATGCCGAGCGATCGCGCGTGCTTCAGCGCCGCCAGCGTGTCCGCCGTCTCGCCGGACTGGCTGATGGTCACGATCAGCGTGCGCGGATTGGGCACGCTCTCGCGGTAGCGGTATTCGCTCGCGATCTCCACCTGCGTCGGGATCTTCGCGATGCTCTCGAGCCAGTACTTGGCCGTGCAGCCGCTGTAGTAGCTGGTGCCGCAGGCGAGGATCAGGACGTTGTCGATCTCCTTGAAGACGCGATAGGCACCGTCGCCGAACAGCTCCGGCGTGATGCTCTCCACGCCCTGCAGCGTGTCGGCGATCGCGCGCGGCTGCTCGAAGATCTCCTTCTGCATGTAGTGGCGGTAGGGGCCGAGCTCCGCGGCGCCGCTGTGCGCCTGCACCGTCTTCACCGGCCGGCTGGCCGTCTTGTGGGCGGCGTCGACGATCCAGTAGCGCCCCAGCTGCAGGTCGACGAGGTCGCCCTCTTCCAGGTACACGATCTGGTCGGTCACGCCGGCGAGCGCCATGGCGTCGCTGGCGAGGAAGTTCTCGTCCTGGCCCACGCCCAGCACCAGGGGCGAGCCGGCGCGCGCACCGACCACGCGGTGCGGTTCGTCCTTGCAGAACGCGGCGATGGCGTACGCGCCGTGCAACTGCGCCACCGCGGCCTTCAGCGCCTCGAAGAGGTCGCCTTCGTAGAGGCTGTCGATGAGGTGGCAAATCACCTCGGTGTCGGTCTGGCTGGTGAAGCGGTAGCCCTTGGCCTGCAGGGCCGCGCGCAGCTCGTCGTGGTTCTCGATGATGCCGTTGTGGACCAGCGCCACGCGGCCCGGGCCCGACGCCGCGTTCTCGCCGGGACCGTGGCTGAAGTGCGGGTGCGCGTTGTGCACCGCGGGCGCGCCGTGCGTCGCCCAGCGCGTGTGGGCGATGCCGGTTCCGCCCTGGATGCGCTCGGTGTCCACCTGCTCCATCAGCTCGGCGACGCGCGAGACGCTGCGGGCACGCTGCAGGCCCTCGGCATAGACGGCGACGCCGCAGGAGTCATAGCCCCGGTATTCCAGGCGCTGCAGGCCCTGGACCAGGATGGGAACGATGTTGCGGGCGGAAACCGCGCCGACGATGCCGCACATGGGGAAACCTTTCGCTCACGAATGGAGCGACTGTAGGGGCCGCCCTCCGCAATTTGCCATCTATATTGGCGACAAATTGGAATTTTCTTTCTCACCCTGAGCGGAGTGGAATAAGATTTCAGGATGCCGCCGCTTTCGCAATCACCTGCACTGGACGCTACCGACCTAGCCTTGCTGGAGCACCTCCAGGACGACAGCGCCCTGAGCAACCAGGACCTGGCCGCGCGCGTGCACATCTCCCCCGCCACCTGCCTGCGGCGGGTGAAGCGCCTGTGGGACGCGGGGCTCATCGAGCGGGAAATCGCCATCCTCAACCCCGAGCGCCTGGCGCAGGCGCTGGGGCATGGACTGGAGGCCGTGGTGGAAGTCTCGCTGGACCGCCAGGGCGCGGAAGAACAGGAGGCCTTCGAGCAGCGCGTCATCGCCGACGAAGCCGTGCAGCAGTGCTACCGCGTCTCGCCGGGGCCGGACTTCATCCTGGTGGTGTTCGCGCGCGACATGCAGGACTACCTGGCGCTCGCGCAGCGCCTGTTCACGAGCGACGCGAACGTGCGCAACGTGAAGGCCTTCTTCTCGGTGAAGCGGGCGAAGTTCAGGCCGCGGATCGGGCTGCCGAAACGGCCCTGAGCCTTTGTCGTTGCGGGCTGGACCCGCAATCCATGTTGCGCTCGATCGGGCGCCGCATGGATCTCGGGTCGAGCCCGGGATGACAAGCTGCGGGGCCTATTTCTTCTTCGCCGGCCGCTGCCAGTTCGGGATCGACGCCTGCCGCGCCCGCGCCACCGTCAGCGCGCCGGCCTCGGTGCTCTTGCTCACCACGGAGCCCGCACCGACGGTGCCGCCCTGGGCCACGGTGACCGGGGCAACCAGCACGCAGTTGCTGCCCACGTGCACGTCGGACTCGATCACCGTGCGGTGCTTGTTGGCGCCGTCGTAGTTGGCCGTGATGCTGCCGGCGCCGTAGTTCACGCGCTCGCCCACGTCCGCGTCGCCCAGGTAGGCCAGGTGGTTCGCCTTGGCGCCGCGCGCGAGCTTCGAGTTCTTCACTTCCACGAAGTTGCCGATGTGCACCTCGGGGCCCAGCCGCGCGCCGGGGCGCAGGCGCGCGAAGGGGCCGATCAGCGCGCCTTCGCCGATCTCCACGCCGGCCTTCTCGCCGTCGATGTGCGTATAGGCCTGCAGTACCACGCCCGCGCCGATGCGCGCATTGGCGATCACGCAGTTCGGGCCGATGCGCACGCCGTCGCCCAGTTCGACCTCGCCTTCGAAGACGCAGTTGACGTCGATCTCCACGTCCTGCCCGCAGCGCAGCGTGCCGCGCAGGTCGAAGCGCGACGGGTCCGCGAAGCGCACGCCCTGCTCCATCAGCGCGCGCGCCTGGCGCATCTGGTAGGCGCGCTCCAGCTCGGCCAGCTGCAGCGGGCTGTTGACGCCGTCCACCTCCACCTGCTCGCCCGCGGGCGAAGCCACGACCTCGCAGCCGTCAGCCACCGCGAGCTTCACGATGTCGGTGAGGTAGTACTCGCCCTGGGCGTTGTCGTTGGTCAGCCGCGCCAGCCAATCCTTCAGCCGCCGCGCGGGCACGGCCATGAAACCGGTGTAGACCTCGCGGACCGCGCGCTGCGCCTCCGACGCGTCCTTGTGCTCGACGATCGCGTGCACGGCACCGCCCTGCCGCACGATGCGCCCGTACCCGGTGGGATCGGCCATTTCCATGGTCAGCAGCGCGAGCCGTTCGCCGCCGCAGCGGTCCACCAGCGCCTGCAGCGTCTGCGGCCGGATCAGCGGCACGTCGCCGTTGAGGATCAGCGCGATGCCGTCGTCGGGAAGCACCGGCACCACCTGCTGGACGGCATGGCCGGTGCCCAGTTGCGGCTCCTGCCGCACGAAATCGGGAGCCTGGTGCCCGCCGGCCTGCGCGGCCGTGCGCAGCCAGCCTTCCACTTCCTCGGCGCCATGGCCGGTGATCACGATGGTGCGGCGGGCCTGCAGCGCCCGCGCTGTCTCCATCACGTGCTGCACCAGCGGGCGCCCGCCCAGGCGATGCAGGACCTTGGGGGTCCGGCTCTTCATCCGCGTGCCCTTGCCGGCCGCCATCACCACCACATCGACTGCTGTCATTCGCGTACCCTTCGTGCTCATGATGAAGCCGTTAGCCTCCACCCGTCTGGCCGGCATTATCCTTGCCGCCGCCCTGCTGGCGGCGCTTTCCGCCTGCAGCGCCATGAAGCTGGGCTACGGCAACCTGCCGCACCTGGCGTACTGGTGGCTCGACGGCTACGTCGACTTCAGCGACGAGCAGGCGCCGGTGGTGCGCGACGAGCTCGCGCGCCTGCACGCCTGGCACCGGCAGCAGGAACTGCCGCGCGCCCTCGACCTGCTGGCGCGCATGGAGCAGATGGCGCCGGGCGAGGTGAGCGCGGCGCAGGCCTGCACGGTGTTCGCGCAGGTACGGGAGCGGCTCGACGCGGTCGCCGCGGAAGCCGAGTCCCGCGTGGCTACCATCGCGACGACGCTCACGGGACGAGAGCTGCGCTACATGCAGCGCAAGTTCCAGCGCAACAACGAGCGCTTCCGCAAGGACTGGGTGGACGTGCCGCCGCAGGAAGTGCAGGAGAAGCGATTCGAGCGCATGCGCGACCGGCTGGAAACGCTCTACGGCCGGCTGCAGGAGCCGCAGCGCGCCGTGCTGCGCCAACGCTTCGCGCAATCGGTATTCGATCCGGCGCGCAGCCACAT
Source organism: Pseudomonadota bacterium (assembly GCA_023438115.1). Taxonomy (GTDB): domain Bacteria; phylum Pseudomonadota; class Gammaproteobacteria; order Burkholderiales; family Burkholderiaceae_C; genus Ramlibacter. The sequence goes on along the minus strand of JAEZEB010000295.1, from coordinate 780 downwards.
CGAATGGCAGCGACGGCAGCAGGACCTGCTGCAGGTGCTGCGGCGCGTGGCGCACCGCGGGACGCCGGAAGCGGAGGCGCGCACCTTGCTGCGGAGCTGGCTGGCGCGCGTGCAGCACGCGCCGGATGCGGGCTACCGCGCCTACCAGGAGGCGCTGCAGCAGGAAGGCTGCGCCACCTTCGCCGCGGTGCACGCGAGCACCACGGCTGCCCAGCGCGAACACGCCGTGCAGCGGCTGAGGACCTGGCAGCGCGAGTTGCGGGAATTGGTGCTGGCGCCCTGAGGCGCCGCGGGATCAGCGCTCGCCCTTGGAGTGCGACTTGCCTTCGCGCTCGGCCTGCTCCATCTCGCGGGCCTCGGATTCGGAGCGCGGCTTGGAGGCTTCGGCATCGGCCTGGACGTCGGCCTTGTCGAGGTATCCCTTGATGTTCTTCTGGTAGTCGCGCGTAGCGGTGTAGCTGCCTTCGCCTTCCACCTTGCCATCCTGCGCCTGGCCGCGCGCCTGGAAATCCGTGGCGCCGGCACGCTGCTGCTGGGGATCGCTCTCGCGCTGCGGTTGCTGCTGCAGGATGCGCGGGACGGGCTTGTCGTCGGACATGGGGAGATCTCCTCTGGATGGGTTGTCCAGCTTAGGAAAGCTGCCGTGGCGCGGCTGTCGGCCCGTGGGGGACGGCGGTGTCGGTGGAGGCCTACGTCCGGCGTGCGTGTCGGGGTTCGGCTTCGCGCTCACCGCCGACCTACGAAAGCACGGGGACCCGTAGGTCGGGGTGAGCGCGAAGC
>JAEZEB010000291.1 GCA_023438115.1 Pseudomonadota bacterium | reverse complement strand
CGCGCGGGCTGCTGTCGCGGCTGCCCGGGCCGCTCTAGGGCGAGGCCTGCGTGGCGCCCTTGGCCGAGGCCGCGGCGCGCAGCAGTTCCTCCACGGCCGGCAGCTCCGCCGGCTTGGTGAGGTGGCGGTCGAAGCCCGCATCGCGGGTGCGCTGCCGGTCGTCCTGCGTGCCCCAGCCGGTGAGCGCCACCAGCAGCGTCTTCTGCATGCCGGGCAGCATGCGCATGCGCCTGGCGACGTCGTAGCCCGTCATGTCGGGCAGGCCGATGTCGAGGAACACCACGTCCAGCGGCTGCGACTGCGCGAGCTGCAGCGCCTCGGCGCCGGTGTGCGCGATGTGGGCGGCATGGCCCTCGATATCGAGGAGCACGCCGAGGCTTTCGGCGGCATCCGTGTTGTCGTCGACCACCAGCACCTGCAGCTGGGCAGGGTTGGCGGACGGGGAGGTATTGCGGGTTTCCATGGACATGTGTTGAACCTCCGAAAGCGGCAGGCGCACCGTGAACGTGCTGCCCTGCCCGGGGCCGGGGCTGGTGGCCGAAACGCTGCCGCCGTGGAGCGCGACGAGGCTCTTCACGAGCGACAGCCCGATGCCGAGCCCGCCCTGCGTCTTCGTGACGCCGGGCACTTGCGCGAACATCTCGAACACCTTGGTGACGGCATCGGGCGCGAGGCCGACGCCGGTGTCGGTGACGGCGATGACCGCCTCGCCGCCTTCGACGCGGCCCCTCAGCGTGATCCTGCCGCCGTGCGGCGTGTACTTGGCCGCGTTGTTCAGGAGGTTGCTGACCACCTGCGCGATGCGCGTCGGGTCGGCTTCCATCGGCAGCGGCCCGGCCGGCATTTCCACCGACAGCTTGTGGCCGGCCGCTTCCACCAGCGAGGCGCTCGTCTCCACCGCGGTGGCCACGACCTCGCGCAGGTCCATCGGCCGGCGCCGCAGTTCGACCTTGCCGGTGCTGATGCGGGCGACGTCCAGCAGGTCGTCCACGAGGTGCACCATGTGCTGCACCTGCCGCTCCATCATCTGGCGCGTGCGTTCGACGACCTCCGGCTGGCCACCGGCCATGCGCATCAGGTGCAGCCCGTTGGACAGTGGCGCGAGCGGGTTGCGCAGCTCGTGGGCGAGGGTGGCCAGGAACTCGGTCTTGCGGCGGTTCGCCTGCGCCAGTTCGTCGTTCAGGCGGCGCAGGTCCTGTTCGGCGACCAGGCGCTGCGTGATGTCGGAGAAGAGCACCGCGACGAGGTCGCTGCCGGCGCCACCCAGGCGCGTGGCATAGACATCGAACCAGCGGTTCATCGCCTTGGCCTCCTGCACGAAGCGCGTGGCCTCGCCGGTCTCCGCCACGCGGCCGTAGATGTCGTACCAGTGCTGCTCGTGGCCGGGAACGAGGTCGCGCATGGTCTTGCCCACCGCGTCGGGGATGCCCGTGTGCGTCTCGAAGGCCCGGTTGGCCTCCTCGTAGCGGTAGTCGTGCACGCGGCCCTGCCGGTCGCGCAGCAGCTGGATCACGCAGAAGCCCTCGTCGATGGACTCGAAGAGCGCGCGGTAGCGCTCCTCCTTGGCTTCCAGCCGCTGCTCGTAGTCGCGGCGTTCGCGCGCGCGCAGTTCCTCCTTGCTGCGGTAAAGCTCGACGAACACGCCGACCTTGGCCTTGAGCACCTCGGTGCGCAGCGGCTTGGCCAGGAAGTCGACGGCGCCCAGCGCGTAGGCCGAGAGCATCGCGTCATCGGGGTCGTCGCCGGCCGTCACGAAGAGGATGGGCGTGAAGCGCGAACGGGCTCGCGAGCGGATCTGGCGCGCGACCTCGAAGCCGTCCATGCCCGGCATGCGCACGTCCAGCAGCACGGCGGCGAAATCCTGCTTCAGCAGCGCCTCCAGCGCCTGCGGGCCCGAGAACGCCCGCACCATGTTCACGCCCAGCGAATCCAGGGCCGCCTCGAGGGCCAGCAGGTTGGCGGGCTGGTCGTCGACCAGCAGGACATGGGCAGGGATGGCGGTGTGTGGCACGGTTGCGTCGGGCCGCCGGGGGCGGCAGCGCGCAAGTCTAAGCGCGGCAGCGCACCCCGGGGGCTGTGCAAGAGCATAGGGAGGATGCGTCCTTCGCCCTTGCCGGAATTCGCCTCATGCGCGGGAAGCCCCCTTCCTACAGCGGAGCCGGACGCACCGCGCGCGCCAGCGAAAAAAGGGCCGGCGAACCGGCCCTCCTCGAGTTGGCGTGGAGCCCGCTTACTGCTTCTGGGCCACGTTGTCGTCGCGATCCTGCGCCGGGGTGATGTCGACCTTGGGCAGCGTGACGGTTTCCTTCTTGGCGTTGATGTCCACGTCCGGCAGGGTGACCTGCTTCTCGGTGGTGGTCACGTCCACTTCGGGCGCGTCGACGTCGTACTTCGGCAGCGTCACGTCGCCTTCCTGGGTCTTGGAGACCTCGTAGGCGGGCATGTCGACGTTGCCCTCCTGGGTTTTCTGCACGTCGCAGCCCACCAGGGCGAACGAGGCGGCGGACACGAGGCCGGCAAGCATGAAAGCGGTTTTACGCATGGCTAGACTCCCTTGGATTGGTGATGCAGGAAGTATGGGACGGGCCGTGGAGCCCGGCTGTAAGACACGGGTGGCAAGCGCCGTCCGACGCGGGGCAGCCGATGGGCTTGCCGCTCGCCTACGCGTCGAGCCGGCGGGGAGCCAACAGGTCCGTCAGGCGCGCGTGCACTTCGGCGGGATCTGCGGGCTTCACCAGGTGGGCCGCGAAGCCTGCCTCGACCGAACGCGCGCGGTCCTGCTCGCGGCCGTAGCCGCTCAGCGCGATCACCGGCACGCGGTGCGCGAGCGCGCGCCCGACGTCGATGCCGCTGCCGTCGGGAAGGCCCAGGTCCGTCAGGACGGCATCGAAGCTGCGGTCCTCCGCGATGCGCAGCGCGTCGGCGCAGGTGGAGGCGTGCTCCACCTCCCAGCCGTACTCCTGCAGGCACAGCGACAGGGAGACCGCGGCATCCTCGTTGTCCTCCACGAGCAGCACGCGCCTGCGCTCCTGCGCACGCGCCGCTTCGGCGCGCTGCACCTGCAGCGGCTGCACCGTCGCAACGCCGCGGGGCAGGGACAGGGTGAAGGTGGCGCCTTGCCCGCGGCCCGCGCTTTCCGCGCGGATCTCGCCGCCGTGCTGCACCATGAGGCCGTGCGCGATCGCCAGGCCCAGGCCCAGGCCGCCGTACGTCCGTGCCACTTCGCCGTCGGCCTGCTCGAAGGGCCGGAAGATGCGCGGCAGCGCCTCGGCCGCGATGCCGATTCCCGAGTCGGCGCAGGACAGCACGAAGCGGTCGTCTTCGACCCGGCTGCGCAGCACGATGCGCCCGCCGGCGGGGGTGAACTTGATGGCATTGCGCACGAGGTTCCACAGCACCTGCTGCATGCGCGCCTGGTCGGCCTCGACGCGAGGCGAATTGGCGGCGAGTTCCAGTTCGACGCGCAGGTCCTTTTCCTGCGCCGCTTCGGCCACCATGGTCACCACCGCCTGCGCGAGCTGGTGCATGTCGACGGGTTCGCGGTGCAGGCTCACCTTGCCGGCGCCGATCGCGGTGAGGTCCAGCAGGTCGTCGATGAGGCGCGCCTCCAGCGCCACGTTGCGCCGGATCATCGGCAGCAGGTCACGGTGCTTCTCGTCGATCTGCGCGGTGCGTTCCAGGACGTGGACCGCGGTGGTGATGGGCGCAAGCGGAGTACGCAGCTCGTGCGACAGCACCGCGAGGAAACGGTCCTTGGCCTGGTTGGCGCGTTCGGCTTCCTCCTTCGCGACGCGCAGCGCCTCGGCGGCCAGGTGGCGCTCGGTGGCGTCGTGCACCACCATGCAGTAGCCGCCCGGTGCGCCGGCTTCCTCGTCGAGCGCCGCCACCACGCCCTCGGCCCACAGCCGCCGGCCGTCCTTTGCCACCAGCCAGCGGCTGCCGCCGTCCTTGCCGGCCGTCCGCGCGCGGGCCAGTTCGTCGGCCAGCGCCGCCCCGGGTTGCGCGTCGGATGGAAAGAGCAGGGCCGCCGAGTGCCCGATCACCTCGCCGGCTTCATAGCCGAACACCGCGCGCGCGGCACGATTCCAGGATTCGATGCGTCCGTCCTCGTCCAGGACGATCACCGCGTAGTCGTGCAGGCTTTCGACCACCCGCGCGAAACGCAGGTCCGCCTGGCGCAGCTGGCGCTCCGCGACGTCGCGCGCGCGGCGCTCTTCCACCTCGCGCAGCGCGCGCCGCAGCACGGGGGCCAGCCGCTCCAGGCGGCCCTTGCCGACGTAGTCGGTGGCGCCCCGCTTGAGGAGTTCGACGGCGTTGTCCTCGCCGATCACGCCGGAGACGAAGATGAAGGGCGTGTCGGGCGCGAGGCGGTTGCGGTGGTCCAGCAGGTCGGCGCCGGTGAACCCCGGCAGCTCGTAGTCGGACAGGATCACGTCCCAGCCGCCGGCCTCCAGCGCCGCGATGAAGCCGGGCTCATCGCGCTGCACCTCCAGCGCTACGTTCGGCCAGGTGCGTTCCAGCTGCAGGCGCAGCAGTTCCGCGTCGAGGCGCGAGTCCTCGACCAGCAGCGCCCGCAGGGCGCGGCCGTCCTGCGCGCCCCCTTCAGTCATGCTTGCGCCTCGAGCGCAGCGAGCCCGGCGGCGGCTCGTTGAGCACGGCCCAGAAGATCCCCAGGTCGGCGATCGCCTCCACGAACTGCTTGAACTCCACGGGCTTCACCACGTAGGCGTTCACCCCGAGCTGGTAGCTGCGCAGGACATCGGTTTCCTCATGGGACGAGGTCAGCATCACCACCGGGACGCTCCGCAGCGGCTCCGTGCTGCGCACCGTCTGCAGCACTTCCAGGCCGTTGACCTTGGGCAGCTTCAGGTCCAGCAGCACCACGGCCGGATTGCCGGGGGGACGCGAGCGGTATTCGCCCGTGCGCGTGAGGTATTCGATCGCGGCCTCGCCGTCGCGCACGATGACGACTTCGTTGGCGAGCTGGCTGCGCTCCAGCGCCACCAGGGTGAGTTCGAGGTCGCGGGGATCGTCCTCGACCAGCAGGATGGGTTTGAGCATCAGACAGGTTCCTCGTTGTGCGCCGCGGTCGCTTCTTCGTCTTCCGCGGGTGGGGGCAGCACGAAGCCGAACGTCGCCCCCCGGTCGAGCTCGCCCGCGGCCCACACATTGCCGCCGTGGCGCTCGACGATCCTTTTCACGTTGGCCAGGCCGATGCCGGTGCCGTCGAAGTCTTCCGCGCGGTGCAGGCGCTGGAAGACGCCGAACAGCTTGCCCACGTACTTCATGGGGAAGCCGACCCCGTTGTCGGCCACCTCCAGCCCGCTGCCTTCGGGCCGGTGCACGGGCGTGATGCGGATGCGCGCGGGCGTGCGTCCGCGGGTGTACTTGACGGCGTTGGCGAGCAGGTTGCGCACGGCCACCTGCAGCAGCAGCGGGTCGGCCCACAGCTGCGGCAGGCCGGGCGCGACCTCCCACTCGATGGCGCGTCCCCCCTCGTGCTGCCGCAGCTCGCGCACGAGGTCGTCCACCAGCATGCCGGTGTCCACCAGCACGGGCCGCAGGCCGGAGCGGCCCAGGCGCGAGAAATCGAGCAGCGCGTCCACGAGCTGGCCCGCATAAGCGGCGGCGTCCTTGACGTGCTGCAGGTAGCGCAGCGCGCGTTCGTCCAGCCGCGGCCGGTGGTCCTCCATCACCAGGTCCACGTAGCCGGCGATGTGGCGCATGGGCGCGCGCAGGTCGTGCGAGACGGTGTAGCTGAAGGCTTCCAGCTCCTTGTTGACGCGGCCCAGTTCGACGGCGTGGCCCGCCATCTCCTCGGCGCGCCGCAGCACCAGCGCGATCAGGGCCTGGCGCAGCTCGCCGGCCGCGGCGCGCTCGCCCGGCAGCCAAGGCGCGCTGCGGCCGCGCACGCGCTCGTGCCAGC
>JAEZEB010000265.1 GCA_023438115.1 Pseudomonadota bacterium | reverse complement strand
TGTCGGTGATCGCCACCGCGCCGCAGCGGCGCCTGGCCATCAAGACCTTCGTGCGCAACGAGGGCAGCGGCGTGATCCGCGAGGCCGTGCTGCGCGAGCTGAAGCGCGGCGGCCAGGTCTACTTCCTGCACAACGAGGTGGAGACCATCCAGAACCGGCGCGAGCAGCTGGAACGCCTGCTGCCCGAGGCGCGCATCGCCGTGGCCCATGGCCAGATGCCCGAGCGCGAGCTGGAGCGCGTGATGCGCGATTTCGTGCAGCAGCGCTTCAACGTGCTGCTGTGCTCCACCATCATCGAGACCGGCATCGACGTGCCGAGCGCCAACACCATCGTGATCGCGCGCGCCGACAAGTTCGGCCTGGCGCAGCTGCACCAGCTGCGGGGGCGCGTCGGCCGCAGCCACCACCAGGCGTATGCCTACCTGATGGTCCCGGACGTCGAGGGCCTGACCAAGCAGGCGGCGCAGCGGCTGGAGGCGATCCAGCAGATGGAGGAACTGGGCTCGGGCTTCTACCTGGCGATGCACGACCTGGAGATCCGCGGTGCCGGCGAGGTGCTGGGCGAGAACCAGAGCGGCAACATGCTGGAGGTGGGCTTCCAGCTGTACAACGAGATGCTGTCGGAGGCCGTGCGGTCGCTCAAGGCCGGCAAGGAGCCGGACCTGCTGGCGCCGCTGTCGGTGACGACCGAGATCAACCTGCACGCGCCGGCGCTGCTGCCCGACGACTACTGCGGCGACGTGCACCTGCGGCTGTCCTTCTACAAGAAGCTCGCCACGGCGAAGAACGTCGACCAGATCGACACGCTGCTGGAGGAGATCGTGGACCGCTTCGGCAAGCTGCCGCCGCAGGCGCAGACCCTGATCGACGTGCACCGCCTGCGCGTGCTCGCGCGCCCCTACGGGGTGGTGAAGGTCGATGCGGCGCCGACGGTCATCAACATCACCTTCAAGCCCAACGCGCCGGTGGAGCCGCTGACCATCATCCAGCTGGTGCAGAAGAACAAGCACATCAAGCTGGCCGGCAACGACAAGCTGCGCATCGAGAAATCGCTGGTGGACGTGAAGGAGCGGGCGCAGATGGTGCGGGACGTGCTGCGGGCGCTGGGGCAGCCGAAGGTGGCGGAACCGGCCTGAGTCCCGCCTCCTTCAGCCGTAGTTGCCCGAGTTCGCCGGCAGCATCTCCGGGTGCAGCTCGAACAGCTGCGCGCTGGCCGGGTTGACCGCCACCCGCACCCAGCCCGAGTCGGGCCAGCCGAAGGTTTCCAGGCGCGTGAAATTCTCGAAGAAGCGCCCGGTCTTCGGGTTCAGCAGCGGCCGGTTGATGCGGAACAGGTGGGTGTCCCCGTGCACGTACAGCACCGGCTTCGGAAAGCCGTGCATCTCCTCGATCAGCGCATTCAGGAACGGGTCGTAGGGGCTGTCCGGCGGCGCCTTGGGAGCCTCGGCGCCGCGCACGCTGCGCACGTAGCGGTTCGCGTACAGGCGGGTCCAGCGGTTCTCGAAATCGGGGTTGGCGTGGGAGATCAGCACCAGGCCCGGGCTGCCTTCGGCCTTCGCTGTGGCGAACGCGTTGCGCATCCAGGAAATGGCCGCCTCCTGGCGGGCCTTGTGCTCGGCCGGGTCTTCCTTCGCGTTGTCGTCGGTGCCCACGATGTGCAGGGTGGCGAAGCGCAGGCCCTCGATGTTCCAGGTCAGGTTCTCGACATAGGCGGCATGGGCCGGGTCGCCGGCCGCCTGGCTGGTGACCGGCATGCTGCGCCGGCCCAGCGTGCCGTGGCGCGGGTAGAAGGTGGCACGCAGCTTCTGCAGCCGCTCCGACGACGACATCGTTACCTTCTTGAACTTCACGGCGTCGGACCAGTCGTTGTCGCCTGGCGTCAGCACCAGCGGGTGGCGGCAGGACTGGAAGGTCCCGAGCACGTAGGCGTAGTTGTCGTCCGTCATCGGCATGCGCGCCAGCGACGGGTCGCGCTCGTAGGGGACGGGGTCGAACATGCAGTCGCCGATGTGGGTGACGAAGCGCAGCTCGCGGCCGTTGATGTCGGCCATCACCCGGGCGTACTCCGCCTCCTGGGCGCGGGTGTAGGGGATGTCGCCGACGATGCCGAACTCGAAGAGGCCGCCCCCGGAGGCGGTGGCCGCGCGCGGTCCCGTGCCGGTGCAAGCTTGCACCAGCGGCAGCGCCGCGAGGGCGGCCAGCGTGCGGGCCATGAAGGGACGGCGGCTGGAAGGGGTCTTGTCCATGCTTGTCTCCTGGTGGGGGTCGGGGAACCGTGGGCATGGTGTCGCCGCCGGGCGCGGCTGGCAATCGGCTGAAGCCCGCCACCGCGACCGTCCTGCCGAACGGCGGCGCCTTGCGAGGTCTCGTGCGGGCACGCTTGTTGCTGCATGCCGGCATCACCTGCTTCGACGAAAGTAGCCCGCCATGCCGATCCGCCGCCAGCTCCTGCAGTTCATTCCCGCCTTCGGCGCCCTCGGCCTGGCCGGCCCGGTATGGGCGCCGGCGCGCGATCCGGGCCGGCCGGTGAAGGTCATCGTCGCGCAGCCGG
>JAEZEB010000259.1 GCA_023438115.1 Pseudomonadota bacterium | reverse complement strand
GTTCAGGGTCGCGCCCTTGAGGGTCGCGTTGTCGTGTTCTGCGATGACGAGGACGGACATCAGATCACCTTGGCTTCGTTCTTCAGCTTCTGGACCAGCGTCGCCACGTCGGGCACCTTGACGCCGGCGCTGCGCTTGGGCGGCTCGGTCACTTTCAGCGTCTTCAGGCGCGGCTTGGCGTCCACGCCCAGGTCGGCCGGCGTCACCGTCTCGAGCGGCTTCTTCTTGGCCTTCATGATGTTGGGCAGCGTCACGTAGCGCGGCTCGTTCAGGCGCAGGTCCGTGGTCACCACCGCCGGCAGCGTCACTTCCAGCGTCTCCAGGCCGCCGTCCACCTCGCGCGTGACCTTGGCCTTGCCGTCGGCCACTTCGACCTTGGAGGCGAAGGTCGCCTGCGGCAGGTCCGCCAGCGCCGCCAGCATCTGGCCGGTCTGGTTGCAGTCGTCGTCGATCGCCTGCTTGCCCAGGATCACCAGGCCCGGCTGCTCCTTGTCGACCAGGGCCTTGAGCAGCTTGGCCACGGCCAGCGGCTGCAGTTCCTCCTCGGTCTGCACCAGGATCGCGCGGTCCGCGCCGATGGCCATGGCCGTGCGCAGGGTCTCCTGGCACTGCTGCACGCCGCAGGACACGGCGATCACCTCGGTGGCCACGCCCTTTTCCTTCAGGCGCACGGCTTCTTCCACCGCGATCTCGTCGAAGGGGTTCATGCTCATCTTCACGTTCGCGATGTCCACACCCGTGTTGTCCGATTTGACGCGGACCTTCACGTTGTAGTCCACCACCCGCTTCACCGGGACCAGGACCTTCATGCTGGGCACTCCTAGAGTTGTCGAATTGACGTGTACGTAAACGGGAAATTCTATGCGGCTCACGGTGAGCGCCCCGGTCGCGGGACGGCTCGGAGCAAAAAAGAACGACCGTTCGTTTTTGGATTATAGGCCGCGCGGACGCACTCGCGCGTCATGCGGGGACTTGCAATGTCACCGGCCCGACATTCGAGCCCCAACCATGCGGGTAATTCAGGAACGGGCGGTGTCATACACAGGCTTACATTGCAACGCACATACCCAAAAGGAGTTCGTTGGCATGCGTCGCTCCCTCTTCTCCCTGTCCCTCGCCACTCTCGCCTGCTGGGCCGCCGTTCCGGCCGCGGCACAGACCGTCCTCACCACGTCGAGCTGGGTGCCGCCCACGCACGGCCTCACCCTCGCGCAGAAGGAGTGGTGCGAGCTGGTGGAGAAGAACGCCAAGGGCAAGATCCGCTGCAACCACCTGCCCCGCGCGGTGGCCGGCCCGCCCGGCACCTTCGACGCGGTGAAGAACGGCCTGGCCGACGTGTCCTTCACCGTGCACGGCTACACGCCGGGCCGCTTCGTGCTCACGCAGATGGCGGAGTTCCCCTTCCTCGGCGACGCCGCCGAGCCGCTGTCCGTGGCCTTCAACAAGGTCGCCATGAAGTACCCGCAGTTCGTGCAGGAACACCAGGGCGTGAAGGTCATCGCCTTCTTCACCCACGGCCCCGGCATCGTCTTCAACACCAAGCACCCGGTGACCAAGCTGCAGGACCTGCAGGGCCTGAAGTGGCGCGTGGGCGGCGGCATGGTCAACGAGATCTCCAAGGTGCTGGACATGAACGTCACGCTCAAGCCGGCCCCCGAGTCGTACGAGCTGCTGTCCGGCGGCGTCATGGACGGCACGCTGTTCCCCGCGGAATCGATCGAGTCCTTCAAGATCGACAAGGTCATCAAGCACGCCACCACCTTCCCGGGCGGCCTGTACAACACCAGCTTCGTGCTGATGATGAACCCCGCCAAGTACAACGCACTGGGCCCCGACGAGAAGAAGGCGGTGGACGACGCCTCGGGCGAGGTCGCCGCGCGCATCATGGGCCGCCAGTGGGACAAGGTCGACCGCCGCGCCTACGGCCTCATGCAGGCCAACAACGTGCAGGTGGTGAAGGCCGATGCGAAGTTCGTCGCCGACGTCAAGGCCCGCACCTCGGCGCTGGAGCAGCGCTGGGTGAAGGAGGCCGAGGCCAAGGGCCTGAAGGACGCCGCGAAGGTGCTGGCCGAGTTCCGCGCCGAGATCGCGAAACAATCGAAGTAGCCCAGCCCTGGCTGCTGTGGCGGCGGCAACCGGGTTTCCCGGCTGCCGCTTTTCCTTGCCGCGAACGACGGATCGCTAGACCTTGAACAAGCTGCTGGAGCTCCTCTGCGGGCTGCTTTCCGCGATCGCCCTGTTCGCGATCATGGCCCTGACCTTCTTCGACGTGCTCGGGCGCAAGTTCGCCTCGGCCTCCATCCCCGGCTCGCTGGAGGTGACCGAACTGCTGATGGTGGTGGTCATCTTCGCCGCCCTGCCGCTGGTGTCGCGCCGCGGCGAGCACGTGGAGTTCGACTCGCTCGATCCCTGGCTGCCGGCCTGGTTCCGGCGCGTGCAGGCCGTCTTCGTGCACCTGCTCTGCGCGGCCTTCCTGCTCGGGCTGGCCTGGCTCATGTGGGACATGGGCAGCCAGTTCGCGCAGAACGGCGAAACCACGGCGCAGCTGAAGATCGCCAAGGCGCCCTTCATCTACGGCATGGGCGTGCTGTGCGCCCTCACCGGCCTCGTGCACCTGGGCCTCGTGGGCGCCCGGCCCGCCGGGCGCGCCGAAGGCGAAGGGACCGCGCTGTGACCGCCGCCCTCCTCGGCTTCGGCGCGATCTTCCTGCTGGCCCTGCTGCGCGTGCCGCTCGCCTTCGCGATGGGCCTGGTCGGCTTCGCCGGCGTCGGGCTCACGCGCGGCTGGGTGCCCGCGATGGCGAGCGCCTCGCAGGTGGTCTACGACACCGGCTTCGCCTACACGCTGTCGGTGATCCCGCTGTTCATCCTGATGGGCAACTTCGTCGCGCGCGCCGGCCTCGCGCACGAGCTGTTCCAGGCCGCCTACGCCTTCATCGGCCATGTGCGCGGCGGCCTCGCGCACGCCACCATCGCGGCCTGCGCGGGCTTCGGCGCGATCTGCGGCTCCTCGATCGCCACCGCGGCCACCATGAGCAAGGTCGCCTATCCCTCGATGCGCAAGCTGGGCTACAGCGATTCGCTCTCCACGGGCGTGATGGCCGCCGGCGGCACGCTGGGGATCATGATCCCGCCGTCCACCATCCTCGTGATCTACGGCATCGTCACCGAGACGCACATCGGCAAGCTGTTCGCCGCCGGCGTGATACCCGGCCTGCTCACGGCCGCGCTGCTGATGCTCACCACGGTGATCGTGACCTCGCGCGATCCCGAGCATGCGCCGCCCGGCGCACGCGCCTCGTGGCCCGAGCGCTGGCGCGCCCTGCGCGGCATCTGGGGCGTGCTGGTGCTGGCGGTGGTGGTGCTCGGAGGGATCTACGGCGGCTTCTTCACCGCCACGGAGGGCGCGGGCTTCGGCGCCGCCGGCGCCTTCCTGTTCGCGCTGCTGCGCGGGCGCCTCACCTGGCGCAGCCTGTTCGAGGTGCTGGTGGAGTCGGCGCGCACCACGGCCATGCTGTTCACGCTGCTGATCGCCGCCACGATGTTCGCGAACTTCGTGAACTTCACGACCCTGCCCATGGACCTGCGCGACGCGATCACGGGCGCCGGGCTCTCCCCCACGATGATCATCGTGGCGATGATGGCGATCTACGTGCTGCTGGGCACGGTGATGGAGGAACTCACCATGGTGCTGCTCACCATCCCGCTGTTCTTCCCCATCGTCACCGGCCTGGGCTTCGATCCGATCTGGTTCGGCGTGCTGATCGTGATGATCGTGCAGATCGGCCTGATCTCGCCGCCGGTGGGCATGAACCTGTTCGTGATCAACGCCCTGCTCCCCGGGGTGGGCCTGGCGCGCATCTTCCGCGGCTGCTGGCCCTTCGTGCTGGTGATGGTGCTGATGCTGGGCGTGCTGGTCGCCTTCCCCCAGCTCAGTCTCTGGCTTCCGTCCCTGATGGATTGAGCGGCGCCGCCCGGGCGGCGGCGACCACGCGCACCACGCGCTGCGGATAGGGGATGTCGATCCCCGCCGCGCGCAGGCGCTTGAGGATGCCCAGGCTCGCGTCGGAGCGCGAGCTCGCCTGCGCCCCCAGTTCCGCCACCCAGAACAGCAGCTGGAACTCCAGCCCGTCGGCGCCGAAGCGCACCAGGCGCGTGACCGGCGAGGGGTCGCGCAGCACCTTGGGCACCGCGAGCGCCGATTCCACCAGCAGCCGCTGCACCAGGTCGACGTCGCTCTCGTAGCCGACGGCGATGTCGATGGTGACCAGCAGGCGGGGATCGTCGAGCGAGAGGTTCTCGATGCGCTCGGTGATCAGCTTCTCGTTGGGCACGATGGACTCGCGGCCGCTGCCGGCGCGGATCAGCGTGTAGCGGGTCTTGATGTCCGCCACCACGCCCTCGAAGCCGTCCACGCGCACCGTGTCGCCGATGCGCAGGCTGCGCTCGAACAGGATCACGAAGCCGCTGACGTAGTTGGCGGCCAGCTTCTGCAGGCCGAAACCCAGGCCCACGCCCAGCGCGCCGCCCAGCACGGAGAAGATGGTGAGGTCCACGCCCACCGCCGACAACGCGAACAGGAAGCCCACGAGCAGCATCACGGCGCGCGTGATGTTGGAGGCCACCTTGCGCAGCGACAGGTCGTGGATGTTCTGCCGGAACAGCTTGCGCTCCACCGTCGCCGACGCCCACAGCGCGAGCACCAGCACCGCGCCCGAGGACAGCACGCCCTCGATGAGGTCCAGCAGGCTCAGGCGCGACTTGCCGAAGCTGAACTGGATCGCGCGCAGTTCGTCCAGCACCGGCTGCAGCAGGCCGAGGATCCAGAGCACCACGGCCAGCCACGCGAGCCAGGAGAAGACGCGTTCCGTGGCGCGCGCGAGCCCCGAGCCCGGGAACACCATCGTGAACACGCGCGCCAGCAGGCGGATGCCGGCCAGCGACAGCATCACCGGCACGGCGATTCGCAGCAGCGGGACGCGCCCGTAGTCGTCCAGCACGACGCGCGCGATGTAGGCCAGGGCCAGCGCCACCAGCGGGAACAGGAGCCCGTCCACCAGGTGGCGGCCGAACCAGACGCTGTCCGCGGGCCGCGAGCGGCCCAGGAACCAGCAAAGCGCGTAGGCGAGAAGCAGGCACGCGGCGAGTCCGCCGACGTCCCAGGCGATGTTGCCCTGCGAGAAGTTGCCGACCAGCCTCTCGAGGGGGGTCATTCCGGGGTCCAGTTCGGTTTCCTTTTCTCGGTGAACGCGGTGACGCCCTCCAGGGCGCAGCCTTCCATCATGTTGGCCGCCATGGTCTGGGCGGCGAGCTGGTACGCCGCCTCCAGCCCCATCTCCTGCTGCCGGTGGAACAGCTCCTTGCCCATCGCGAGCGCGACGCGCGGCTTGGCGACGATCGCGGCGACCAGGCGCTCCACTTCCGCATCCAGTTGCCCGGGCGGCACGGCGTGGTTGACGAGGCCGCGCGCCTGCGCCTGCTGCGCGTCGATGAACTCGCCGGTGACCAGCATCTCCATCGCCTGCTTGGGCGCGACGTTGCGCAGCAGCGGCACGCTGGGCGTGGAGCAGAACAGGCCGAAGTTGATGCCGCTGACGGCGAAGCGCGCCTCCGTGGAAGCGACGGCCAGGTCGCACTGCGCCACCAGCTGGCAGCCAGCGGCGGTGGCCAGGCCCTGCACCCGCGCGATCACCGGCACCGGCAGCGCGCGGATCGCCAGCATCATGCGGCTGCAGCGCGCGAACAGGTCCTGGTAGTACGCGAGCTCGGGCCGCGCGATCATCTGCTTGAGGTCGTGCCCGGCGCAGAAGGCCTTGCCGGTGGCGGCGAGCACCACCGCGCGCACCGATTCGTCACCGGCCAGGCGCCGCAGGGCCGCCTGCAAGGCGTCCAGCATCTCCTCGGACAGTGCGTTGAAGCTTTGCGGGCGGTTCATGGCCAGCGTGACCACCCCGCGCGCATCCCTCGTTTCGACCAGCGGCTGCTCCATCACAGCCTCCTCCTCGTTGCTCCGTTGTCAGACGTCGGCCAGGGCCCGCACGTGCGCTTCCACGCTGCGGCCCAGCGCATCGAGGTTATAGCCGCCTTCCAGGCAGGACACGATGCGGCCCTGCGCATGGCGCTGCGCGATGTCGCGGATGCGCTGCGTCATCCAGGTGTAGTCGGCCTCCACCAGCCCCAGCTGCCCGAGGTCGTCCTCGCGGTGGGCGTCGAAGCCGGCGCTCACGAAGATCATCTCGGGACGGAAGTCCTCCAGCGCCGGCCACCAGTGCTTGTCGGCCAGCTCACGGATGGCCGGGCCCTTGGTGTAGGCCGGCACGGGCAGGTTCACCATGTTCGCCGCGGAAGGCGGCGATCCGCTGTGGGGATAGAAGGGATGCTGGAACAGCCCCACCATCAGCACGCGGTCGTCGCCGGCCAGGATGTCCTCGGTGCCGTTGCCGTGGTGCACGTCGAAGTCGATCACCGCCACCCGGTTCAGGCCGTGGTGCTCCAGCGCGTAGCGCGCGGCGACCGCCACGTTGTTGAAGATGCAGAAGCCCATCGCGCGGCTGCGGCAGGCATGGTGCCCCGGCGGGCGCACGGCGCAGAAGGCGTTGGCGAGTTCGCCGGCGATCACCGCGTCGGTGGCCGCCAGGGCCGCGCCGGCCGCGCGCAGCGAGGCGTTCCAGCTGTGGCGGTTCATGGCGGTGTCGGGATCGATGAACACCAGGCCGTCGCCGCCGGCCCTCTCTTCTTCCTCCACCTCCTGGGCCAGGCCGCGGACGGCCGCGACGTGCATGCGGTCGTGGGCGAGTTCCAGGAGTTCCGGGCTCGCGAGCGGCGCCTCGCGGCGCTCCACCACGTCCAGCAGGCGCGAGGCCAGCATCCGGTCCTCGATCGCGTCCAGGCGCTCCGGACACTCGGGGTGGCCGCGGCCCATGTCGTGCCTGCGGCAATCCGGATGCGTGAAATAGCCGGTCTTGTGCATTGCTCGCCTCGGGCTCGCGAAAAATTCGGATATGGTCGTGCTTCATGGAAGCACGACAAAAACTCAAAACGCTCCTCGACCAGCTTAACACGGTGATCGTCGGGAAGCCGGCGCAGGTGCGCGATTGCGTGGCCTGCCTGCTGGCGGGGGGGCACCTGCTGATCGAGGACGTCCCGGGGGTGGGCAAGACCACCCTGGCGCACGCGCTGGCGCGGGCCTTCGGCCTGCAGTTCTCGCGCGTGCAGTTCACCGCGGACCTGATGCCCAGCGACCTCTCGGGCGTCTCGGTCTACGAGCGCGGCAAGGAGCAGTTCATCTTCCATCCGGGCCCGGTGTTCGCCCAGGTGCTGCTGGCGGACGAGATCAACCGCGCCAGCCCCAAGACGCAGAGCGCGCTGCTCGAGGCGATGGAGGAAAAGCAGGTCACCGTGGAAGGCGAGACCCGCGCGCTGCCCTCGCCCTTCTTCGTGATCGCCACCCAGAACCCGCACGACCAGCTGGGCACCTTCGCGCTGCCCGAGTCGCAACTGGACCGCTTCCTGATGCGGATCTCCCTGGGCTACCCGGACCGCGCCGCCGAACGCGCGCTGCTCGCCGGCGGCGACCGCCGCGACATGGTGGAGCGCCTGGACAACATCCTCTCGCCGATCGAGCTGCAGGCGCTGCAGCAGCAGGTGATGGACATCCACGCCGCCGATCCGCTCCTGGACTATGTGCAGGACCTGGTGGCCGCCACCCGCTCGGGCCGCTGGTTCCTGCAGGGCCTGAGCCCGCGGGCCGGCATCGCGCTGATCCGCGCCGCCAAGGCGCAGGCGCTCCTTTCCGGCCGCGACTACGTGGCGCCCGACGACGTGCAGGCGATCTTCCCGCAGACCGTGGCGCACCGCATGGTCCCGGTGGGGGACGCCGGCCGCGGGCCGGTGGAACAGGTGCGCGCGATGCTGGAAGCCGTGCCGCTGCCGTGAACCTCGCCGCGCTGCATCCCTTCGCCATCGCTCGCCGCCGTTTTCGCCAGTGGTGGCAGGCGCGGCTGCCGCTGACGGACACGGTCACGCTCACGCAGCGCAACGTCTACATCCTGCCGACGCGGCCCGGCTTCATGCTCGGGGCCACGCTGCTGGTGCTGCTGGTGGCTTCCATCAACTACCAGCTGAACCTGGGCTACCTCCTCACCTTCCTGCTGGCGGGCAGCGCGATCGTGGGCATGTACGTCTGCCACGCCACGCTGCGCGGCCTGGGCCTCGCGCTGCTGCAG
The DNA here is from genome assembly GCA_023438115.1 of Pseudomonadota bacterium. GTDB lineage: Bacteria > Pseudomonadota > Gammaproteobacteria > Burkholderiales > Burkholderiaceae_C > Ramlibacter. The sequence continues at coordinate 14,708 of JAEZEB010000259.1, read as the reverse complement.
CCGCCGCCGCAGTTCGTGGGTGCGAGCGCCACCCTGTCGGTGGTGCTCGCCAACAACCGGCGCAGCCCGCGCCACGGTATCGGCCTGGCCGTCCTCGACACGGCCCACGACGACCACTGGAGCTGGACGGACGTTCCGGCCCAGGCCACCTGCACCGTGCTGGTGGCCTTCCGCCCCGACCGCCGCGGCCTGCACCGGGTGCCGCCGCTGACGGCGGAAACGCGCTTTCCGCTCGGCACCTTCCGCGTCTGGACGGTGTGGCGGCCGGCCGCGCAGGTGCTGGTGTATCCCCAGCCCGAGGCGCATCCGCCGCCGCTGCCGCCGGGTGAACCGCGCGCGGGCAGCGGCGCCGCCGCGCGCGTGAGCAACAGCGGCGAATTCGAGGGCGTGCGCGCCTACCGCCGCGGCGATCCGCTCAAGCTGGTGGTGTGGAAGAAGGCGGCGAAGTCGGACGAGCTCGTGAGCCGCGACACGCACCAGGCGCAGCGGCACGAGCTCTGGCTCGATTTCGCGCAGGCCGGCCTCGCCGATCGCGAGGGGCGCCTGTCGCGCCTGACCGCCTGGGTGCTGCAGGCCGACAAGCTGGGACAGGACTACGGCCTGCGCCTGCCCGCGCTCGAGATCAAGCCGGCGAGCGGTGAGGCCCACAAGCGGCGCTGCCTGGAGGCCCTGGCGCTGTGCTGAATCCGCTCGCCCGCATCGGGTCCTTCCCGCGCGACAGCCGGGACACGCTGTTCCTGCTGGTCGTGATCGGCTGGCTGGTGTTGCCGCAGGTGGGCAACCTGCCCTGGTGGTGCTCGCTGCTGGTGGCGGTGGTCCTGGTCTGGCGCGGCGCGCTGGCCGTGCAGGGCAATCCCCTGCCGGGACGCTGGTGGCTGGTGGTCCTGCTCGCCGTCACCCTCGCGGCCACCTGGCTGAGCCACCGCACCCTGCTCGGGCGCGACGCCGGCGTCACCCTCATCGTGGCGCTGCTGGCGCTGAAGACCCTGGAGCTGCGGGCGCGGCGCGACGCGTTCGTCATCTTCTTCCTCGGCTTCTTCACGATGCTGACGAACTTCTTCTTCTCGCAGTCGCTGCTGGTCGCCGCGGCCATGCTGCTGGGATTGCTGGGACTGCTGACGGCCCTGGTCAACGCCCACATGCCGGTGGGCCGCCCGCCCCTCGCCATGGCCGCGCGCACCGCCGGCTGGATGGCGCTGCTGGGCGCGCCCATCATGGCGGTGCTGTTCGTGCTGTTCCCGCGCTTCGCGCCGCTGTGGGGCCTGCCCACCGACGCCATGAGCGGGCGCAGCGGCCTGTCCTCGCAGATGGAAGTGGGCAACATCGCCAGCCTGGCGCTGGACGACACCATCGCTTTCCGGGTCCGCTTCGAAGGCCGGCCGCCGGCGCAGGCCGACCTGTACTTCCGCGGCCCGGTGCTGAGCAGCTTCGACGGCCGCAACTGGCGGCCCCTGCTGCCGCGGCTGCTGTCGCGGTTTCCGCCGCCGGTGGTCGGCGACGCGCGGCTGGCGGGCTTCGGCACCCCGGTCCGCTACGAAGTGACGATGGAGCCGAACAACCGGCCCTGGCTGCTGACGCTGGACGCCGCCACGCGGCCGCCGGAGGTGCCGGGCGTGCAAGTGGCGATGACGGCGGAGCTGCAGTGGATCGCCTCGCGCCCCGCGACCGACCTCGTTCGCTACCGCGCCGAGAGCCACGTGAACTTCCGCCACGGCCCGCAGCAACGCGCGCTCGTGCCGGCCGAATACATGGACCTGCCGCCCGGCTTCGATCCGCGCACGCGGGAGCTCGCCGCGACGCTCATGCGCGAGAACCCCGCCGGCGACACGCTGTCGCTGGTGCAGGCCGCGCTGCGCCAGCTGCGCACGGGCGGCTACACCTACACGCTGGAGCCCGGGGTGTACGGCGAGCACACCGCCGACGAATTCTGGTTCGACCGCAAGGCGGGCTTCTGCGAACACATCGCCTCCGCCTTCGTCGTGCTGATGCGCGCCATGCACATCCCCGCGCGCATCGTGACAGGCTACCAGGGCGGCTCGCCGAACAGCGTCGACGGCTACTGGGTGGTGCGCCAGAGCGACGCGCACGCCTGGACCGAGGTGTGGCTGGAGAGCCGCGGCTGGACCCGGGTGGATCCGACCGCCGTCGTCTCGCCCGGACGCACCGGCACGTTCCAGCGCCTGGTCCAGCCGCGCGGCGCGGTGGCCACCGCGGTGGAGTCGGTCGTCAGTCCCACCCTCACCGCCATGCTGCGCAACTACTGGGACGCCATGAACAACGGCTGGAACCAGTGGATCCTGAACTACACGCAGAGCAAGCAGCTGAACCTGCTGCGCAACCTGGGCTTCCGCTCCCCGAGCTGGGAAGACCTGGCGCGCGTGCTGCTGGCGGTGGTGGTGCTGGTGGCGCTGGGCGGCGCGCTCTGGAGCTGGTGGGACCGGCTGCAGCACGATCCCTGGCTGCGGCTGCTCGCGCGCGCGCGCAAGCAGCTGAGCCAGCGCGGGCTGGAGGTCGGTGCGGCCATGCCTCCGCGCGAAATCGCAAACCTTGTCACGACACGGTTTGGTCCGGATGCGCGAGGATTGGCGGATTGGCTCCTGAAGCTGGAAGCCCAGCGGTACGCGCGCGTGCCCGGAGCCTCGCTCGCCGCGCTGCGGCGCGAATTCCGGCAACTCTCCTGGCCCCATTGATGTCACTCAAGAACCTGCTGTTCCCGCTGCTGCCCGTGCTCGCCTTCCAGGGGACGGCACAGGCACAGACCCCGCCGCCGCCCGTGCAGGAAGCCGTCGAAGTCGCGCAAGCGCGTCCCGCGTCTCGCACACGCGGGCGCACGACGGAACGCAGCGGCCCCGCCTACGCTAGCCGCGAGGACGCGATGCAGTTCGCCGACGACCTCGCCGCCCGCCGCGACCTCGATCCGGCCTGGGTACGCCGCATGGTCGGCCAGGCGCAGAACCTCGCCGTCGTCACGCGCCTGATGCAGCCGGCGCCCGCCGGCCAGCCCAAGAATTGGCGCGTCTACCGCAGCCGCTTCATCGACGAAGTGCGCATCGCGGCCGGCGTGCGCTTCTGGGAGGAGAACCTCTCCACGCTGCAGCGCGCCGAGCAGGAGTTCGGCGTGCCGGCGGAGATCATCGTGGGCATCATCGGCGTGGAGACGATCTACGGCCGCACCATGGGCGACTTCCGCGTGCTCGATGCACTGGCGACGCTCTCCTTCGACTTCCCGCAGGAGCACCCGCGCGCGGCGGAGCGCGTCAAGTACTTCCGCGGCGAGCTCGAGCAGTTCCTCCTGTGGCACCACGCGCAACGCACCAGCCCGCTGCGCCCGCGCGGCAGCTACGCCGGCGCCTGGGGCATGCCGCAGTTCATGCCCACCAGCATCGCGCGCTGGGGTGTCGACTACGACGGCGACAAGTCGATCGACCTCGTGGGCAGCACCGACGACGTGATCGGCTCCGTGGCCAACTACTTCAAGGGCTACGGCTGGACCACCGGCATGCCCACGCACTACCCGGTGCGCTTCGATCCGGCGAAGCTGGACCTCGACGCCCTGCTCGCGCCCGACATCCTCCCCACCTTTACCGTGGCGAGCTTCCAGGCGAAGGGCGCGGTGCTCGAAGGACCGGCGCTGGAGCACCCCGGGCCGCTGGCGCTGATCGAGCTGCAGAACGGCGGCGATGCGCCGACGTACGTCGCCGGAACGGAGAACTTCTACGTGATCACCCGCTACAACTGGTCCAGCTACTACGCGATGGCCGTGATCGAGCTGGGACGCGAGGTGCGGGAGGCCTTCGTCGGCGCCACCGCAAGCACGCGATGAGGCTGACCGGGGACGGATGGCGCCGGCTGTGGGGCGAGCTGGGCGCGCAGGAGATCCCGCTCGGGCTGTTCAACCAGCTCGTGGCCGCCTACAGCCAGCCGCACCGGCGCTACCACACGCTACAGCACCTGCGCGAATGCCTGGACCACTTCGATGCCGCGGCTTCGCTGGCACGCCGGCCGGCGGAAGTGGAAATCGCGCTGTGGTTCCACGATGCCGTGTACGCCCCGGCGCGGGACGACAACGAGGCGCTCAGCGCCGACTGGGCCGCCCGCAGCATGGAAGCGGCGGGCTGCGACCCCGCGGCCGCCGCGCGCGTGCGCGATCTCGTGCTGGCCACCGGCGGGCACGAAGCGACGGACGATCCAGACACCGCGCTGCTGCTGGACATCGACCTGGCGATCCTGGGCACGGCGCCCGAACGCTTCGCCGAATACGAGCGCCAAGTGCGCGCCGAGTACGCGCACGTGCCGGACGAAGACTTTCGTGTCGGTCGCGAGCGCGTGCTGGCCGGCTTCCTCGCCCGGCCGCGCCTGTATCTCACCGAGCCTTATCGCGCGGCCCTGGAGGAACGGGCCCGCGCCAACCTCGCGGCCTCGCTCGCGGCACTGCGAGCTCCCGCGTAGCCGCCGGCGTGACGTAGCGCACGCTTGCGTGCGTTACTTGCGTAACAGGGTCGTACGGCGCCTGGCTTCGTGACATCCGGCGCACCCGTGTGCGCGGTCCTTTGGCACATTGAAGCTCGCCATGGACTACGACGTCGCGATTGCCCGCCAGGCGCGCTACATGCGCGTGACGGTCAGCGGGCGTCCGGCCTTCGAGGAACTGCTGTCGCTGATCCACCTGATCGGCGTGGACAGCGAGACCTGGGACCGGTCCAGCGTGCTGGTGGACCTGCGGCGGGTGGACACGCCCTTCTCGCAGCCGGAGCAGTTCCGCATCGGCATCGAGGCCGCGGCCAGCCTCTCGCACATGGAGAAAATCGCCTCGCTGGTGCCGCCGGAGCGGCTGACGCGCGTGAGCGAGAAGGCGGCGCGGCGCAACGGCAGCAACGTGCGCGTGTTCGATGCCGAAGCCGATGCGATCGCCTGGCTGCTCGAAGGGCAGCCGCCCGCGCCGGCGCCCCGGCAGGCGCGCAGGCCGGCGCTGGCGCGCGCCCTCGCCCGCCTCAGGCCGGGATCAGGAAGTCGCGGCTGATCCGCGCACCGATCTCGTTCACGCGGTCCAGGAACTGCGTGAGGAAGGCGTGCAGCCCCGTGGCCAGGATCTCGTCGATGTGGCCGTACTGCAGCTCGGCCCGCAGCTTGCCGGCGCGGCGCTGCGTCTCGGCCGACTGGTCGTTGGCCACCATCGCGAGGTTGGCCACCACCTCGTTCATGCTCGCGTGCAGCGAGCGCGGCATGTCGGGCCGCAGGATCAGCAGGTCGGCCACGCGCTCGGGCGTGATCACGTCGCGGTAGACCTTGCGGTAGATCTCGAAGCCGGAGACGCTGCGCAGGATCGCGCTCCAGTGGTAGAAGTCGTACTCCTGGTCGCGCTCGCTCGCCGCGCCGAAGAAATCGCTCTGCACCGCGTGGAACTTCACGTCCACCAGGCGGGCCGTGTTGTCGGCGCGTTCCAGGAAGGTGCCCAGGCGCATGAAGTGCAGCGCCTCGTCCATCAGCATGGTGCCCACGGTCACGCCGCGCGACAGGTGCGAGCGGAACTTCACCCACTCGTAGAACTGGCCGGGATCGCGCTCGATCTCGCCGGTGCGCAGCATCCGGTTGACCTCCAGCCAGGTCTGGTTCTGCGTCTCCCAGGCCTCGGTGGTGAGCGAGCCGCGCACGGCCCGGGCGTTCTCGCGCGCCGCCCGCAGGCAGGACAGGATGGACGAAGGGTTGCCCTCGTCGCGCACCATGAAGTGCATGACGCGCTGCGGATCGACCTCGCCGTGCTTGGCCTGGTAGGCCGGCATCAGCTCGCTGATCGACAGCAGGCCCTGCCAGCCGAGCCTGGAGACGGCGGCGGACTGGGGCAGCAGCGAGGTCTGGTAGTTCACGTCCAGCATGCGCGCGGTGTTCTCCGCGCGCTCGGTGTAGCGCGCCATCCAGTACAGGTGGTCGGCGGTCCTCGAAAGCATGTTCTTCTTCTCCGCGGTCAGACTTCGAGGATCCAGGTGTCCTTGGTGCCGCCGCCCTGCGACGAGTTGACGACCAGGGAGCCTTCCTTCAGCGCCACGCGGGTGAGGCCGCCGGGCACCATCTGCACCTCCTTGCCCGAGAGCACGAAGGGCCGCAGGTCGACATGGCGCGGGGCGATGCCCTGCTCGACGAAGGTCGGACAGCTCGACAGCGAGAGCGTCGGCTGCGCGATATAGCCTTCCGGACGTGCCTGGATGGCCGCCCGGAACTGCTCGATTTCCTCGCGCGAGGCGGCCGGCCCGACCAGCATGCCGTAGCCGCCGGCGCCGTGCACCTCCTTCACCACCAGGTCCTTCAGGTTCGCCAGGACGTACTTGAGGTCCTCGCCGTTGCGGCAGGTGTAGGTGGGCACGTTGGAGAGAATCGGCTTCTCGCCCAGGTAGAACTCGATCATCTTCGGCACGTAGGGATAGATCGACTTGTCGTCGGCCACCCCCGTGCCGATGGCGTTGCACAGGGCCACGTTGCCCGCGCGGTAGGCGTTGAGCAGCCCGGCGCAGCCCAGCGTGGAATTGGGCCGGAAGGCGAGCGGGTCCAGGAAGTCGTCGTCGACGCGCCGGTAGATCACGTCCACCCGGCGCGGGCCGCGCGTGGTGCGCATGTAGACGAAGTTGTCGCGCACGAAGAGATCCTGCCCCTCCACCAGTTCCACGCCCATCTGCTGGGCGAGGAACGCGTGCTCGAAGTAGGCGCTGTTGTACATGCCCGGCGTGAGCACCACCACGGTGGGATCGTCGGTGGTGGCCGGCGCCGAGGCGCGCAGCGTCTCCAGCAGCAGGTCGGGGTAGTGCATCACCGGCGCGACCTGGTAGGCGCTGAACAGGTCCGGGAAGAGCCGCATCATCATCTTGCGGTCTTCCAGCATGTAGCTCACGCCGCTGGGCACGCGCAGGTTGTCTTCCAGCACGTAGTACTCGGCCTCGCCCGAGGGATTGGGCGCGCGCACGATGTCGATGCCGGCGATGTGCGAATAGATGTCGTTGGGCACGTTCACCCCGACCATCTCGGGGCGGAACTGGGCATTGCCCGTGATCTGCGCCAGCGGCACGATGCCGGCCTTGACGATCTCCTGCTCGTGGTAGACGTCATGGATGAAGCGGTTGAGCGCGGTCACGCGCTGCACCAGGCCCTGTTCCATCCGGCTCCATTCGGCCGCCGGGATGATGCGCGGGATCAGGTCGAAGGGGATCAGGCGCTCGGTGCCGGAGTTGTCCTCGTCCTTCGCCCCGTACACCGCGAAGGTGATGCCCACGCGGCGGAAGATCATCTCGGCTTCGTCGCGCCGGGCACGCAGCACCTCCTGCGGCTGGCGGCCCAGCCACTCGGCGTAGGTGCGGTAGTGGTCGCGCACCCCCTGCACCTGCTCCTGCGACATTCCGCCCAGGGACATGGACTGGAACTGGACCGCGCCTTCTCCCGGCAGCTGGGCGAACATCTCGTCGTATTTGTGCATGATGGGGGCGCGATCTCCGGAACGGAGGATAGCAATTTCCCGGCCATGCGAGGGGCGCCCGCCGGGCTGTTCATGCACCAGGCCTGTCGTCCGCCGCCGCGAAATGGTGCCAGTAGCGCGCAAGCTCGCGGCGCGCACAGCGCACCCGGCGTGGCGCACGCGAATCCCAGGTGGCGGCGCCGCAACGCGCCGAGGCGAACACCGGGATGCCGCGCGCGGCAAAGCGTTGCAGCACCTCCGGCGCGGGATGGCCGAAGCGGTTGCGGTAGCCGGCCTGCACCAGGGCCACCGCCGGCGCCACGCCGTCCAGGAAGGCGTCGCTGGACGAAGTCTTGCTGCCATGGTGAGGCACGAGCAGCAGGTCGGCGGTCAGGCCGCCGGGCGGCACCGCGGCGAGCGCCGCTTCCTGCGGCCGCTCGATATCGCCGGCCAAAAGCGCATGCGCGCGTCCATTGCCCACCCGCAGCACGCAGCTGAGCGCGTTCGGCTTCGTCCGTCCGCCGCCCGGCGCCGCCTCAGGCGGATGCAGCACCTCGAAGCGCACGCCGTCCCAGGTCCACGCCTGGCCGGCGGCGCAGCGCTGCGAGGGCCGCAAGGCATGCAGCGGATGCTCCGCCTCCAGGGAGCTGACCAGCCGGGCGCCCGGTTGCATTCGCAGCACCGCCCCCGCCCCGCCGGTGTGGTCGCTGTCCCGGTGGCTCAGCACCAGGGTGTGCACCGCATCGCCGCCGGCGCGCAGCAGCGGCACCAGCACCCGCTGGCCGGCATCCGTCTCGCGGCTGTAACCGGGTCCGGCGTCGTACAGGAGCGTGCGCGTGGCGGTGCGCACGAGGACGGCGTTGCCCTGCCCCACGTCCGCCGCGACGAGCTCGAACTCGCCGGGCGGCGGCCGCGGCGCCTGCCACAGCAGCACGGGCAACAGCAAGGGCAGTCCGAGCACGCGTCCCGCCCAGGGCGCGGGCAGCACCAGCAGGAGGCCGCCGGCGACACCCGCGATGGCTGTCCACAGCGGTGGCGCCGGGGCCGACCAGGTGGCGAAGGGCAGCGCGGCGAGCATGTGCAACACGGCGGCGAGCCCTTCCACCGCATGCGCGGCAACGCTCCAGAGCGGCGGCACCGCGGTGCCCAGCAAGGCGAGCGGCGTCACCACCAGGGTGACCCACGGGATGGCGAGCAGGTTGGCGGCCAGGCCGACCAGCGACACCTGCTGGAACAGCAGCAGGGTGAGCGGCGTGAGCGCCAGCGTGACGATCCATTGCTCGCGCACCAGCGCACCGCCGGCCCGCAGCACGCGCTGCCATCGTGGATGCGGCGGTTCCACCTGGGCCACGTCGCGACCGCTGGCGAACAGCACGCCCACCGCGACGAAACTCAGCCAGAACCCGGCCTGCGCCAGCGCCCAGGGATCGGCCAGCACGACGACGGCGCAGGCCAGCATCCACACCCAGGGCCAGGGCCACTCGCGCGCCTGCAGCCGCAACCAGGCGGCCGCGGCGAGCATCAGCACGGTGCGTTGCGCCGGCACGCCCCAGCCGCTGAAAAGCGCGTACGCAACCGCCAGCAGCACGCCGCCCACCAACCCGGCGTTCTGCGCCGGCCAGGCGAGGCACAGGCGCGGGCTGCGGCGCCACAGCGCGCCCACGAGTGCGGCGGCCGCCCACGCGAACATCGTGACGTGCAATCCGGAAATGCTCATGAGGTGCGCCACGCCGGTTGCGCGGAACACGTCCCAGTCGGACCGCTCGATCGCGCCCTGGTCGCCGACGGCCAGCGCCGCCAGCACGCCGGCCGGTCCCGGATCCGCCACCCGCGAGAAGATCGCGGCGCGCACGCGGTGCCGCGCCTGTTCCACCGGATGCCGCCAGGTGCGCGCCAGCAGCATCGGCCGCGCATCACGCGCGCCGGTGCGCACGTAGCCCGTGGCCTGCAGGCCCTGCTCCCACAGCCACAGCTCGTAGTCGAAGCCGTGCGGATTGACGTGCCCGTGCGGCGCCTTCAGCCGCACCTGCCATTGCCAGCGCTCACCCGGACGCAGGTCCGGCGGTGGCAGCGCAGCGCCCTCGCCGCCGTACCAGGCGAGCAGGATGCGGGGCGGCAGGCGCACCGACGCGCCGGCGAGCTGCGCCGCCTCGACCTCGAAGCGGAAGCGCAGGCCGGCCTCGGTGCGCTGCGGCATGGCGGCCACGACGCCGGTAACGAGGAGGTCGCGGCCTTCGAGTTCAGGGGCGAGCGCGCCGTCCGCGTAGACGCAGGCGCGCCAGCCGGCGAGGCCGGCGGAGAGGAGCGCGGTGCAGGCGAGGACGGCGGGCAGGCGCCACCAGCGGGCGCCCGATCTCGCGACCGCCACCAGCAGCAGGGGCGCGAGCAGCGTCGCTGCCGCATAGATGGCGACCGGCCACAGCCGTGGCTGCTGCAACTGCAGCGCGGCGCCGAGCACCAGGCCCAGCAGGGCAGGAGCGATGGCAGTTCCGGCAAGCGGCGGTTCGGCGGCGCGCACATCCACGCAACGCGTGTGCATGCTTCAGCGGCCGGCGGCGCGTCCTCCGATCGCAGGGGACGCCGCTTCCTGCGGCCGGGTCACTGGCGAAGCAGGCGCGCGAGCGCGTCGGGGTTCGGCTTCGCGCTCACCACCGCCCTACGTGGTCGCCAACGCCTCCAACCGCCCCGCGATCTCCGACAGCGCCGCCACCTCCCGCACCCCACCCGCCGCGATCGCCTGCCTCGGCATGCCGAAGACGACGCAGCTCGCCTCGTCCTGCGCGATGGTGTGGGCGCCGGCGCGGAGCATCTCCACCATGGCCTCGGCGCCATCGCCGCCCATGCCCGTGAGCATCACGCCGATGGCATGCGAGCCGGCGGAGCGGGCTATGGAGCGGAAGAGCGTGTCAACCGAAGGGCGGTGGCGGTTCACCGGCGGATCGTCCGTCACGCGCAGCGCATAGCCGCCGCCGCGCCGCGCCAGCACGAGGTGGCGTCCGCCCGGCGCGATGTAGGCGACGCCCGTGCGCACCACCTCGTTGTCCTCGGCCTGCTTCACGCGCAGGCGGCACAGCGAGTCCAGCCGCCGCGCGAAGGTCTCCGTGAAGCCCGGGGGCATGTGCTGCGCGATCAGGATCGGCGGCATCTCCTCGGGCAGCGCCGTGAGCACGTCGCGCAGCGCCTCCACGCCGCCGGTGGAAGCGCCGATGCCGATCACGCGCTGGCCGCCGGCCGGCGCGGGCGGCTGCGACAGCGGCATGAAGCTGGAGCCGCTGCGTTGCGGTTCGGGGGCGCGCACCACGGGACGCCTGCGCACCACGCGGGCACCGGCCGCGGCGCGGATCTTGTCGGCGATCTCCTGGGCGCCGCTTTCCAGCTGGTCGAAGCTCGCCGGCTTGGGAAAGAAATCGACGGCGCCCAGTTCCAGCGCGCGCACCGTGGTCTCCGCGCCCTGCCGCGTGAGCGAGGAGATCATGATCACCGGCAGCGGCCGCACCGCCATCAGGTTGCGCAGGAAGTCAAGGCCGTTCATGCGCGGCATCTCGACATCGAGCGTGATCACGTCGGGCGGGTTGCGCCGGATGCGCTCGATCGCCAGCAGCGGATCAGGCGAGGCGCCCAGCAGTTCCATGTCGGGCTGCGCCGCCACCACGCGCCCGAGGAAGGCGCGCATCACGGCGGAATCGTCGACGACGAGGACGCGGATCATCGTGGCGTGGAGAAGATCTCGACCTCGCCGCCGCCCTTGCCGGCCAGGCGCTGCAGGTATTCGCGCTCGCGCTTCTGCACGGAGTCGCTGGGGGTGAGGCCCAGGCGCTTGACCTGCACCTTGCCGGTGTCGACGACGAAGTGCACCTTGCGCGGGCACACGTCCAGCAGGTCCTGCGCCGCCACGCGGATGCCCTCGACGCGCAGGAACTCCAGCACGAATTCGGAGTTCTTCGCGCCCACGTCCAGGCGGTCGAAACCGGCCAGCAGCCGCGCGCCGCCGAAGACCTTGGCCACCATGCGGCGGCGGTCGGCGCCCAGGCGCAGCATGTCGTTGATCAGCACCTCCATCGCATAGACGCCGAAGCGCGCCGAGGCGGCCCAGGGCGAGTTGGAAATGGCGGCGTCGCCGGGCAGCATGAAGTGGTTCATGCCGCCGATGCGCGTGACGGGGTCCCACAGGCAGGTGGAGACGCAGGAGCCCAGGACCGTGGTGATGGCGCCCTCGCGCGCGGCATGCCACTGGCCGGGCAGGATCTTGACGGCCTCGACCCCGAACTCCCGGTCGAAGTACTGCAGGGGGACCGAAGGCTCGACCATGCGCACCCTAGCCGCCCACGCGCTCGTAGGCCGTGCGGCCCACCGAACGGAAGCCGGGATGCGCAGCGGGGAAGCTCTCCGAATGCCCCACCATCAGCAGGCCGCCGGGCACCAGCAGGTCGGCCAGGCGCGTGAGCAGCCGCTTCTGGAAATCGCGGTCGAAGTAGATCACCACGTTGCGGCAGAAGATGACGTCGAAGCGCTCCATCGCGGGCCACGCGTGGGCCTGCAGGTTCAGCTGGCCGAAGCGCACCAGCGTGCGCAGCTCGGGGCGCACGCTCACCAGGCCCTCGTTGCTGCCGGTGCCCTTGAGGAAGTGACGGCGCAGGCGTTCGGGCGCCACCGTGGCCGTGCGCTCCATGCGGTAGACGCCGGCCTGCGCCGTGTTCAGCACCTCGGTGTCGATGTCGGTGCCCAGCACCTCGCCGGGGCAATGCGCTTCGCGCAGCACCATGGCGATCGACCAGGCTTCCTCGCCCGTGGAACACGCGCTGCTCCAGCAGCGCAGGGGCGCGCCACGGCGCTGCACACGCTCCTGCGCGCGCGCCAGCAGCAGGTCGAAGTGGTGCGGCTCGCGGAAGAAGGCGGTGAGGTTGGTGGTGAGCGCGTTGACGAAGGCCTCGCGCTCGCCGGAGCCTTCGCGCTGCACCAGCTGCAGGTAGTCGCCGAAATTGTCCAGGCCGCGGGCGCGCAGGCGGCGCAGCAGCCGGTTGTAGACCATGTTGCGCTTCTGCGGACTCAGCTTGATGCCGGCGTAGTCGGCGATCAGCTGGCGCACCGTGGCGAAGTCGCGGTCGCTCAGCGCCGTCGTCGCCGACGGCAAGTCCAGCGCGTCCGGAACGGCGGTCATGCCCCTGCCCTCGATCCCACCCCCAAGCCCATCTGCTGCTCCATCGCGGCTGCATCCTGCTCCAACCCGAACTGTGCCATGGCGCGTAGCAAAGCCGACGCTTGCAGGTGCAGCGCCTCGATCCACTGACTCGTTTCGTCCACAAGCGCGGCGTTCTGCTGCACCACGCGGTCCATCTGGCCGATGGCGGCGTTCACCTGCGAGATATCCGCGCGCTGCGCCGTGCCGATGGCGCAGGGCAGCTGGATCGCGGCGGAAACCGGAAGGGTCGCCACGGCCCCTCAGAACTCTTTCCAGTCGCCCTGCAAGGGACCGGGAAGCGTGGTGGCGAAGCCCGCCTCCAGTGCGGGCGCAGCTTCCTTCACCCGGATCGGCGGCGGGAACACCTCCGCATCGACCGCGGCCCGCGGCAAGGGCTGCAACGGCGTCGGTTCGGCGTAGCCCGCTGCGAGCCGGAAGCGCGCCACCCGCTCCAGCAGGCTGCGCGCCTGCTGCTTCATGGACTCGGTGGCGGCCGCGCCCTCTTCCACCAGCGAGGCGTTCTGCTGCACCACCTGCTCCATCTGCGAGATGGCGGTGTTCACCTGCCGGATGCCGGCGTCCTGCTCCTCGCTCGCGGCAGCGATCTCGGCGATGAGGTCGCTCACCTTGCGCACCGAGGCGACGATCTCCTCCATCGTCTTGCCGGCGGCGTCCGCGAGGCGGGTGCCGGCCGCGACCTGGTCGACCGACTCGCCGATCAGGATCTTGATCTCCTTGGCCGCCGTGGCGCTGCGCTGCGCGAGGCTGCGCACTTCGGCGGCGACGACCGCGAAGCCGCGGCCCTGCTCGCCCGCACGTGCCGCTTCCACCGCGGCGTTCAGCGCCAGGATGTTGGTCTGGAAGGCGATGCCGTCGATCACCCCGATGATGTCGGCGATGCGCCGCGAGGAGCCCGAGATGCCGTCCATGGTGCTGACCACCTGGCCCACCGCCTGGCCGCCCTTGCGCGCGACCTCGGAGGCGTCCACCGCGAGCTGGCTGGCCTGGCGGGCGGTCTGCGCGTTGAGCGACACCGTCGCCGTCAGTTCCTCCATCGAGCTGGCCGTTTCCTCCAGCGTGCTCGCCTGTTCCTCCGTGCGCTGCGACAGGTCCTGGTGGCCCTGGGCGATCTGCGCGCTGGTGTCCGCCACCAGGTGCGCGCCACCCGAGACCTCGCCGACCAGATCGCGCAGGTTCTGCGTCATCTGCGCCAGCGCGCGCAGCAGGTCGGCCGTCTCGTCCTTGCCGCGCACCGCCACGTCGGCCGAGAGATCGCCGCCGGCGATGCGCTCCGCGGTGCGGATGGCCGCGTGCAGCGGCCGCGCGATCACGCGGCTCATGGCGAAGGCGACCAGGCCGGCCGCCAGCACGGCGGCGACGAAGACGGCGTTGAGGACCATGACCGCCTTTTCCGAGTCGGCGGCCGCGGCCTCGTAGGCCTCCTGCGCCAGGCGCTTCTCCACCTTCGCCAGTTCGTCGAGCTGCCTGAGCAGCGACTGGAACTGCACGTCGGCGTCGTACATGCTCATGCTGCCCGCCGCGGCGTCCGAGCGCGCGATATCGATCGAGTCCGACGCCATCCTGGCGTAGCGCGTGAGCAGCAGCAGCGCGTTGTCGATCGGCTTGCGCTGCTCGTCGGCCAGGTGCGGCTGCTCGCGGTATTTCTTGAGACTGGCAGCCACGCCGGCGATGCGCTTGTCCTGCTCGGCCAGCGCCGCCTTGACCTTGTCCTCCTCCAGCCTGGAGATCCAGGTCACGAGGCGGTACACGTTCGAGTGCACCTCGCTGATGTCCTGCGCCGCTTCCATGGCGGTGGTGACGCCCGCGAGGCGCTCCTTCGCCAGGCTCTCGAGCGCGCGGTTCTGCTGGCTCGCGACGCCGGCGCCGACGGCAGCGAACACCAGCAGGAACAGGATGGCCAGGGCGGGAGCGACCAGGATCTTGTGCCAGATCTTCATGCGACTCTTCTTCTTCGGGGAGGCATCCGGCGCGCGTGGCCTGCGCCCGGGATTCAGAACCCGGTCCAGTCGCCGCCGGGACGCACCGCCGCGACGGGTGCGGGCGGCAGCGAGGCGGCGCCGGGGCGATAGC
>JAEZEB010000146.1 GCA_023438115.1 Pseudomonadota bacterium | reverse complement strand
GCGCCAACATGAACGCCCTGGTCGGCGTGGCCAAGCCGGGCAAGTGGGGTTCGGACGTGTCCCACCTCAACCTGCACAAGACCTTCTGCATCCCGCACGGCGGCGGCGGCCCGGGCGTGGGCCCGTGCGCGGTCAAGTCGCACCTGGCGCCATTCCTGCCGAAGACCCTGGCTGAAGGCGGCATCCGCACCGGGGGCACCGGCAACGGCCCCATGGTCAGCGCCGCCAGCTTCGGCTCCGCCTCCATCCTGCCGATCAGCTGGATGTACGTGGCGATGATGGGCGCCTCCGGCCTGCGCAAGGCCACCCAGGTGGCCCTGCTCAATGCCAACTACATCTCCAGGAAGCTGGCTCCGCACTACAGGACGCTCTACACCGGCCGGAACGGACTTGTCGCGCACGAGTGCATCCTGGACATCCGTCCGCTGGAGAAGGCCACCGGCGTCAGCGCCGAGGACGTGGCCAAGCGCCTGATCGACTTCGGCTTCCACGCCCCGACCCTGAGCTTCCCGGTGGCCGGCACGCTGATGGTGGAGCCGACCGAGAGCGAATCGCAGCACGAGCTGGACCGCTTCATCGACGCGATGATCCAGATCCGCGAGGAGATCCGCGCGATCGAGGAAGGCCGCATGGACCGCGAGGACAACCCGCTCAAGCACGCGCCGCACACCGCGCTGCAGGTCTCCGGCAGCGAGTGGAAGCACGGTTACACCCGCGAGCTGGCCGCCTTCCCGCTGCCGTCGCTGAAGAAGCAGAAGTACTGGCCGCCGGTGGCCCGCGTGGACAACGTCTACGGCGACAAGAACGTGTTCTGCGCCTGCATCCCGGTGGAAGACTTCAAGGACGAGCCGGAAGCCTTCAGCGAGCCGGCAGTGGCCTGACCGCCCCGGGCTGTTGACACCAGGAGGGCGCCCTGGGGGGCGCCGTCTTCGTTCCCACCGGACCGGCGCGCGCGCCTGGACGCACGCGCCCGCCGGTCAGCCCGCGCGCTTGCGGGTGCGCGCGGCCTTCTTCGCCGCCGCCTTGCGCACCGCGGGCCCCTTGGTCCTGGCCGCCTTCCTGGCCGAGGCCGAGCGGCTGGAGGCGGTGCGCTTGGCCGCCGCCTTGCGGCCCTGGGCGGAGAGTGCCTTCTTGCCGGCCACCTTGGTGGCGGTGGTACCACGGCTGGCGGTCTTCAGTGCCTTCTTCGCAGCGGCCGAACGGGTGGCCGAGGTCTTCTTCGCCGTGGCCTTCTTCGCTGGCGCCTTCTTCGCTGGCGCCTTCTTCGCGCTGGACTTCCTGGCCGGCGACTTCCGGGCCGCGGTCTTCCCGGATGCGCTCTTCTTCGACGCCGCGTTCTTCGACGCCGCCTTCTTCGCGGGCGCCTTTTTCGCCGTGGACTTCCGGGTAGCGGTCTTCTTCGCCGCCTTGCTGTCCTGTGCCGCCTTCTTCTTCGTCGCCTTGGACGCCGTCTTCGACGGCTTGGCGTCCACGCCGTCACGGCGTGCCTTGGACATACCGATGGCGATCGCCTGCTTGGTGCTCTTGGCACCGTGCTTGCCCTGGCGGACGTGCTCGATCTCCTCCTTTACGTATTCGCCCGCCTGGGTGCTGGCGGATTTGCCCTCGCGCTTGTCGCGCGCCGCGGCCTGGCGTGTCTTCTTCTCCGGCATGGTGCATCTCCGCTCGATGGACGCGGCCGGTGTAGCAGCGGAAAAGTGAAAAGGCCGTGCACCGGAAGTCCTGCAATGCAATGCGGGTGCAACCCGCGGCAGCGACGGCCATGTCAGGGCACGAAAAGCAGACCGGGTACGCGGCACCTGCACGCCGCGCTCGCCGCGGCTGCGCAAGCGGGTGGCTGTCCGTTCGCAGAGCGGGCCGCCCGCCTCACTTCCCGCCGGTGTACCAGCCCCATACCGCCAGTGGCAGCCGCGGCTGCAGGGCGATACCCAGCGCCTCGCAGGCGTCGAGCGCGTCGCGCACATGCTGCGCCGCCGGGCCGGGCGGACACAGGCCGTCCAGCTCATCCACCGACAGCTGTGCCAGCGTCCACTCGTGCAGGTTGTCCGCACGCCGTTCCAGCGCCGCGCGCAGCCAGCCATGCAGCGGATGCACGCGGTAGCCGCGCGCGGCCAGGTCGTCGATGCGTGCGGCCAGCAGCGCCGAGGCACCGCGGAACCACTCGGTGTGCCCGCCTGCCGGCACCTGCACGGCCAACGGCGCCGGCGCGTTTCACTCGCCGAGGCCGGCACGCAGTTCCAGCTCCAGGTCGCGCGCGTCGCGGACCGATTCGGCCTCCACCAGCGCTCCGCCCTCCAGGTCGAAAAATTCGAACCAGCGGCGGTGCAGCGAGGCGATGCGCGCCAGCGGATCGGAGGAGAAGCCGATCTTGCAATGGTCCTCCCACGCGCAGGGAAACACATAGGCGAAGCTGCGCCCGTCGATGGGCACGGGCGGGCCGGAGTGGGCCATGGGCAGGTAGGCGGCGGCCGGTTCGCGTGCGCGACGGCTCACGCGCCGTAGCCCGGTTGCGGTGGTGCCACGCCAGGGCGGGCGCGGAACACGGCGCTCATGCGCGGCGCCACCGGCCGGGCGGTCTTGGGGATGCCATGCTCGTGGGTGGTCTGGCTGGCATGGCTCATCACCAGCAGACTGCCCGGCTCCAGGTCGATGCCCAGCGCGCGACCGCCGGCCTTGGCGCGGATGTTCATGCGCCTGGCGCTGCCCAGCGATACCAGGGCCAGCGGTTGCCCGGGGACCAGCTGGTGGAGCTTGTCGTTGTGCATGGCCACGCTGTCGTTGCCGTCGCGATACAGGTTCAGGCCGACGCTGGTGTACCCCCCGGGCGCGCGTGCCTGCACATGTTCGAGCATCTGGCCCAGGGGCAGGCCCGCCGGCGCCTCGTGCAGCACGAACCAGGCCATCAGGCGTGGCACGTCGACCACGCGGTCGTACATCGGCCGGCGTGCCGTCTGCCACTGGCAGCCCTCGCGCAGTGCGTTGAACCACGCCTGCGCCATGGCCGGAGACACGAAGTCGGGCCAGTAGCGGATGCCGCCCTCGGCGTCCTCCACCAGGGTCTGCGGTCCGTTGTCGAACAGGTCCATCGGGTCTCCTCGGCCGCGCGTCGCGCGCGTGCCCGTGTCAGTGGAAGTCGCGCGAGTCGACCTGCAGCGCACCGAGCAGGCCGCTGAGGTCTTCGAGGTGGGCGGCGATCAGGTGGTCCACGCCGTCCACCCGTTCCCAGCGCCCGCGCACGCCCAGCAGCCGCGACTGCAGCAGCGGCTTGCGCTGGCGCACGGCCAGGTCCGGCCAGACGATCACGTTGACCATGCCGTGCTCGTCTTCCAGGGTGAGGAAGATCGTGCCCTTGGCCGTCGCCGGGCGCTGGCGCTGGGTGACCAGCCCGGCCACGTGCACGCCGCTGCCGTGGCGGCGCTGCTGCAGTTCGCGCAGGCCGAGGATGCGCCGCTGCACCATCTGCGCGCGCAGCAGCGCCATCGGATGCGCGCGCAGGCTCAGCCCGGTGCTGCGGTAGTCGGCCAGCAGTTCCTCGCCCACGCGCGGCGCCGGCAGTTCGACCCGCGCCTCGTCCGGGCTGCCATCGAGCAGCGGGCGGCGCGGCTCGATCCCGGCCACCGCCCAGCGTGCGGCATTGCGATGCCCGGCCAGGCCGTCCAGGGCGCCGGCCTCGGCCAGCGCCTGGCGCGCACGCGCATCCAGCCCGGCGCGACGGCACAGGTCGGCCACGTCGCCGAACACCCGCCAGCGGCGCGCCTCCACGATGGCCTGCGCCACCTTCTCCGACAGCCCCGCCACAAGGCGCAGGCCCAGGCGGATCGCCGGCTGCCTGCCCTGCCCGGCCGGCTCCAGGGTGCAGTCCCAGGTGCTGCAGGCCACGTCCACCGGCCGCACCTGCACGCTGGCGCGGCCACCGCGTCCGCGGCGCGCGTCCTGCACGATCTGGCTGGGCGAGTAGAAGCCCATCGGCTGCGAATTGAGCAGGGCGCAGGCGAATGCCGCCGGCTCGTGCCGCTTGAGCCAGGCACTGACGTAGACCAGCTTGGCGAAGGAGGCGGCGTGGCTCTGCGGGAAGCCGTAGGAGCCGAAACCCTTGATCTGCTCGAACAGCTGGTCGATGAACTCGCTGTGGTAGGCCTTGGCCTCCATCAGCTGGCGGATGCGCAGCCGGTGCGGCTCCATGTCGCCACCGCGGCGCCAGGCAGCCATCGAGCGGCGCAGGTGGTCGGCCTCCTCGGGCGTGTAGCCAGCATGGATCACCAGCTCCATCACCTGCTCCTGGAACAGCGGGATGCCCAGGGTGGCGCCGAGGATCTCGCGCACGCCCTCGGAGGGATAGCTCACCGGCTCTTTGCCCATGCGCCGGCGCAGGTAGGGATGGACCATGCCGCCCTGGATCGGCCCCGGCCGCACGATCGCCACCTGCACCACCAGGTCGTAGAACTTCGCCGGCCGCAGCCGCGGCAGCATCGCCATCT
>JAEZEB010000138.1 GCA_023438115.1 Pseudomonadota bacterium | reverse complement strand
TTCGTAGGTCGGGGTGAGCGCGAAGCCGAACCCCGACACCGCGCGCGCTACTTCTTGCGGAACACGACGTCCCACACGCCGTGCCCGAGCCGGATCCCCCGGTTCTCGAACTTCGTCAGCGGCCGGTATTCCGGCCGCGGCGCGAAGCCCTCGGCGGTGTTCTCCAGCTGCGGCTCGGCCGAGAGCACCTCCAGCATCTGCTGCGCATACGGCTCCCAGTCCGTCGCGCAGTGGATGTAGCCGCCCGGCGCCAGCCGCGGCAGCAGCTTGGCGATGAAGTGCGGCTGCACCAGGCGCCGCTTGTTGTGCCGCGCCTTGTGCCAGGGATCGGGAAAGAAGATGTGCACGCCCGCCAGCGACGCGGGCGGCAGCATGTGTTCCAGCACTTCCACCGCGTCGTGCTGGACGATGCGGATGTTTTGCAGTTCCTGGTCGCCGATGCGCTTGAGCAGCGCGCCCACGCCGGGCGTGTGCACCTCGCAGCACAGGAAGTTCTTCTCCGGCATCAGGCCGGCGATGTGGGCCGTGGCCTCCCCCATGCCGAAGCCGATCTCCAGGATCGTCGGCGCATCGCGGCCGAACAGCGCGGCCAGGTCGACGGGCTGCGGCTGGTAGGGCACGAGGTACTGCGGCCCCAGCGTGTCCAGCGCGCGTTGCTGGCCCACGGTGGTGCGGCCGGTGCGCAGCACGAAACTGCGGATGCCGCGGCGGGGTGGCACGCTCTCGGGCGTGTTCTCGGAATCGCTCATGGCCCGATTGTCCGCTACGGCCAGCGCGAGGCCCACGCGGCCGTCGCCTGGGCCAGCGCTTCGCCGAGCGTCGAGGGCGCGTCCAGCCGGATGCCCAGCATCGCGGCCGCCCCGGTGACCGCCACCAGCGGATCACGCACGTCCAGCGCGGCGGCGCCGTTCTGCTTGGAGAGCTTCTCGCCGTTGTCGCCCAGCACCAGGGGCGTGTGCAGGTAGGTGGGCGTGGGCAGGCCCAGCGCGCGCTGCAGCAGCACCTGGCGCGGCGTGTTGTCCGCGAGGTCCTCGCCGCGCACCACGTGCGTGATGCCTTGCTCGCCATCGTCGACGATCACGGCGAGCTGGTAGGCGTACAGGCCGTCGGCGCGCCGCAGCACGAAGTCGCCCACCTCGTGCGCGACATCCTGCAGCCGCACGCCCAGGCGCCGGTCGCTCCAGGGCAGCACGCCGTCGGGCACGCGGAAGCGCCAGGCGCGCGCCGCGCGGCCTTGCAAGCCGGCGCGGCAGGTGCCGGGATAGACCAGCTCGCCATGGCGCGGCTTCTCGCGCCCTTGCGCGCGCAGGGCCAGCTCGATGTCCTTGCGCGAGCAGGCACAGGGATAGGCGCTGCCTTCGCGCACCAGCGCCTCGATCGCCGCGGCATAGAGCGGCTCGCGCCGCGACTGCCACTGCGGCTCTTCATCGGGCAGCAGGCCGCAGGCCGCGAGCTGGCGCAGGATCTCCGCGTCGGCGCCCGGCACGCAGCGCGGATGGTCCACATCCTCGATGCGCACCAGCCAGCGGCCTGCGTGCGCGCGCGCATCCAGCCAGCTGGCGAGCGCCGCCACCAGCGAGCCCGCGTGCAGCGGCCCGGTGGGCGAGGGCGCGAAGCGGCCCCGGTACGTCATGCGCTGCGGTGCCGCTCCAGCAGCGCGGCGCGCGTGGCGGGACGCTCCAGCTGCTCCAGCCACCACTGCAGGGCGCGGCCCGGTCCCAGGTTGCCGGCCTGACGCCAGGCATAGCTCATGCGGATGCGGCGCGTGCTGCGCTGGACGGTGCGCGCCACCAGCCGCCCGCTCTCGACGTAGGGACGCGCCAGCGGCTCCGGCAGGAAGCCCCCGCCCAGGCCGCGCAGCTGCGCATCCAGTTTCGCGTGCATGTTGGCGACGGTGAAGACGTCCTGGCCCGCCAGCAGGCCCACGGTGAGCGCGGTGCCGCGCTGCTTGGCCGTGTCCGCGATCGCGATCGCGCGGTGCTGCATCAGCACTTCATCGGGAACGGGCTCGGCCGCGGTCGCCAGCGGATGGTGCGGCGCCACCGCGTAGACGAAGCCGAGATCGCCCAGCTCGTGGCTCTGGACGCCGGGCGCGATGCCGGGCTCCAGCACCACGCCCAGCGCGAGGTCGGCGCGTCCGGATACGAGTGCTTCCAGCGTGCCTGCAAGCGTCTCGTCGCGCAGGCGCAAGCGTGTCGTGGGCCGCAGTGCATAGAAGCTCGCGGCGAGCTCCATCACCGTGGACTGCGACAGCACGGCATCGACGGCGATCGTGAGCTCGGCCTCCCAGCCGGTGGCGACGCGCCGCACGCGGTTGGCCATCGCGTCGATGTCCTTGAGCAGCTGCTGGCCCGCGCAGATCAGCTCCTCGCCGGCAGCCGTCAGGCGCGCCTGGCGCGAGCTGCGGTCGAACAGGAGCACGTCCAGCGCATCCTCGACCTGCCGGATGCGGTAGGTGACGGCGCTGGGCACCAGTCCCAGCTCGCGCGCGGCGGCGGCGAAGCTGCCGCGCTCGGCGACCGCCTGCACCAGGGCCAGGGCATCGGGGGTGAGGACGTCGCGGGGGCTGTTCATGGAGCTGTCACTTCAAACGATTTGAATGATGCCATCAAACGCTAGGCCTGGCCGCCACTGGGTCGGGCACCTACATTCGAATCATTGAAAGGAGCCACCCCATGCTCACCTTGCGCAAATCCCAGGACCGCGGCTTCGCCGACCACGGCTGGCTGAAGTCCTTCCACAGCTTTTCGTTCGCCGGCTACTTCGACCCGGAGCACATGGGCTTCGGCAACCTGCGCGTGATCAACGAGGACCGGATCGCCCCCGGCACCGGCTTCGGCACGCACGGCCACCGCGACATGGAGATCATCAGCTACGTGCTGTCGGGCGAGCTGGCGCACAAGGACACGCTGGGCAACGTCAAGGCGATCCCGCCGGGCGACGTGCAGCGCATGAGCGCCGGCCGCGGCGTGATGCACAGCGAGTTCAACCACGCCAAGGACCAGACCACGCACTTCCTGCAGATCTGGATCCAGCCCAACGTTACGGGCATAGCTCCCGGTTACGAGCAGAAGCGCTTCCCCGAACAGGAAAAACGCGGCAAGCTCCGCCTCGTGGCCTCTCCCGACGGGGCCGAAGGGTCGGTCGTGATCCATGCCGACGCCCGCATGTACGCGGGCCTGTTCGACGGTGCGGAAGAGGCCTCGCTGGCGCTCGATCCCGCCCGTCCGGTGTACGTGCACCTGGTGCGGGGCGAGCTGTCGGTGAACGGCACGCGCCTGTCCGGCGGCGATGCGGCCAGGCTGAAGGGCGAGAGCCGCCTGCACCTGTCCGGCGGCAAGGACGCCGAAGTGCTGGTGTTCGACCTGAGCGAGCTCTGAACCGTTTTCTTCAACCCCAACCAAGCAACCCACGCTCGAGGAGAGTTCCCATGGCAACCACCACGTCCACCTACGCCGCGCCCGTCGCGGGCAGCACCAACGCGCTGCACGACACCTTCGCCCTGGTCGGGCGCATCCTGCTCGCCTGGATGTTCGTGCCCGCGGGCTGGGGCAAGATCGGCGGCTACTCCGGCACCGTCGGCTACGCGACGTCCGCCGGCCTGCCGATGCCGGAAATCGGCGTGGCGGCCGCCATCGTGATCGAGCTGATCGGCGGCCTGATGCTGCTGGTGGGCTTCAAGGCGCGCTGGGCCGCGCTGGCGCTGGCGGTCTTCACCGCCGTCGCCGCGTTCTTCTTCCACAACTACTGGGCCATGCCCGAGGCGCAGCAGGCCATGCAGAAGCTGATGTTCACCAAGAACCTCGCCATCGTCGGCGGCCTGCTGGCGTTCGCCGCCTTCGGCCCGGGCCGCTTCAGCCTGGAAGGCCGCAAGACCGGCGCCTGAGCCGCACCGGCTGTGCAATGATCGAGGCCGGGGTCGCGCAAGCGGCCCCGGCCTCTTGACGTTCTTGCAAGCATGCCAACCATCGTCGTCGTCTACCACTCCGGCTACGGCCACACGCAGCGCATGGCGCAGGCGGTGGCGCGCGGCGCCGGCGCCTACCTGCTCGCCATCGATGCCGACGGCAACCTGCCCGCCGGCGGCTGGGAGCAGCTCAAGGCCGCCGACGCCATCATCTTCGGCGCGCCCACGTACATGGGCAGCGTGAGCTGGCAGTTCAAGAAATTCGCGGATGCTTCGTCCAAACCCTGGTACGCCCAGGAATGGAAGGACAAGATCGCCGCCGGCTTCACCAACAGCGCGGGCATGAGCGGCGACAAGCAGGGCACGCTGACGACGCTGTTCACGCTGGCCATGCAGCACGGGATGATCTGGGTGAGCCAGGGCCTGATGCCCAGCAACACGCGCGGCGCGCAGCGCGACGACGTGAACTATCTCGTGTCGTACAGCGGCGCGATGGCGCAGTCGCCGGCGGACGCGGGCGCGGATGCGATGTCGCCCGGTGACCTGGAAACCGCGCGCCTCTTCGGCGAGCGGGTGGCGGCGCTCACCGAACGCTTCGCGCGCTGACACGAAAAAAAAAGGCGCCCGCGGCGCCCCTGGTATCGTGCGGTCCCCGCGTGAACGGGGACGGCGGCGTCAGCCGAACAGCTTCGTCGCGATCTGCGCCACGTGCCGGCCCTGGAAAGCCGCCATGCCCAGTTCCTGCTCGCTCGGCATGCGCTCGCCCGAGCCGCCGGCGATGGTGGAGGCGCCGTACGGGCTGCCGCCCTTGATCTCGTCGATGCCCATCTGCCGCTGCTCCGCGTACGGCAGCCCCACGACGATCATTCCGTGGTGCAGCAGGTTGGGGTGGAAGGTCAGCAGCGTGCTTTCCTGGCCGCCGTGCTGCGTGGCGCTGGAGGTGAACACCGAGCCCACCTTGCCGACCAGCTTGCCCTGCGCCCAGAGGCCGCCGGTCTGGTCGAGGAAGTTGCGCATCTGGCCGGTCATGTTGCCGAAGCGCGTGGGCGTGCCGAAGATGATGGCGTCATAGTTCGCCAGGTCTTCCGGCTTGGCGACCGGCGCCGCCTGGTCCGCCTTGCCGCCGGCCTGGCGGAAGGCTTCCTCGGGCATCGTCTCGGGGACGCGCTTGAGGTCCACCTGCGCGCCGGCCACTTCGCGGGCGCCCTGGGCGACGGCGTTGGCCATCGCCTCGATGTGGCCGTACATGCTGTGGTACAGGACCAGGATCTTCGCCATGTGATTTCTCCTTTGTTCAGTTGCGTGATCCCCTGCAGTTTGGGGCGCGCGGGCGCCGCGGCGAGCCCGGCCGATTGACGACAGCATTCAGTGGATTTCAACGCCCGCCGCTAGCCGCGCAGCAAGGCGGTTCCTAGAATGGCCCATGATCACCGACCGCCTGGGCGGGCGCGAAAAGGACCTCGGCGGGGGCTTTCTCGTGCGCCGCGTGTTGCCGCAGGCCCAGCACCGCAGCGTGGGCCCTTTCATCTTCTTCGACCACTTCGGCCCTTCGAAGGAAGCGCCGGGCGTGAACCACGACGTGCGGCCGCATCCGCACATCGGGCTGGCCACGGTCACCTACCTGTTCGAAGGCGCGATGACGCATCGCGACAGCCTGGGCACGGTGCAGGTGATCGAGCCCGGCGCCATCAACTGGATGACGTCCGGGCGCGGCATCGTGCATTCGGAGCGCCGCCCGGACCACCTGCGCGACGTGAGCTACACGAACCACGGCCTGCAACTGTGGACCGCGCTGCCGATGGAGCACGAGGAGACGGAGCCCTCCTTCTCGCACACGCCCGCCGACGCGATCCCCGAGGTGAGCGCGGGCGATGCGCGCGTGCGCGTGCTGGTGGGCGAGGCCTTCGGCCAGCGCTCGCCGGTGCCGACCTTCTCGCGCACGCTGTACCTGGACATCTGGCTGCCGGCCGGTGGCGGCGTCGAACTGCCCGCGCTGGCGCCGGAGCAGGCGCTCTACCTCGTGGAAGGCGACCTGGACGTGGATGGCGAGCCGCTGGCGCCGCGCGAGATGGGCCTGCTGAAACCGGACGCGGCCTCGCGGCTGGCCACGCAGGCGGGTTGCCGCGTGGTGCTGGTGGGCGGCGATGCGCTGGATGCGCCGCGCCACATGTGGTGGAACTTCGTCTCCAGCCGCAAGGAGCGCATCCTGCAGGCGGCCGACGACTGGGAGGCCATGCGCATGGGCGAGGTGCCGGGCGAGACCGAGTTCATCCCGCTGCCGCCCACACGCTTCACGCCGCCGGAGCCGATGTCGTAGGCCGCAGCGCGGGGTCGAGCGCCGCGCGCTCGTCGGACACCAAGCAGCGGCCGCGG
>JAEZEB010000113.1 GCA_023438115.1 Pseudomonadota bacterium | reverse complement strand
AACGTGCCGATCCCGGTGCCCATGGCCTGGCACGGCTTCGGCGGCTGGAAGAAGAGCCTGTTCGGCGACATGCACGCCTACGGCGAGGAAGGCGTGCGCTTCTACACGAAGCAGAAGTCGATCATGCAGCGCTGGCCGGAGTCGATCGGCAAGGGCGCGGAATTCGTCATGCCGACCGCCAAGTGAACGACACCACGTTCGACTACATCATCATCGGCGCCGGCACCGCCGGCTGCCTGCTCGCCAATCGCCTCTCGAAGGATCCGGCTAAGCGCGTGCTCCTCATCGAGGCCGGGCGGCGCGACGACTACCACTGGATCCACATCCCCGTCGGCTACCTGTACTGCATCGGCAATGCGCGCACCGACTGGCTGTACTACACCGAGGAAGACCCGGGCCTGAACGGCCGCAAGCTGCGCTATCCGCGCGGCAAGGCGCTGGGCGGCTGCTCCAGCATCAACGGGATGATCTACATGCGCGGGCAGGCGCGCGACTACGACGGCTGGGCGCAGCACCTGGGCGACCCTTCCTGGCGCTGGGACGACTGCGTGCCCTTCTTCAGGAAGCACGAGGACTTCTACAAGGGCGCCGATGACCTGCACGGCGCGGGCGGCGAATGGCGGGTGGAGAAGCAGCGCCTGCGCTGGGACGTGCTGGACGCCTTCGCCGAGGCCGCGCAGCAGGCGGGCATCCCGCACAGCACGGACTTCAACCGCGGCAGCAACGAAGGCGTGGGCTATTTCCAGGTGAACCAGAAAAACGGCTGGCGCTGGAACACCGCCAAGGCCTTCCTGCGTCCCACCTGCCACGGCCGGCCGAACTTCACGCTGTGGACCAACGCGCAGGTGGCGCGCCTGCTGTTCGAGCCGCAGGCGGACGGCACGCCGCGCTGCACCGGCGCGCAGGTCTGGACCGGCGGGCAGATGGTGCAGGTACGGGCCACGCGCGAGACGCTGCTGTGCGCGGGCAGCATCGGATCGCCGCAACTGCTGCAACTCTCCGGCGTCGGCCCGGCGGACCTGCTGCGCCGGCATGACATTCCCGTCGTGCACGACCTGCCGGGCGTGGGCGAGAACCTGCAGGACCACCTGCAGATCCGCGCGGTGTTCAAGGTGGAAGGCGTGCCCACGCTCAACACGCTGGCCGCCAACTGGTGGGGCAAGCTGCGCATCGGCATGGAGTACGCGCTGCGCCGCAGCGGCCCCATGAGCATGGCCCCTTCGCAGCTGGGCGCCTTCACGCGCAGCGACCCGCAGCAGCCCTGGCCCAACATCGAGTACCACGTGCAGCCGCTGAGCCTGGACGCCTTCGGCGAGCCGTTGCACGCCTTCGACGCCTTCACGGCCAGCGTGTGCAACCTCAATCCCACCAGCCGCGGCTGGGTGCGCATCCGCAGCCCGCGCTTCGAGGACGCGCCGGCCATCGCACCCCACTACCTGAGCACGCCGGAGGATCGCAAGGTCGCGGCCGATTCATTGCGCGTCACGCGCCGCATCGCCGCGCAGCCCGCGCTGGCGAAGTACCGGCCGCAGGAATGGCGGCCGGGACCGCAGTACGAATCCGACGAGGATCTCGCGCGGCTGGCCGGCGACATCGCCACCACGATCTTCCATCCGGTGGGCACCACGCAGATGGGCCCGGACGGCGATCCGCGCGCGGTGCTCGACGCGCGCATGCGCGTGCGCGGCGTGGCCGCGCTGCGCGTGGTGGATGCCGGCGCGATGCCCACCATCACCAGCGGCAACACCAATTCGCCGACGCTGATGATGGCGGAGAAGGCCGCCGCGTGGATCCTCGGCGAAGCCGAGGCTCGCAGCTAGAAGCTCCTCACAGGGGCGAGCCGAGCGGGGCGCGCAGGTTCAGGTCTTCCGCATCGACCGGCGACATGGTGTCGTCGATCTTGCCGTCGCCGCCGTCGTCGCGCTCCAGCTTGAAGGTGCCATCGCCGTTGGCCACGATATGGAGCGTGGTGTCGCCGGCGCCCACCACCTGGAGGCGGCCCGAACGGAAGATGCCCTCCGCGTAGACCAGGGCCTTGGGCGTGCCGAGCGCATAGGTGGTCGCTTGACCGAGCACCTCGGTTTCCACGAGGGCGGTCGATTCGAGGCTCGCCTGGTCGCCGCGCCCGACCACCTGCTGCCGGTAGTCGGTCAGCGTCGTCGTGCGCAGCGCCTGCGGGCCTCCCGCGCCGGCGCCCAGGCTGGGCGGCGTGCCGGCCTGGCCGAAGGTCAGCTTCTTGCCGGAAACCGTGAGCGTCAGCAGGTCCGCATCCGCCTTCATGGCCAGGTGCATGTCGCCGTCGATCAGCGTTTCGAAGTTCTCGCCGCGCACCGAGTAGCCGGTCGCCAGCAGGTCATAGGTGAAGTGCAAGGCGCTTCCGCTGGTGGCCGCGAGCTGGATGCGAAGGGTGCCGTCCATGACCACGGGCGTGCTGTCGACGGTCGTGGCGCACTTCTTCAGCGACAAGGTAATCTGGCCGCCCGTGGTTCCGCTGTCGCCGGAGGTCGTGGTCTCCGTGATCGTGCCCGACCCGCTGGTGCAGTCCACGTCGTGGGTGGTCGTCGTGTCGCCGGCGGCCAGGCGGATGTCGGCGGGGACCGCAGGCGCGTACTTCCGGGCGACCGCGCGCAGCAGCGCCGCGGGCCCCGCCACCACGGTCCTCGGGCTGACATCCAGGGCACCCGGGCCGGCGGAAATGACCGGAGGCATCGCGGGTCCAGCGGATGGACGAAACAGAAGATCGCTAAGCGTAACTGAATGATTCATCGATTGGATGGCGGGCGTCGGTACGGATCCCGGCCGCATCAATCGTTCGCGATATAAGTCACGGCGCGGCCCACTGCCGTGCAGCCGGGTAATTCCCGATGTGGTGCATGCATGCATGCCCTTACAGTGCATGCACTCGCGCCGCACCCCCAAGCGGGGCACGGCAGGACGAGGGCTCGAGGAGACAAAACACCCCCAAGAACACGAACACCGCTGTCCGGCACCCGAAGGGGCCGGCCAACTCAGCGCCGCCGATGCGGCGCTTTTTTCTTTCGGGAGCCAAGGCAGAGCCAGTGGCGGCGGATGCCACAATCCCGGCAATGGAGTTGCTGCTCGTGTCGCTGGCCTCGGTGCTGGCCGGGTTCGTCGATGCGATCGTGGGCGGTGGGGGCCTCATCCTGGTGCCGGCGCTCTTCGCCGTCTTCCCCACCACGCATCCGGCCACCCTCTTCGGCATCAACAAGAGCGCCTCCGTCTGGGGCACGGCCTTCGCGGCCCGCCAGTTCGCGCGCCGGGTGGACATGGCCTGGTCCGCCCTGCTGCCCGCGGCCGCCGCCGGCTTCGCGGGCGCCTTCGCCGGCGCCTGGGCGGTGACCGTCCTGCCTTCGGAGTTCCTGCGCAAGCTGCTGCCCATCGTGCTGCTGGCCGTGCTGGTCTACACGCTGGCACGCAAGGACCTCGGGCGCGACCATGCGCCCACGCTCGCCGGGCGCGCCCAGACCTTCACGGCGTGCGCGATCGGCCTCGTGCTGGGCTTCTACGACGGCTTCTTCGGCCCGGGCACCGGCAGCTTCTTCGTCTTCCTGTTCGTCCGGCTGCTGGGCTACGACTTCCTCCATGCCTCCGCTTCGGCCAAGTTGCTGAACACGGCCACCAACCTGGCGGCGCTGATCCTGTTCGCCATCAAGGGCCACGTGTGGTGGCACTACGCGGTGAGCCTGGCCGTCGCCAACGTCGTCGGCAGCCTGATGGGCACGCACCTCGCGCTCAAGCATGGCGCGGGCTTCGTGCGCGTCGTCTTCATCTTCGTGGTCGGCGCGCTGATCCTCAAGACCGGCTACGACGCCTTCCTGCGCTGACGCACCGGCCCATAATGGCCGCATGGACGACATCGTTCGGCAGGCCATGGCCAAGTGGCCCAACGTGCCGCACTGCTACGGCTGGCTGGGGCTGGATGACCGCGGCAACTGGTACATGCGCGACGACCGCGTGCAGGCGCTCGGTCCCTTCCCGCAGGCCAAGGGCTCGTTGCTGCGCCACGAGAAACTGGTGGAGTTCATCCACCGCAACTACGACCGCGACCCGCAGGGCCAGTGGTTCTTCCAGAACGGGCCGCAGCGGGTGTATGTCGAACTGCAGGCCACGCCCTGGATCCTCCGCGTCGACGCCGCGGGGCAAGTCGCCACGCACACCGGCTCGCCCGCGCAGGTGCATGCCTGCTTCCTCGACGAAGCAGGCCGCCTGTACCTGGACACCGACCGTGGCTTCGGCCTCGTGCACACGCAGGACATCGTGCAGGCCTCGGAGCTGGTGGAGAACGGCACCTGGAAGCCGCAGGACATCACCGCCGCCGACCTGCCCGCGCGCTTCGGCTACGTGACGAGCCCCGCCGCACGCGCCGCGACCGAGCTGCCTCCCGCCACGCGCCCATGAAAAAAGCCGGCGCGAGGCCGGCTTCATTCGGAACGGGACGCGATCACTTCGACGCGTTCACCATGTATTCGACGGCCGCGGTGATCTCCGTGTCCGGCGCGCTGCTGCCGCCCTTGGGCGGCATGGCGCCCTTGCCCTTGATGGCGGAGTTCACCAGGGCCGGCATGCCCTGCGCCAGGCGCGGCGCCCAGGCGGCCTTGTCGCCCACCTTGGGGG
>JAEZEB010000073.1 GCA_023438115.1 Pseudomonadota bacterium | reverse complement strand
CGCCCCCCCTCCCCCGGCGGCGCCCCCCCCCGGCCCCCCACCACACCCGCGAAAACCTACTTCGTCGCCTCCGACACGTACTTCGCCAGCGCCTGGATCTGCGCCTCGGTGAGGTGCGTGAACGCCGGCATCTGACCGATGCCCGTGCGCAAGGCCGTCACCACGCGCTGGTGGTCCGGCTTGAGTTCGTCGAGCGAGGGCCCGATCACGCCCTCGGCACCCGCATCCTTCAACGCGTGGCAAACCGAGCAGGCGGGCGTGACGCTGGTGAACAGCTTGCGCCCGTCCTCCTCCGC
This sequence comes from Pseudomonadota bacterium, assembly GCA_023438115.1. Lineage (GTDB taxonomy): Bacteria > Pseudomonadota > Gammaproteobacteria > Burkholderiales > Burkholderiaceae_C > Ramlibacter. The sequence continues at coordinate 4,182 of JAEZEB010000073.1, read as the reverse complement.
CTGCGCGGCCGCTCCCGCAGCCAGCGCGGCCCACAACACGCAGGCGCCGCGCCGCATGGCGGGCATCAGGCGACGGTGAGCGGAAGGGCGTGGGCGCGCCAGCCGCTGTTCAGGTAGCCGCCGCCGTTGTCGGGCGAAGTCTCGACCTGCCAGTTGAACTGCACGTCCTGCGCGCGCGAGGCCAGCAGGTACTGGCCCGGCTGCAGCTGCACCGGCAGCACGAACTGGCGCCACGCGAAGGGGCCCAGGTCGGGGCCCACGAAGCGCGCCTCGCGCCAGGTCTGGCCGCCGTCCACCGACACGTCGACGCGGCGCAGGTTGCGCGTGCCGCCCATGGCCACGCCGTGGATCTGCACCCAGCCTGCCTTCACGGTCACGCCGTCGGACCCCGGGCCGTTGATCCAGGACTTCACGTCCATCTCCCACACCGGCGGGAAGGAGGGATCGCCCTTGGTGCCCACCGGCGTCATGCGGTAGCCCTGGGCCTGGATGCGCGCGTCGGTCTCGTTCTGCGTGAAGGCTAGGCGCTTGACGTACTTGACGTTGTTGACGCCGCTGTAGCCCGGCACGATCAGCCGCAGCGGGCCGCCGTGCGCGGTGGGCACCGGCTCGCCGTTCATTTCCCAGGCGAGCAGCGCGTGCTCCATCGCCTTGATCGGCACGGAGCGCTCGACGATCACGCTCTTGGGATCGACGCCGGCGGGCAACGTCTCGCCGCCCGTGCCCGTGATGAAGCGCGCGCTGCCGTCGACGCCGCCCAGCGCCGCGGCGAGTTGTCGCACCGGCACGCCGCTCCAGATCACGCAGCCGGCGGCGCCGACCTGCCACTTGGTGCCGCTCGGCTTGCTGGGGAAGTAGCCGCGCCCGTTGCCCGAGCACTGCAGCACCGCGGCGACCGTCTCGATGCCCAGCGACTTCAGCTCGGCGACGGTGAGCGTTCGCGGGTTGCGCACGCCTTCCACCGCGACGCTCCACGCGTCCGGCTCGCCGACGTCCGGCACCGGCAGGTTGTTGCGCACGAACAGGCGGTCCGTGGGCGTGATCACGCTGGTGCCGAAGGCGCTGCGCTTGGCTTCCAGCGTGTTGCTGGTGTGGATGATGAATTCGTCCGCGTCCTTCCACGCCGCATAGGCAGGCAGGGGCTTGGCCGCGGCGGCGGCGCTCGCCTGGCCTTGCGCGAACGCCGGCAGGCCGGCGGCGGCGAGGGCGCTCGCGCTGCCGGCCAGCAGGCCGCGGCGGCGCAGATCGGGGGCGTCGGACTTCATCTTCTTTCTCCTTCCTGGGTGGGTTATTGGGCGGAGGCGGCGTCGAGCTTCATGCCGGAGCTGCGCCACTCGGGGAAGCCGCCGCGGAACCAGAACACCTTGCGGTAGCCGGCCTTGATCGCCGCGGTGGAGGCCTTGAAGCTCTTCCAGCACTCGGCGCCGTTGCAGGCGAAGATCAGCGGTGCGTCCTTGTTGGGACCGAGCTTGGTGGTGTCGAACAGGTCGAGCTTGGCGTCGAAGTCGGCGTCCTTCGCGCTCTTTTCCTGGTAAGGGACCAGGATGGCGCCGGGCACGTGGCCGGCGCTGAATTCCTTCTCGGTGCGCGTGTCGACGTAGGTCGCGCCGGCTTGCATCATGTCGGCGACGGTCTTCGCATCGACCACGGTCGCCCCCGGCAGGCTGCGCGGCGTGAAGTAGCCGAGCGTGGCGACGTAGCTGAAGTCGTCGCCCTTGTGCGCCACCGGCTGCAGCGACTCCGCGCGCAGCAGCTGCGTGAAGACCGGCGACTCGGACAGCGCGGCCTGCAGGCCCTGCGGGCCGGGCTTGGCGCCGTCCTTGATCGCGATGCTCAGGCCCGGCACCGGCTTGGATTCCATGATCGCCTTCACCGGCTCGCCGGCGGCCACCCAGCGGTCGTACACCGCGCGCTCCACGGCCACCACGTCGCAGCGCTTGATCTTCAGGCAGGGCAGCAGCGCGTCCTGGTAGCGCGTGTCGTACACGGAGGCGAAGTGGCGCTTGATCGTGGTGTTGGCGGCGTTCACCTCGCCGCGCACCAGGTAGGTCACCACGCTGTCCTGCAGCGGCAGGCCCAGGTGCTTGCCGCGCGCGTCGGCCAGGCTGTTCAGGCCGCTGTCCTTGGGCGCGACCAGCACGGCCTGCACCGGCTTGTCGATGCCGATGACGGGCTTGTAGCCGTAGCGCACGGCGCTGCCGACCACGTGCGCGGGGCCGACGATGACTTCGTGGAGGCCCGAACGCGTGGCGCCGAGATCGGCCGTCGCGTCGGTGGACAGCGCCACCTGCAGGGCGGGAACGTCCTTGCGCAGTGCATGCTCCACCGCCGAGCGCCAGGCGCTGTAGACGGCGAAGCGCGATTGCTCGCTGGCGTCCCCCGGGTTGATCAGCACGCGCATGGCGGCGGGCTGCGATGGTGCGGACGGACTCGCGGCCAGCGATGCGCCGGACAGCGAGAGCAGGGCGATGGCGCCCGTGACGAGCGCTTTGCGGCACTTCATGGTCTTCTTCTCCCTGCGCGTGCCCCGGCCTCCCAGCCTGCAATGGCCGCGCTAGGGCGGAGTTTCGCTACAAGCCGCGCGATTCGAAAAGACTGGAAACGCCTGTCCCGTCAAAACTTACTCTTTGTTGCGCTTGACCTGTAATTTGCTCTTGATTTCATAGCAATCAAGGGCCGATGGGTCTGGCGCTCCGGACGGGTTAGGATTGCTTCTTATCAGGGCGCAAGCCTCCGGCTTGATCCGCCAGATACCCGAAAAGCAACGCCGCCGTAAGGGGAGGCGCTCAATCGTGGGGGCGGAAGCCGATCGTGACGACGGAGGGAACGCGGCCGTCCACGTCGCGCGGAAGCGATCCGGTGCGGTCGAGCGCGCGCAGCACGGCCTCGTCCCACGCCTTGTTGCCGCTGGAGCGCACGAGGCGCTTGCCGACGATCGTGCCGTCGGGCGACATGCGCACTTCGACGTCGGCCTTGGGGTTGCCGCTGGCGACATCGGTGAAGACGATGTTCGGGCGGACCTTCGCCTGCACCTTGGCGCCCCAGCTTGCCGAGGGGCCCGCGGATTGCGTGGAATTGCCCGTTGCGTCGGGCGCGCCCGTGCCGGCCATGGCCTGCATGCGCGCGAGCTGCTCCTTGCGCAGCTCCTCGCGGCGCTTGGCCTCGCGTTCCTCGCGCTGCTTGCGCTCCTGTTCCTTGCGCTTGGCCTCGGCGACCTTGCGGGCCTCTTCTTCCTTGCGCCGCGCGAGTTCCTCCTCGCGCTTCTTCTCGGCCTCCAGGCGGCGGCGCTCCTGCTCGCGCTTCTTCTCCAGCTCCGCGAGGCGGCGCTTTTCCTCTTCTTCCGCGCGGCGCTGCTTCTCGCGCTCCAGCGCGATCTCGGCTTCGCGCTGCAGCTGCGGGTCGGGCTTGGGCGGGGTCTTCTCCACCGGCGGCGGGGGCGCGGGGGGCGGTGCGGGCTGTTCGCGCGGCGCGGCCTCGCGCGGCAGCGTGGACCACAGTTCGGCCTCCGCCACCGCGTTCTCGCTTTCGCGCTGCCACTGCAGGCCGTGCGTGAGCGCCAGCACCAGCAGCAGGTGCGCGACGACCGCAAGCACGAAGGCGCGCACCAGCCCCGGCTGGGGCGGCGGCGCGAACTCGGGGCGGTCGGCGGCGGCGTGCATGGCGTCCTACTGCGGCGCGAGCTGCACGGACAGGCCCACGCGCTGCACGCCCTTGCGCTGCAGTGCGTCCATGACCTTCACGACGGTTTCGTACTTCACGTTGCGGTCCGCGCTGATCACCACGGCCACGCTGCCGGGCGGCTTGCCCTTCTGCGCCTCGAGCACCGCCGGAGCCAGGCTCTGCAGGGTCATCGCCAGCGTGCGGTCGCCGTTCTTCAGTTCCAGCTTCTCGTCCTTGCCCACCAGCACCTGCACGATCTCGTCCGGCTGCTTGGATGCCTTGCCCACCGTGGGCAGGTCGATCAGGCTGGGCGTGATCAGCGGCGCCGTGACCATGAAGATGATCAGCAGCACCAGCATCACGTCGATGAACGGGACCATGTTGATCTCGTTCAGGGTGCGGCGGCCGCGGCCGCGACTCGCGACGGCGGGCATCAGTGGCCGGAGGCGCTCTGCGCGCCCAGGTTGCGCTGCAGGATGTTGGAGAACTCCTCGATGAAGGTCTCCAGGCGGATCGCGACGC
>JAEZEB010000056.1 GCA_023438115.1 Pseudomonadota bacterium | reverse complement strand
GGCCTGCACCGCGGACTGCACCCGCTTGCCGGAGCCGTCGCCGCAGCCGGCCAGGATGACGCGCGGGGCGGCGATGCCCTCGCTGCGGTAGGCCTGCAGCATCTTGCCCGGCTTGGGTTCGAGGTCGCGGGCGGAGAGCGCCGCGCCGACCAGGCGGGAGACAGCGTCCTTGCCGGCCTGGAAACCTTCCTTCACCAGGACCAGGAGCACGTCGCATTTCTCGGCGGCCGCGCCTGCAGGGTCGAGGGTCTTGAGTTCGAAGTCCATAATCCCTTGTTGTTCCCGGCGCCCTTGCGCCTGCCGCCGCCGATGTTATTCCATTCAACCGGCCGCAAGGAGCTGGCCCGCAGTTTCGGGGCTTCGCTCGTCGTCCTGGTCACCATCATCGTGACCATGACCCTCATCCGCACGCTCAGCCTCGCCAGCCGCGGCAGCGTGAACCCGGAAGAAGTGCTCATGGTCATGGGCTACACGGTGCTGGGCTACCTGCCGACCGTGCTCACGCTCTCGCTGTTCATCGCCATCGTCGGAACGCTCTCGCGCATGTACCGCGACAGCGAGATGGTGATCTGGTTCTCGGCCGGCCGCGGCCTGTCGGCGCTGGTCAAGCCGCTCTTCGGCTTTGCCTGGCCCGTGCTGATGGTGATCGCGCTGCTGGCGCTGGTGGTCTGGCCCTGGGCCAACCAGCAGACGCAGGAGCTGAAGGAGCGCTACGGCCGGCGCGGCGACCTGGAGCGCGTGGCACCGGGCCAGTTCCAGGAGTCGGCCAGCGGCCGGCGCGTGTTCTTCCTGGACAAGGACACGCCGGACAACAAGTCGGGCCGCAACATCTTCATCTCCACGATGGAGAACGACCGCGAGACCGTCACGTCCGCGCGCAGCGGCCGCGTCGAGACGATCGGCGAGGACCAGTTCCTGCTGCTGTCCAACGGCCAGCGGCTGGAGACCTCCCGCAACGGCGACGGCATGCGCATCAGCGAGTTCGAGCTGCACGGCACGCGCGTGAACGACGAGAGCCTGCTTCCCGGCAGCGAGGGGCCGCTGAAGGCGCGCTCCACCCTGGACCTGGTGCGCAATCCCTCGCGCGCGAACCTGGGCGAGCTCGGGTGGCGCATCGGGCTGGCGCTCGCGGCCATCAACTTCGTGCTCCTGGGCGTGACGGTCTCCAGCGTCAACCCGCGGGTGGGCCGCAGCGGCAACCTGGTGTTCGCCCTCTTTTCCTTCGTCGTGTACTTCAACCTCCTGAACCTGGGCCAGAGCTGGATCGGCCGAGGCATCGCCGGTTTCTGGCCCTACCTGCTGCTGCTGCACGGGGGCACCTTCGCCTTCACGCTCCTCTGGCTGGCCAAGCAGCACAACAACTGGGGCCTGGCCCCGGCGCTGCGGCGGCTGCGGGAGCGCCGCGCATGAGGACCATCCGCCGGCTCATCTACGTCGAGGTGATCCAGGCCGTGGCCTTCGTGAGCCTCGGCTTCCTCGCGCTGTTCTTCTTCTTCGACTTCCTGGACGAACTGCCGAACCTCGGGCGCGGCAGCATGGAGCCGTACCGCATGACGCAGGCGCTGATCTACGTCGCGCTGCGCCTGCCCAACCACCTGTACGAGCTGCTGCCCATCGCCGTCCTGATCGGCACGATCTTCGTCATGGCGCGCTTCGCCCAGAGCTCGGAATACACGATCCTGCGCACCAGCGGCCTGGGCCCCTGGCGGGCGCTGCGCTCGCTGCTGGTGCTGGGCCTGGGCTTCACCATCCTGACCTTCTTCGCGGGCGACTACCTGGCGCCGCTCAGCGACCGCACGGCGCAGCTGCTGAAGGCGCGCCTGTCCGGCGGCATCTCCACCGGCACCACCGGCGCCTGGCTGAAGGAGCGGCAACGCTATCTCTCGTACAACGTGAACGTCCGGACGCTGACGCCCGACGGCCAGATGCGCAACGTGCGCATCTTCGAGGCCGACTCGCGCGGCTTCCTGGTGTCGATCACGCAGGCGGACGAGGCGCGCTTCGGCGAGGGCGCCTGGACGCTCGAGGGGGTGCGGCGCACCGAATTCCACGTGGGGGGCGCCGAGCCGGCCCGGGTCGCGCACGAGCGCATGAAGACCCTGCGCTGGCCGACGGAGATCTCGCAGGAGATGGTGGCGGTGGCGCTGCTCAAGCCCGATCGCATGAGCACCATCGCCCTCTTCCAGTACATCCGGCACCTGGAGGCGAACGCGCAGACCTCGCAGCGCTACGAGATCGAGTTCTGGCGCAAGGTGTTCTACCCGCTTTCCTGCATGGTGATGGTGGTGCTGGCGCTGCCCTTCGCCTACCTGCATTTCCGCTCCGGGGGGATCACCAGCTACGTGTTCGGCGGGGTGCTGATCGGCATCAGCTTCTTCCTCCTGAACAACGTGTTCGGCTACATCGGCAACCTGCAGAACTGGCTGCCCTGGGTGGCCTCGGGCCTGCCCGGATTGATCTACATGGTCGCGTCGCTCGCGGCCTTCGGCTGGCTGGTCCTGCGGCGCTAGCGGCAGCATGGGAAAGGCCATCGTCCTGTTCGGCCACGGCTCGCGCGACCCGCTGTGGCGCCTGCCGATGGAGACCGTGGCGGCACGGCTGCGGGCGCTGCAGCCGGACACGCCGGTGCGCTGCGCCTACCTGGAACTGGACGAACCGGACCTGCCCACGGCGGCGTCCGACCTCGTGGCCGCCGGCGCCGACCGCGTGACGGTCGTCCCGATGTTCCTGGGCACCGGCCGCCACGCCCGCGAGGACCTGCCGGCCCTGGTGCGGGCCCTGGAGCAGGTACACCCCACCGTCACCTTCGTCCTCCAACAGCCCGTGGGCCAGGACGTCCGGGTGCTGGATCTCATCGCAAAGATTGCGCTGGAATAAAGAAGCTGGGCATAATGAATTTCCTTCTTAGAAGAAATTCAGCATGAACCTGCATCAGTTTCGCTTCGTCCAGGAAGCGGTGCGGCGCAACCTCAACCTGACCGAGGCGGCCAAGTCGCTGCATACCTCCCAGCCCGGGGTGTCCAAGGCGATCATCGAGCTGGAAGAAGAGCTCGGCGTGGAAATCTTCGCCCGCCACGGCAAGCGCCTCAAGCGCGTCACCGAGCCGGGGCAGCACGTCCTCAAGAGCATCGAGCTGATCATGCGAGAGGTGGGCAACCTCAAGCGCATCGGCGAGCAGTTCAGCGCCCAGGACAGCGGCACGCTGTCCATCGCCACCACCCACACCCAGGCGCGCTACGTGCTGCCGATCCCGGTGGCCAAGCTACGCGAGCAGTATCCCAAGGTCAGCGTCAGCCTGCACCAGGGCTCGCCGGACCAGGTCGCCCGCATGCTGATCGAGGAAGTGGCCGAGATCGGGATGGCGACCGAGTCGCTCTCCGACTACCCGGACCTGATCACCCTGCCCGCCTACGAATGGCAGCACGTGCTGGTGCTGCCGCAGCAGCATGCCCTGGCGAAGAAGGAGCGCATCACGCTGGAGGACATCGCCGCGGAGCCGCTGGTGACCTACCACCCCTCGTTCACCGGCCGCACGCGCATCGACACGGCCTTCGCGCAGAAGAAGCTGCAGCCGCGCATCGCCCTGGAGGCGATCGATTCGGACGTGATCAAGACCTACGTGCGCCTGGGCCTCGGCGTGGGCATCGTCGCCGAGATGGCGGTGCGCGACGACGGCAGCAACACGGACCTGGCCGTGCGGCCGCTGGGGCAGCTGCTGGGCACCAACCTCGCCCGGGTCGCCTTCAAGCGCGGCGCCTACCTGCGCAACTTCGTGTACCGTTTCGCCGAACTGCTGTCCGATCGCCTCGACCGCAACCTCATCGCGAAAGCAATGTCCGGCCACGGCAGCGACTACGACATGTGACCACCCCCGAAGCGGCCTGCGGCCGCCTCCCCCTCGAGGGGGCGCCACCCGCGGCCCGGCAAAGCCGGTTCCGCGGTGGCCCCGAGGAAGACACGGAAATTGAACGTCCATCATGAACGAACGCACCCCGCCCCTGCAGACCAAGTTCCCCAACGTCGGCCTCACGATCTTCACGGTGATGTCGGCCCTGGCCGCCGAAAAAGGCGCGGTGAACCTCGGACAAGGGTTCCCTGACTTCGACTGCGATCCGCGGCTGGTGGATGCGGTCGACCAGGCCATGCGCCAGGGCTTCAACCAGTACCCGCCCATGACGGGCATGCCGGCATTGCGCGAAGCCGTGGCCGCCAAGATCGAGGCGCTCTACGGCCGCAAGTACGACCCGGCCTCCGAGATCACGATCACGGCCGGCGCCACCCAGGCCATCATCACGTCCATCCTCGCCATCGTGAAGCCGGGCGACGAAGTGATCGTGCTGGAGCCTTGCTACGACAGCTACGTGCCCAACATCGAGCTGGCGGGCGGCAAGGTGGTGCGCGTACCGCTCACTCCCGGCACCTTCCGCCCCGACTTCGGCCGGATCGCCGCGGCGCTGTCGCCGCGCACCCGCGCGATCGTCATCAACTCGCCGCACAACCCCAGCGGCACGGTGTGGACCGCCGCCGAGATGCGGCAGCTCGAGGACCTGCTGGCTCCCACGGACGTCTTCGTCATCAGCGACGAGGTGTACGAGCACATGGTCTACGACGGCCAGCTGCACCAGAGCGCCGCGCGCTTCCCGGGCCTGGCGGCGCGTTCGCTGATCGTCTCGAGCTTCGGCAAGACCTACCATGTCACCGGCTGGAAGGTCGGCTACGTCGCCGCTCCGGCGGTGCTGACGGCGGAATTCCGCAAGGTGCACCAGTTCAACGTGTTCACGGTGAACACGCCGATGCAGGTCGGCCTGGCGAGCTACATGGCCTCGCCCGAGCCCTACCTGCAGCTGGCCGGCTTCTACCAGCGCAAGCGCGACCTGTTCCGCGAAGGCCTGGCCGGCACGCGGCTGAAGCTGCTGCCCTGCGAAGGCACCTACTTCCAGTGCGCCGACATCTCCGGCGTGAGCGACATGAAGGAAGCCGACTTCTGCAAGTGGCTGACGGTGGAGTTCGGCGTCGCGGCCATCCCGATGTCGGCGCTGTACGTCGACGGCGACGACCAGGGCATCGTGCGCTTCTGCTTCGCGAAGAAGGACGAGACGCTGCAGGCGGCGCTGGGGCGGCTGGCGAAACTCTGATCTTGTCATCCCGGGCTTGACCCGGGATCCATGGATTGCGGGTCCGGCCCGCAATGACATCCCCTAGCACTGGATCGGGTTGCGGCAGAACTTCTCCAGCGGCCGCACCACCGTCTGCCCCGCCACCGCGTTCCTCGCCCGCGGGCCGACGTCCAGCGACAGCTTCATCTCGTACTTCCGGAAGAACGCGTCGAACAGCTCGCCGCCCAGCGTGGCGTAGGCGCTGAGCGTGTCCGCCTTCGCGTCGTGCGCCAGCAGCACGGCGCACAGCGGCTGCTTCGCGGGGCCGGAGAGCACCTCGGCGCCGCGCGCCGGATCGTACTGGCTGTGCTCGGCGCAGCAGTGGATCAAGCCGTCCTGCACGCCCCGCTGTGCGCGCGTCTTGCGGAAGCTGATGAAGCTCACGTCGGGGGTGGGATACACGAGCTGGTGGGCGCAGATGGCGGAGAACGCCACGATGCTGCGCTTGCGCCCCACGCCGCCCGGCCACTGGTAGGAATCGCGGGTCTCCGTCGTCAGCGCGTGCGGCGCCACCGTCTTGCCCAGGTCGAGCAGGAAGACCGGCGTGGCCTCGAAGGGATAGTGGAAAACGTAGTTCGCCAGCGGCTGCAGCGTCGAGGCGCGCAGGGGCTCGCCGCGCTCGTCGACAAGCAGCGCCCGCTGGTACGCCTTGGGTTTCGCGTCGGCCGCCCAGGCCGGGAAGCCCGCGGCGGCTCCCACGCAGGCGGCGCTCGCCGTGCAAGTCTCCAGAAAGCTGCGTCTATCCATCGGATTTCCCCCTGGCTGCGCAACGAGGATAGCCGGGGCCGCGGGCGTTCGGGTACCGGGCTTTCCCAAGCCGGGAGGCTTGACGCGGATCAGCTCTGGAGCTGGGCCCAGGTCTTGTCCAGCCGCTTGACGCTCACCGGCTGCGGCGTGCGCAGCTCCTGCGCGAAGAAGCTCACCCGCAGCTCCTCCAGCAACCAGCGGAAATCCTCCATGCGCTCGTCGACGGCGCCCTTGCGCTCGGCCACCAGGCGCCAGTAGCGCTGCTCCTGCGGCTTGAGCTCCGCCAGCCGCGCGGCATCGCGCGCCGGGTCCGCGCGCAGCTTGTCCAGCCGCAGCACGATCGCCTTGAGGTAGCGCGGGAAATGCTGCAGCCGCGGCCACGGCGTGGCGGCCAGGAAGCGCTTGGGCACCAGCCGCTGCAGCTGCTGCGTGGCATCCGCCGTCGCTTCGGGCTGGATCTTCGTGTCCTTGATCTTGCGCGCGGCGGCGGCGTAGTCAACGAGGATCGAGCCGGCCAGGCGCGCGACCTCGTTCGCGATCAGCGTCAGGCGCCCGCGGCCCTCGTCCAGCCGGCGCTGGAAGGCCGCGGCGTCGGCGGGCAGCGGATCGAGCAGGAAGGCGCGGTCCAGCGCCACCTCGATCACCTGCGCGCGCAGTTCCTCCAGCGTGCCCAGCGGCATGTAGGCCACGGCCATCTTCTGCTGGTCCGGGATGTTCTTCTCGAGGTACTTGAGCGCGTCCTTCAGCTGCAGGGCGAAGAGGCGCCGCAGACCGCCGCGATGCTTCGCCGCGGCCACCTCGGGTTCGTCGAAGACCTCGATGGTCACGGCGTCGCCCTGGTCGATCAGCGCCGGAAAGCCGACGAGGCTGGTGCCGCCGCGGCGCACTTCCATCAGCTCGGGCAACTCGCCGAACGTCCAGGCCGTATGCCTGGCTCCTCCCCCCTCCGG
>JAEZEB010000021.1 GCA_023438115.1 Pseudomonadota bacterium | reverse complement strand
GCCGGGTCCGCCTGCTCCACCAGCCGCTCGCGCCGCGCGTGCTCCGCGGCCCGCGCCTGCTGGGGCGAGAGCGCCTGGATCGTGTCCCAGCTCTCGGTGGACGCGACCAGCGTGCACTCCTCGCCCGGGGCGAGCTCCACGCGAAAGCGCCCCGGCGTCCACACGCGCCCGCGCGATGGATAGCCGCGCGCAGCCTCCACGCGGTAGAAGTAGTCCTCGTAGTTGCCGCCTTCCAGCACCAGCTGCGCCTCGCGTCCCAGGAGCGCCAGCCGCAGCGGCGGCAGGTGGGCCTGGCCGTCCGAGTGCACCTCGAAGCGCGGCCCGATCACGTGCAGGCGGCAAGTCTCGTCGTAGCCCTCGTCCACCGCCTGTTCGTGGCCGCGGAAGTGCAGGCGCGGGCGCAGCACCAGGCGCACGCCCGGGCCGCTGCCGCTCATGCGGTAGTTCACGTGCACCGTGTTCTGGCCGTAGGGCAGCAGGATGCGCTTCTCGATGCGTGCCTCGCCCACGTGGTAGGTCCACACGGGCAGGCCCATCTCGAGCCGGAACTCGGTGAGGATCTCGGGCAGTTCGAAGGGCTGGTCCGGCCGCTCCTCGCCGGCCAGGCGGATGGTGCGGCGGTCCGGCAGGCGCACCCACTCGCCGAGGTGGCTGAGCATGACGGTGCGCCCGATCGGCGTGGGCAGCGCGGCGATCAGCAGGCCGTGGTAGCGGCGGGTGGCGACGCCGGCGATGGAACCGGAGGCATAGCCTCCCAGCCCGTTGGTCACCAGCCATTCGCGCGTCAGCAGGCGTTCCGGGTTCTCGTTGCCCGGCGCCCAGGGCATCCTGTTCAGGATGGCTTCAGCCATCGTCTTCTTCCTCCACGGGTTCGGGGCGCAGCGCCGCCAGCGCGTGCGCGGGCAGGCGCCAGCTGTGCTCGCCATCGGGTTCGGCCATGCCGTTGCCGCCGTGGCGCGTCTCCTCGCTGTGCCACAGCAGCTTCCAGCGGCAGCCCGCCGGCGGCGCGAGCAAGGGCTCGGGCATGGGCAGCAGCGGCAGCGTGGGGCCGAGGTTCACCACCACCAGGCGGTCGTCGCCGCCCTCGCCGAAGAAGCGCAGCAGGAAGGCTTCCGGCCCCAGCACGGCGCCGTGCATGCGCGTGGCGTCCTGGCGCGAGAACACCGGGTCCTCGCGCCGCAGGCGCAGCAGTTCGCGATGCAGCGCCAGCACGTGCGCGTTGCGCTCGCGTTCCGCGTGGTCCAGCTTGCATAGGCGGAAGGTCTCTTCGTCGGCGGGTGATGCGAGCAGCTTGCCACCATCCGCGCTGGCGATGTTGGGGAACTGCGCGAGGAATTCGTGCCTTCCCTTGCGCACCATGGCATCGAGCTCTTCCTCGTGCCGCGCGAAATAGAGGAAGGGCGCGCTCGCGGCGAACTCCTGGCCCTGGAAGAGCATGGGCGTGGATGGCGCCAGCAGCAGGAGCGCGGTGAGTGCACGCGTGCGGCCCGGCGAGGCAAGCTGGTGCAGGCGCTGTCCGCGCGCGCTGTTGGCCACCTGGTCGTGGTTCTGCAGGTAGCTGACGAAGGCATGCGCCGGCAGGTCCAGCGCGGGATGGCCGCGGCGCTTCTTCTGCCAGGCATAGAACTGCCCCTGGTAGAGGAAGCCCCACTTCAGCGCCGACACCAGTTCCTGCGGCGTGCCCCGCGTTTCGGTGTAGTAGGCCTCGCAGGCGCCGGCAGCGGCGACCATCGCACTGTGGTGGAAGTCGTCGTTCCAGAGCGAGTCGAGCCCCATGCCGCCCTGCTCCGCCGGTCGCGCGAGCTCCGCGTGCTGCGGCTCGCTCTCGCCCGTGATGTAGATGCGGCGCCGCCCCGCCGCGGCCCGCGCGCGTTCGGCGATCTCCGCGACGATGTGGCGCTCGCTCGCGTCGAAAAGGCACTGCGTGGCGTCCAGCCGCAGGCCGTCGAAGTGGAACTCCGAGATCCAGTAGGCGGCGTTGCAGGCGAAGAATTCGCGCACCGGGCGGCTGTGCTCGCCGTCGAAGTTGATCGCGTCGCCCCATTCGTTCTCGTAGCGGCTGCTGGCGTAGTGCGGCGAGAAGTGCGACAGGTAGTTGCCGCTGGGCCCGAAGTGGTTGTAGACCACGTCGAGGATCACGCCCAGGCCCACGGCATGCGCGCGATCCACGAAGGCGCGCAGCTCGTCGGGCGTGCCGTACAGGCGCGTGGGCGCGAAGAGGTTGACGCCGTCGTAGCCCCAGCCGAACGGGCCGTTGAACTCGTTCACCGGCATCAGTTCCAGCACCGTCACGCCCAGGTCGCGCAGGTAGGGCAGGTGCTGCTGCGCGGCGGCGTAGGTGCCTTCGGGCGTGAAGGTGCCGACGTGCATCTCGTAGATCACCTGGCCGTGCGGTGCCACGCCCTGCCAGTTGCTGTCGGTCCAGGTGAAGACATCCGGATCCACGACCTCGGACGGCCCGTGCGGGCCCTCGGGCTGGCGGCGCGACGCGGGATCCGGAAAGGCGTCGCCGCCGTCGAGCCGGAAGCGATAGCGGGCGCCAGGCGTGGCTTGCGCGGCCAGCCCGTTGAAGTAGCCGTCCTCTTCCTGCCTCAGCGGCAAGGTGGCTGGTGGCCCCTCCCCCTCGAAGACCACCTCGACCTGACGCACCGCCGGCGCCCACACGCGGAAGTGCGTGCCTTCGCCGCGGCGGAATTCGGCACCGATGGGAAGACGCCTGGGAAAGCTTGGCATGGTTCGGGGTCCGCCCGGTGCATGCGGCAGCACCTCGAGGACAGGACCCGGCATCTTCCCGCAACGCATGCGCCGCGGGCTGCCGCTGCGTCAGGCCGGAGAGTAGGAGGCCGCCGACGACGCGTGCCGTCGGGACCGGCCGGCTCAAAGAAAAACAGCCTGGAAGCGGAAGCTTCCAGGCTGTTCTCTAGAACCGAAATTCTGGCGCGGCTGGCAGGATTCGAACCCACGACCCCTTGGTTCGTAGCCAAGTACTCTATCCAACTGAGCTACAGCCGCGAAGCTCGCAAGTATAGCAGCACTTTCGGACGCCTTCCGGCCCGGTTCCTGACCGCCGGCTGTCCCCCGCCCGGCCGCCTCAGATCGCCCCGGCCTGCCGGAGGGCCGCCACAGCGCCGGAATCGCGGCCCAGCTCCCGCAGGATGGCCTCCGTGTGCTGGCCCACGGCCGGGATCGGGTCCATGCGGTAGTCGAAGGCGCTGTGCAAGCCCGGCGGGAGCAGTGCCGCCAGCGCCCCGACCGGCGAGTCGACGCTGGCCACCCGGCCGCGGGCGCGCAACTGCGGGTGCTGCCACAGGTCGGCCACGCCATTGACGTGCGCATTGGCGATCTGCGCCTCGTCCAGGCGCGCGATCACCTGCTCGGCGTCCAGCGCCGCGAAGGCCTCGACGATCAGGGCGCGCAGTGCCTCGCGGTTCGCATTGCGCTGGGCGCTGCCGGCGAAGCGCGGATCGGCCGCCAGCTGCGGCTGCAACAGCACCTTGTCGCAGAACGCCTTCCACTCGCGCTCGTTCTGCAGGCCCAGCATCACCGTCTTGCCGTCGCCGGCGGGGAAGGGGCCGTAGGGATAGATCGTCGCGTGTGACGCGCCGCTGCGCGGCGGCGGCTCGGCGCCTTCGTAGGCGTAGTACATCGGAAAGCCCATCCACTCGCCCAGCGCCTCCAGCATGGACACGTCCACGTGGGAGCCCTCGCCCGTCTTCTGCCGCTGCAGCAGCGCCGCCAGCACGCCCGTGTACGCGTACATGCCCGCCGCGATGTCGGCGATGGAGACGCCTGCCTTGCAGGGCTCCTCCGGCGTGCCGGTCACGGACAGGAAGCCGCCCTCGCTCTGGATCAGCAGGTCGTAGGCCTTCTTGTCGCGGTAGGGACCATCGTTGCCGTAGCCCGAGATGTCGCACACCACCAGCCGCGGATTTTCCGCATGCAATGCCGCATAGCCGAGGCCCATGCGTTCGGCCGCACCGGGCGCGAGGTTCTGCACCAGAACGTCGGCGCGCGCGAGCAGGTCCTTGAGCGCCTGCAGCGCCTGCGGCTGCTTCAGGTCCAGCGTGAGGCTTTCCTTGGAGCGGTTGACCCACACGAAGTGCGAGGCCAGGCCCTGCGCGCGATCGTCGTACGCGCGGGCGAAGTCGCCACTGCCGGGACGCTCCACCTTGATCACGCGCGCGCCCAGGTCCGCCAGCTGCCGCGTGCAGAAAGGCGCCGCGATCGCATGTTCCAGCGAGACGACCGTGATTCCGTCGAGAGGGCGCGGCATTCAGAAGCTCCGGGGCAGGCCCAGCAGGTGCTCGGCGACGTAGGAGTAGATGAGGTTCGTGGAGATCGGTGCGACCTGGTACAGGCGCGTCTCGCGGAATTTGCGCTCCACGTCGTACTCGTGCGCGAAGCCGAACCCGCCGTGCGTCTGCAGGCAGGTGTTGGCCGCTTCCCACGAGGCCTTGGCCGCGAGGTACTTCGCCATGTTGGCTTCCGCGCCGCAAGGCTGTCCCGCGTCGAACAGCGAACAGGCCTTGAAGCGCATGAGGTTGGCCGCCTCGGTCTCGATGTACGCGTCGGCGATGGGAAAGGCCACGCCCTGGTTCTGGCCGATGGGCCGGTTGAACACCACGCGCTCGCTCGCATAGCGGCGCGCACGCTCGACGAACCAGTACGCGTCGCCTATGCACTCCGCGGCGATAAGCGTGCGCTCGGCGTTCAGGCCGTCGAGGATGTAGCGGAAGCCCTGCCCTTCCTTGCCGATCAGGTTCTCGGCCGGGATCTCCAGGTTGTCGAAGAACACCTCGTTGGTTTCATGGTTCACCATGTTCGGGATGGGCCGCACGGTCACGCCGCGGTCCAGCGCCTGGTGCAGGTCCACGATGAAGATGCTCATGCCCTCGCTCTTGCGCTTGACCTGCGGCAGCGGCGTCGTGCGCGCGAGCAGGATCATCAGGTCCGAGTGCTGGATGCGCGAGATCCACACCTTCTGCCCGTTGACGACGTAGCGGTCGCCCTTGCGCACCGCAGTGGTCTTGAGCTGCGTCGTGTCGGTGCCCGTGGTGGGCTCCGTCACCGCCATCGACTGCAGGCGCAGCTTGCCGCTGGCGATGCCCGGCAGGTACTGCTGCTTCTGCGCGGGCGAGCCGTGGCGCAGCAGCGTGCCCATGTTGTACATCTGGCCGTGGCAGGAGCCCGCGTTGCCGCCGGAGAGGTTGATCTCCTCCATCACCACGGACGCTTCCGCGAGGCCGAGGCCCGAGCCGCCGTATTCCGCGGGGATCATCGCGGCGAGCCAGCCCGCCTCGGTGAGCGCGTCCACGAAGGCCTCGGGATAGCCGCGCTCCGTGTCGACCTTCTGCCAGTAGGCGGAATCGAAGCGGCCGCACAGGTCGCGCAAGGCCTCGCGCATCTCCTGGTAGGTGTCGGGTGTGGGTATGCGGGTCTTCATGGGATCAGCGGAAAGTGGCTTCGGCCTGCATGGTGAGCCAACCTTCATGGTCCTGCGCCCAGAGGCGCGCACCGCTCCCATCCGCGGACGGACTGCCGCACACGCGGAAAGGATGCAGGTCGAAGGTGGGCCGCACGGCCTTGAACGAGAAGCGCGCGAGGCGCGCATCGGGACGCTCGCGCCGCGCGAGGTCCACCAGCAGCGTCGCGATCAGGGGGCCGTGCACGACGAGGCCGGGATAGCCCTCGGCCTCCGTGACGTACTTGCGGTCGTAGTGGATGCGGTGGCCGTTGAAGGTGAGCGCGGAATAGCGGAACAGCAGCACGTCGCCGGGCACGATCTCGCGCGACCAGCTTGCATCGCCCGGCGCGGCCTGCGGAGGCGGCACGGGATCATCGGGCTTCGCAGCGGCGCGATAGACGATGTCGTGCTCCTCGGTCAGCGCCAGGCCCTGGGCGTTGCGCACCTCGTGGTGCACGAGCACGAACACGAGGTCGCCGCTGCGCCCCGGCTTGTGCGTGACGGACACGATGCGGGATTGGCGCTCGATGCTTTCCCCCACGCGCAGCGGCGCATGCCACTGCAGGCGCCCGCCGGCCCACATGCGGCGCGGCAGCGGCACGGGAGGCAGGAAGCCGCCACGCCTCGGATGTCCGTCGGGCCCCAGCTCGCTCTGCCGCTGGCTGGGCAGGAAAAACAGCCAGTGCCACAAGGGCGGCAGTTCGGTGCCCGCGGCGGGCGGCGGATCGTCGCGGTCCAGCGTCGCTGACAGGTTGCGCACCGGCGCCGCCGTGATCTCGTCGTGCAGCGTCTCGGTGCGCCCTTCCCAGCTGCGCAGGTGCGCCAGCAGCTCGGGCGTGAGGGCGTCGGGGGATGGCATGCACGGATTACACCAGCCTTCGGAACCACGGCCCCGCCGGCGTGATCCACACTCTGCCCGACAAACGAGTCGACCTTGTCCTACATCGCATTCCTGCCTCAGCCGCAATGCTTTCGGCCCGGCGAAGCCGAGAGGAGAGCGATGCAAGAAGGCGCCAAGATGCCGTCGACCGCTTATCGGGCGGGCCCTATATGCAGCAGGATGGGCTTCGTGCTCGTCAATAATGCGCCCGTGAGGACCAGCGCCTGATGGCAACCATTGCCCAGTTCACCGAGAGCCTGCGCGCCAGCTTCACGCGCCGCCGGCTGGAACACCAGCTGATGCAGGCCGTGGCCCGCCTGCCCTACGAACCCGAGAGCCGTTGCGCCTACCAGCACCTGCTGGAAGAGCACATGCGGCTCACCGGCGAAGACAAGCCCAAGGCCGACCGCCCGCGCGAGCACAACTGACCGCGCGGAGCGCGCTCACGCATCGTTCACCGGCAGAACCCTGCGCAGGCCCGCGCGCACTGCCGCCCGGAAACGCGGCAGGTGCAGGCATGCGCCGCCGACCAGGCCCACCACCGCGCCGATCACCGTATCCACCAGCCGCGCCTGCATCACCGACTGCGCATCCGTCAGCATCGGCGTGTGCGCCGCTTCGGCAAGCAGGATGGTCAGCGGCGTGATGAACACCGTCGCCAACCCGTAGTGGCGCACCACGAGCGTCTCGATCACGAAAGTCAGCATGGTGAGGACGGCCGCGACGCCCCAGGCATTGAGCGGCCACTTCGCGATGGCCACGAACACCAGCAGGCCCACGGCGGTGCCGGCGATCCGGTGCAACTGCCGCAGCCAGACCGCCCGGATCGAAACGCCCTGCAGGATGGCCAGGCAGGTCACGGGCACCCAGTAAGGCCGCTCCACCTGCAGCGCGTGCGCGATCAGCAGTGACAGGCCCACGAAGCCGCCGATGACGACGGAGTCGAGCACCACATAGTCGAAGTCCGGCTGATGCACCGGCGGCGGCTGCGGCACCCCGCGGCGGCCGACGATGTAGAGGCTGTAGACGAAGGCGATTGCCACGGCCAGCAGGCATCCCATCGTGAGCGCACCCACGCGCACCAGCGCCTCATCGCCCGCGGGCGTGTACGCCGCGATCGCCGCGGCCATCACGAAGAAGAGGCTGCCCGGCGGCGGCACGCCGTAGAAGCGGCAGATCATCGTAACGACGATCGTGATCAGCACCAGCACGGGCAGCGCCAGCGGCGGAAAGACGTGGGTCAGGATGCCCAGTGCATAGCTGCCGGCCATGCCGAACGCGCAGGCCATGAGCCAGGCCATGCGATGCGACAGCCGCGTGGCCGGCAGGTACAGGAACACCTGGCCGCCCAGCGTGGCGGCCAGCCCGAGCGCGAGATTGCCGTACCAGGCGGCGATGAAGATCGGAAGACCGCTGCACAAGGCCGCGGCCATGGGCATCTCCCAGGGCCGGTCGCTGCGACGGACGGCGACGAGGTCCCGCAGTTCGCGCAGGAGAAGATCTTTCCAGCGCGACCAGAAAGGGGCGTGGCGCTCCATCGGCCGGATTATGGGAGTGCTCGCTGCTGGTAGGCCGTGCTGGACTTGAACCAGCGACCAAGGGATTATGAGTCCCCTGCTCTAACCAACTGAGCTAACGGCCCGCCTGCGGGGATTGTAGGGGTGCGTGGGGCGAGGGCCTGGCGGGCGCCGCGTGGATCCCGGGTCGAGCCCGGGATGACAAGGCCGGTGCGGCGACTACGGCTTGTGGCTCAACGCATTCGTCACCAGCCGCGACGTGATGTCCACGATCTGGATCATGCGGTCGTAGGCCATGCGCGTCGGGCCGATCACGCCGAGGGTACCGACCACCTGGCCGTCCACCTCGTAGGGCGCGCTCACCACCGACAGCTCCTCGAAGGGCACGATCTGGCTTTCGCCGCCGATGAAGATGCGCACGCCCTCGGCCTGGCTGGAGACGTCCAGCAGGCGCATCAGCTGCGTCTTCTGCTCGAAGAGCTCGAAGGCATGGCGCAGGTTGGTCATGTCGCTGGCGAAATCGCTCACCGAGAGCAGGTTGCGCTCGCCGGAGATGACCACCTCCTCCTGGTCCTGCTGCATGGCCTCGGAGCTGGCCTCCACCGCCGTCTGCATCAGCGTGACGATCTCGCCGCGCAGCTGCTCCACCTCGCCCTTCAGGCGCTCGCGCACCTCCTCGATGGTCAGGCCCGCGTAGTTGGCGTTCAGGTAGTTGGCGGCCTCGGCCAGCTGCGACTGGGTGTAGTCCGCGGGCGTGTGCACCACGCGGTTCTGCACGTCGCCGTCGGGCGAGACGATGATCACCAGGAAGCGGCGTTCCGACAGGCGGAGGAACTCGATGTGGCGGAAGACCGAGCTGCGCCGCGGCGCCACCACCACGCCCACGAACTGCGACATGTTCGAGAGCATCTGCGCCGCGTGCGCGATCACGCGCTGCGGCTGGTCGTTGGGCAGCGAAACGGGGGCCGCGAATTCCTCGCGGCGCACCGTGAGCATGGTGTCCACGAACAGGCGGTAGCCGCGCGCCGTGGGCACGCGGCCTGCAGAGGTATGGGGGCTGGCCACCAGCCCCAGCTCCTCCAGGTCCGACATGACGTTGCGGATGGTGGCGGGGGACAGTTCGAGGCCCGAGGCGCGCGACAGGGTGCGCGAGCCCACGGGCTGCCCCTCGGCGATGTAGCGCTCGATCAGGGCTTTGAGCAACAGCTTGGCGCGGTCGTCGAGCTTCATGGGAGGGGACGGGGCCTGCTGGTCAATTTTAATGATGTAATTTGATGATGGATTCGATCTTCCGGCACGTGGGCCTCTTCGGCAAGTACCACACCGCCACCGCACCCGCGATGGCGGCCGCCACGCGCGCCGCGCTGGAGGAGATCGCGCAATTTCTCGCATCCCAGGGCTGCCAGGTGGTGGTGGAACGCGACACCGCCGCCAACGCAGGACTTTCGGGCTACCCCACCGCCGATGTCGCGGCCATGGGTACGCAATGCGACCTGGGCCTGGTGGTGGGCGGCGACGGCACGATGCTGGGCATAGGCCGGCAGCTCGCCTGCCACGGCGTGCCCCTGATCGGCGTGAACCAGGGCCGCCTGGGCTTCATCACCGACATTCCGCTGGACCAGTATCGCACCGTGCTGCCGCCCATGCTGGCGGGCGAGTACGACGCGGACGTGCGCTCGCTGATGCACGCGCAGGTGGTGCGCGACGGCCGGATCGTCTTCGACGCCCTGGCGATGAACGACGTGGTGGTGAACCGCGGCGCCACCTCGGGCATGGTGGAACTGCGGGTGGAAGTGGACGGCCATTTCGTCTCCAACCAGCGGGCGGACGGTTTGATCGTCGCTTCGCCCACGGGTTCCAGCGCCTACGCGCTGTCCGCGGGCGGCCCGCTGCTGCACCCCTCCATTCCGGGCTGGGTGCTGGTGCCCATCGCGCCGCACACGCTTTCCAACCGGCCCATCGTGCTGCCGGACGACGTGGAGATCGCCATCGAGGTGGTGGCCGGGCGCGATGCCAGTGCCAATTTCGACATGCAGTCGCTGGCTTCCCTGTTGCATGGGGACCGCGTCACCGTGCGGCGCTCGGAGCACAAGGTACGATTCCTGCACCCCCGGGGATGGACCTACTTCGACACCCTGCGCAAGAAGCTGCACTGGAACGAAGGGGCGGCCTGACGCCATGAGCCTCAAACGCATAGCGCTGCGCGATTTCGTGATCGTCCGCGAGCTCGACCTGGAGCTTGCCGACGGCTTTTCCGTGCTGACCGGCGAAACCGGCGCGGGCAAGTCCATCCTGGTCGACGCGCTGCAGCTCGCGCTGGGCGCGCGGGGCGACGCCGGCGTGATCCGCGAAGGCGCCGCCCGCACGGAGATCAGCGCCGAATTCGATTTGCCGCCCGCCCTCGCGCCCTGGCTGGAAGAATCCGGCTTCGAAGCCGGGGAAACGCTGCTGCTGCGCCGCGCCATCGACGCCCAGGGCCGCAGCCGCGCCTGGATCAACGGCAGCACCGCCACGGCCACGCAGCTGCGCGAAGTGGGCGAACAGCTGGTCGACATCCACGGCCAGCACGCCTGGCAAAGCCTCACGCGTCCCGCCTCGGTGCGCGCCCTGCTCGATGGCTACGCCGGCCTGGACACCGCGCGCCTGCAGCAGCTGTGGGCCGGCTGGCGCGCCGCGCAGAAGGCCTTGCAGGAAGCCCGCACCGCGCAGGATTCGCTGCAGCGCGAGCGCGAGCGCCTGTCTTGGCAGATCGGCGAAGTGGACAAGCTTGCGCCCGGCGCCGACGAGTGGGACGAGCTCAATGCCGGCCACACGCGGCTGTCGCACGCACAGGCCCTGCTCGATGCCGCGCAGGGCGCGCAGGAACTGCTCGATGGCGACGAAGGCGGCGCCCGCCGCGCGCTCGCGCAAGCGCTGGACACGCTGCGCGACCAGGAACACCTGGAGCCCCAGTTCCGCGAAGTGGCGGAGGTGCTCGCCTCCAGCCTCGCGCAGATCGAGGACGCGACCCATTCTCTGCAGGCCTACCTGCGCAAGACCGACCTCGATCCGCAACGCCTCGCCGAACTTGACGAACGCATGTCGCTGTGGCTGTCGCTCGCGCGCCGCTACAAGCGCCCGCCCGCGGAACTTCCGGCGCTGCTCGCGGGCTGGAAAGAGGAGCTGAAGAAACTCGATGCCGCCGCCGACCTCGCCGCGCTGGAAGCGACGGAGAAGAAGGAACACGAGGCTTTCCTGGCCGAGGCACGCTCGCTGGCCAAGGCGCGCGCCAAGGCGGCGCCGCAGCTCGCCAAGGCCGTCACGGCGGCGATGCAGGGCCTGGGCATGCAGGGCGGCCGCTTCGAGGTGGCGCTGGAAAAACTGGAAGCGCCCTCCGCCTTCGGGCTCGAGGAAGTCGCTTTCCTCGTCGCCGGCCACGCGGGCAGCACGCCGCGGCCCGTGGGCAAGGTAGCCTCGGGTGGCGAGCTCTCGCGCATCGCCCTGGCGATCGCCGTGACCACCAGCCGCCTGGGCACCGCGCAGACGCTGATCTTCGACGAGGTCGATTCGGGTGTGGGCGGCGCGGTGGCGGAAACCGTGGGGCGCCTGATGAAGCAGCTCGGACGCGACCGGCAGGTGCTGGCCGTCACCCACCTGCCGCAGGTGGCGGCCTGCGCGGATCACCACCTCGTCGTGGCCAAGCAGAGCCTGGACGACGGCGTGTCCAGCAGGGTCGCGCCGGTGGAAGGCGAGAAGCGGGTGGCCGAGGTCGCCCGCATGCTGGGCGGCGAACGCCTGTCCGGCACCACGCTGGCCCACGCGAAGGAAATGCTGGGCGACGCGGCGGCGGCCGCGCGCAGCTGAGGACTGTCGCCATGGCACTCGAACTCGTCCTCATCACCGGCATGTCGGGCAGCGGCAAGTCCGTGGCCTTGCGCGCGCTGGAAGACGCCGGCTACTTCTGCGTGGACAACCTGCCGCCGGAGCTGCTGCTGTCCTTCGTGGGCCTGCAGCAGATCGACGCGCGGCGCCGCGTGGCGGTGGCCATGGACGTGCGCACGGCCACCTCGCTGCCGCAAGTGCCCGGGCAACTGCGCGAGCTGATGCAGCGCGGCGTCGCAGTGCGGCCGCTGTTCCTGGATGCCTCCACCGAGACGCTGGTGCGTCGCTTCTCCGAAACGCGCCGCCGCCATCCGCTGTCCAAGGCGGCGGACGCCGGCACCGACCAGCAACGCGCGCTCGTGGAGGCGATCGAGCTGGAGCGCGAGCTGCTTTCCGAGCTGCGCGAGCACGCCCACGTGATCGACAGCAGCGTGCTGCGCGCCGCGCAGCTGCAGGACTACGTGAAGAGCCTGCTGTCCGCGCCGCTGGCGCAGCTCACGCTGGTGTTCGCCTCTTTCTCCTACAAGCGCGGCATCCCGCTGGACGCCGACTACGTGTTCGACGTGCGCATGCTGCCCAACCCGCACTACGAGCCCGAGCTGCGCGAACTCACCGGCCTGGACGCGCCGGTGGTGGACTACCTCGAGAAGATCGAGGAGGTGCAGGACATGTACGGCGACATCTGCGCCTTCCTGGACCACTGGCTGGAAGCCCTCGCGCGCAACCACCGCAGCTACGTCACCGTAGCCATCGGCTGCACGGGCGGGCAGCACCGTTCCGTGTACCTGGTGGAGAAGCTGGCGGCGGAGTTCGGGGCGCGGTGGACGACGCTGAAGCGGCATCGGGAGTTGAGTTAGGTTTTTGGGCTGCGGTGGGCCATGCCCCGTCGCGGCGCCCACTCCTGGCGGTGGGCACCGG
>JAEZEB010000393.1 GCA_023438115.1 Pseudomonadota bacterium | reverse complement strand
CGCCCCGCCTGGGCGGCCTGTGGGGCGAGGCGGTGGACCGCATGCGGCGCGCGGCCACGCAGCGCGAGCA
The DNA here is from genome assembly GCA_023438115.1 of Pseudomonadota bacterium. GTDB lineage: Bacteria > Pseudomonadota > Gammaproteobacteria > Burkholderiales > Burkholderiaceae_C > Ramlibacter. Next base: position 5,452 of record JAEZEB010000393.1, on the reverse strand, counting down.
GCGGCTGAAGGAAGCGCAGGACAGCCTGGAGGATTTCCTCGCCGCGATCCGTGCCTCGCCCAACGGCGTGGTGCTGCTGGATCCGCAGGGCCGCATCGAGTGGCTCAACGAAACCGCGGCGGCGCATTTCGGCTTCGATCCCGCGCGCGACCTGCAGCAGCACATCGTGCACCTGCTGCGCGACCCGGCTTTCAGCGCCTACCACGCGTCAGGCGACGCCGCCGCGGGCGACCTCGTGATCCCGGCGCCGGGCAGCACGCCTTCGCGCCCGCGCACGCTGTCGCTGCGCCTGCATCCGTACGGGGAAGGCCGGCTGCTGATGCTGTCGCGCGACGTGACGGCGGTGGAGCAGGCCGAGCTGATGCGGCGCGACTTCGTCGCCAACGTCTCGCACGAGATCCGCACGCCGCTGACGGTGCTCTCCGGCTTCGTCGAGACCATGCAGACGCTCGACCTGACCCGGGAGGAGCGATCGCGCTACCTGCAGATGATGGGACAGCAGACCCAGCGCATGCAGACGCTGGTGAGCGACCTGCTCACGCTGTCGCGGCTGGAAGGCAGTCCGCGCCCGGGTGCGGGCGACTGGTCGCCCATGGCGGGCTTCCTCGCGCAGTGCGAGGAAGAGGCGAGGGCGCTGATGCTCGCGGGTGGCAAGTCCCTGCAACTGGAATTCGCCCCGCCGCCGGACCTCGCGGTCGATGGTGTCGCCGCCGAGTTGCAGAGCGCCTTCTCCAACCTGGTGAGCAACGCCGTGCGCTACACGCCTGCAGGCGGTTCCGTGCACGTGTCCGCGGCGCGGGAGGCCGATGGGCGGCTCGCCTTCGCGGTGCGCGACACCGGGCCGGGCATCCCGCCCGAGCACCTGCCGCGCCTGAGCGAGCGCTTCTACCGCGTGGACCGCAGCCGCTCGCGCGAGACCGGCGGCACGGGCCTGGGCCTGGCCATCGTCAAGCACGTCGCGCAGCGCCACGGCGGCGAGCTGCGCATCGCGAGCACGCCGGGCGCGGGCTCCACCTTCACGATCCTGCTGCCGGCTGCGCGTGTCCGGGCGGCGGCAGCGGACGGAAGCGCCGCACCGCCCGCCACAGGATCAGCGGCAGGATGAAGGCGAGCAGGCCCAGCGCCGTGCTGCTGGCGATCCAGAAGGCATGCGGGTTCTCCAGCGGGGCGCGGCCGGCGAAGCCCTCGTAGGCGAGCTGGTAGCCGCCCATCACGCCCACGCCCCACAGCAGCACGCAGTAGGCCACCAGCGGCGCCACCGCCACGCGGTAGGAGCGCAGCACGAACACGCACAGCACCTGCATCGCGTCGCCGACGTGGTACGCGGCCACCAGCGCGAGCAGGCCGGCCGCCAGCGCGACCACCTGCCGGTCGCCCGAGTAAAGCGAAGCGAGGCCGTCGCGGGCCAGCAGCACCGCGCCCGCCAGCACCACGGCGAGCGACAGTCCCATGCGGAAGCCGGTGCGGATCGCCGCGCGCGCCTTCTTCGGGTCGCCCGCGCCCAGCCAGAAGCTCACGCGCGCGCTGGTGGCGATGGAGATCGACAGCGGCATCATGTACATCACCGCGGCGAGGTTGGAGGCGATCTGGTGCGCCGCCGCGGGCAGCGTGCCCTGGCGCGCGATGAACAGCGCCATCAGCGTGAAGGACGTGACCTCCACCATGATCGCCAGCCCCGCGGGCACGCCCAGGCGCGCGAACTGCGCGATGGTGGGCCAGTGCGGCGCTTCCAGGCGCCGCCACACCGCATAGGGCCGGTACAGCGCGTCGGTGCGCAGCAGCCAGGTGGCGATGCCCAGGAACAGGTAGCTCACGACCACCGTGGCCCAGGCGCAGCCCACGGCACCCATGGCGGGTACGCCGGCGCCGCCGAAGGCGAACCAGATCGTCAGCGGCACCTTCAGCACCAGCGAGCCGAGCTGCAGCCAGGTCACCAGCTGCGGCTTGCCCAGGCTCTGGTTGAGGGTGCTGTACATGCGGAACAACAGCGCTGGAGGCAGCGCGAGCGCCAGCACCGCGAGGTACTGCCGGACGTCGTCCTGGAGCTGCGGCGGCACCTCGGTGCCCTGCAGCAGCGCATTGGGGAACAGCAGGCCGAACACGCCCGCCACCGAGGCCAGCAGCGCGAGGTACAGCGCCTGGCGCACCGAGCGCCCGACGTCCGCGTGCCGGCCGGAGCCGTGCAGCTCCGCCCAGATCGGCAGCAGCGCCTGCAGCACGCCCATGAGCGCGACGAAGACGGTGATGTAGACGGCCGAACCCACCGACAGCGCCGCCAGCGCCTGCTGCGAGTAGCGGCCGGCCACAATGGTGTCGGTGACCCCGAACGCCATGGTCGCCAGCTGCCCGGCCAGCACCGTGCCCGCATGGCGGGCGATGATCCCGCGTTCGCTCACCGCTTGCGATACAGCAGCAGGTTCTCCCGCTGGTCCGTCGGGCGCGGCACGGTCGTCACCAGCTTCCACTGCTTGATGTCCACGGCCATGGGCAGCAGCTCCTGCAGGTCCTGCGAGGCGACGAGCCAGGGACAGGCGCTGGGCGAGCGCGCGTTGCGCAGCTCCAGCTGGCCGTGGAAGCGCAGCGCGGCGATCTGCGGGCGCGTCAGGCCGATCACCTCGACGCAGCCGGGGCGGTCGATGTGGGCCGTGATGCCTTCCACCACGGGCTTGTAGCTGCGGCCGTAGTCCAGCACCGGCAGCCACAGCGTCATCACGAGCAGCCAGGCGAGCGAGGTGCCGCCGGCCGGCAGGACCAGGCTCTTCCAGATGGCCTCGCGGCTGCGGCTGGTGCGCCAGCGCACGAGCCACATCCAGGCCAGGGTGGCGAGCAGGGCGACGACGAAGGCCACCCAGCCGAAGCTGGGCTCGAAGCCGGGCGCCAGCCGGGCGACGTTCTGCGCCGGCTTGGCCGGCACGCCGGTCTGCAGCGAGACCCAGATCACCCAGATCACGATGGCGCAGCCGCTGAAGAACAGCAGCGTGAACCAGTCGATCAGCGCCGAGACGCTGCGTTGCAACGTGGGCAGCGCGAAGGCCGCGAGCGCCGCCATCGCGGGCAGGCCGAGCAGCAGCGCGCGGTCCGGATGCGGAGCGAGGATGGTGGTCAGCACCGAAACGGCCACGAACCACAGCGGCAGCGCGACGTGGCGCCGGCCGAGCTGGCGTCGCCAGCGCCACACCGTCCACAGCACCAGCGGCCACGCCGGCCAGGTGAACCACAGCAGCAGGCGCGCGAGCGACTGCCATTGCCGGCCCGGACCGGGCGCGGGCTCCAGCCGCCAGTGCCAGGCGTCGAAGGCGGCGGCCACGGCGGCCGAAGCCAGCGCGATCAGCACCACCAGCGCGCCGCGCCCCACCGCGTTGCCGGCCTGGCTGTCGCGGCCCGCGCTGCTCCAGTGGATGACGGCGCCACCCAGCGCGAACACCACGCCCATGGCGGGCGCGCCGCTCAGCGCCAGGCCCGGGAGGCCGATGGCCAGGGCGAGCGCGGGCACGGCGATGCGATAGGACAGCGCCGCGAGGCCGTAGAAGGTGAGCGCCGTGAACCCGAGCTGCGCCAGCGCCGGCGTGGTCTCGTGCGACAGCTGCATCAGGCCCAGGCAGGCGATCAGGGCCAGCAAGCCGGCATCGGCCATCGCGCGGGCGTAGTCGGTCGGCGACGCTTCGCCGCCGAAGGCGAAGGGCACCGGCTGCGCCCCGGGCGTGCGCGCGAGGTAGTACGTGCCGTACCAGGTGGAAAGGAAGGTCACCACCAGCAGGGCGACGAAGGGGATCCGGACGACGAAGTCCGCCGGCATCCAGGCTGGCGCCAGCTGGATCGCCCAGGCACCCAGCCAGTAGGGCAGCAGGGCGTCGAAGTCGGGCGGCTGGCCCAGCATCGTCGGCGAGAGCCAGGCGGCGCTTCCCGCGGCCAGCTCGAACATGTAGCCGAAGGCCATGATGTCCGCGCTCTTCCAGGGCTCGCGGCCGATGAAGCCCGGGATGACGTACGCCGCGCACAGCAGCAGCAGCGCCAGGCGCGGCAGGCGGCGCGCGGCGTTCTGGGTGACGATGGCGGGAGTGGGCCGGTTCACGCGCGGGAGTGTGTCACAGCGGGAGGGACGCCCCGCCCAATGAAAAAGGCAGCCCGTGGCTGCCTTCGTCGCTGCTACGCCGCAAGTCTTACTTGCCGGCGGCCTTGTTGCCGAACTTCTTGAAGAACTTGTCCACGCGGCCGCCCATGTCGTTCACGGACTTCTGGGTGCCCGTGTAGAAGGGGTGCGATTCGCTGGACGTGTCGAGCTTGTACAGCGGCATTTCGCGGCCGTCCTCGAGCTTGATCGTGTCACGCGCCGCCACGCAGGAGCGGGTGATGAACTGGAAACCGTTCGACAGGTCCTGGAAGACCACTTCGCGGTAGTTGGGGTGGATGCCTTCTTTCATGGTGTCCTCGCAGGTGCGGGAGCCGCGCCGGGACATCCGGCGTACTTTCCGCGGAAAAGCCCGGGATTATAGCGTGCCGCCCACGTGCCGTCGCGGACCCTGCCTCAGCGCCAGGCCAGCGGTGCGCCGTCCGCGTCGCGCAGCTGCGCGTCCCAGAGCTTGCGCACCGCCTCTTCCAGGGCCGGCGGCAGGCTCACGTAGCCCAGCTTCCCGGCCGTGGCGTCCCCTTCGCGGAAGCTCCAGTCGAAGAATTTCAGCACCTCGGCGACGCGGTCGGGGCGGGCCGGCTGCCGGGGCAGCAGGATGAAGGTGGCCCCGGTGAGCGGCCAAGCCTGGGGGCCGGGCCGGTTGACCAGCACCTGGTGGAAGCTGCGCTCCCAGTCGGCATCGGCCGCGGCCGCGCGGAAGGCTTCGTCCTCGGGCGCCACGAAGTGGCCCGCCGCGTTCTGCAGCCGGACGTGGTTCATCCCGTTCTGCCGCACGTACACGGCTTCCACGTAGCCGATGGCGCCCGGCAGGCGCCCCACGAAAGCCGCGACGCCCTCGTTGCCCTTGCCGCCGGCGCTGGTCGGCCAGTCGACGGCCGTGCCCGCGCCCACGCGCTCGCGCCAGGCGGGGCTCACCTGCGTGAGATAGCTCGTGAAGAGGAAGGTTGTGCCCGAACCATCGGCGCGCCGCACGGGCGCGATGCGCGCGTCGGGCAGTGCCAGGCCCGGATTGAGCGCGGCGATGCGCGCATCGTTCCAGCGCTGGATCGTGCCGAGGTAGATGTCGGCCAGCACCGTCCCGGTGAGGCGCAGCTGCCCCGGCGCGATGCCCTTGAGGTTGACCACCGGTACCACGCCGCCGATGACGGTGGGGAACTGCACGAGGCCTTTGCGCGCCAGTTCCTCATCCTGCAGCGGCGCGTCGGTCGCGCCGAAGTCCACCGTGCGCGCCTCGACCTGGCGCAGCCCCGCCGCGGAACCCATGGACTGGTAGTTGACCCGCACCGAACTGGCCTGGTGGTAGTCGGCGGCCCATTTCGCGTA
>JAEZEB010000368.1 GCA_023438115.1 Pseudomonadota bacterium | reverse complement strand
CGGTGGTCTTCCAGCGCCTTCGCGCGCCGTTCCTCTTCCTGCTGCAGCCGCTCGGGCGAGTTGCGCTCCTGCTGGGCTTCGAGGCGAGCGGCGGCGCGCCGGCGGCGCTCGGCGTCGTCGAGGGCGCGCTCCTGCCGGCGCAGGTTGCCCACGACCTCGTTCTTCTCGCGCGTGGCCTTGCGCACGCAGTCGCTCACCGCGAAGCGGGCGTTGCACTCGCGGCGCTGCTCGGCGAAGCGCGCCTCCGCCGCCGCGATCTCCATGGCGATGCGCTGGCGCTCGGCCGTGTCGTCCTGCGACCGCGCGAAGGGCGCGGCGGCAAGGACGAGGATGGCGAGCAGGATCTTGTTCATGTCAGGCGGGTGTCGACGGTGCGGTGCTCCAGCGCCAGGAACTCGGCGGACTGCATCTCGTTCAGGCGCGAGACGGTCCGCGGGAATTCATGGGCCAGGGCGCCCTCGGTGTACAACGCCTCGGGTGGGACTTCCGCCGACAGGATCAGTTTCACACGCCGGTCGTAAAGAACATCCACCAGCCAGGTAAATCTTCGTGCTTCCGACGCATTGCGGGCCGACATGCGCGGGACGTCGCTCAGCAGCACGGTGTGGAACTGGGTCGCGATCTCCAGGTAGTCGTTCTGCGAGCGCGGGCCGCCGCACAGGGTGCGGAAATCGAACCAGATCACGCCGCCCGCCTTGCGCCGCGCCCGGATCTCGCGATGCTCGATGTGCAGCGTGGGATCCTCGTCGTGCGAGGCGGACAGGCGGGTGAAGGCCTCGTCCATCTGGGCGTCGGCCTCCGGGCCCAGCGGCGTGTGGTACAGCCGCACGTGCTCCAGCTCGCGGCTGCGGTAGTCCACCCCGTTGTCGATGTTGATCACGTCGAGCCTGGCGTTCAGCAGCGCGATGGCGGGCAGGAGCCGGTCGCGGTGCAGGCCGTTCGGATACAGCTCGTCGGGCCGGAAGTTGGAGGTGGTCACGAAGCCCACGCCGTTGTCGAACAGCGCGTCCAGCAGGCGGTGCAGGATCATCGCGTCCGTGATGTCGGCGACGTGGAACTCGTCGAAGCAGACGAGGCGGTAGCGCTTGGCGATGCGGGCGCCCAGCACGTCCAGCGGGTTCTGCGTGCCCTGCAGCTCCGCCAGCTCGCGGTGCACCTCGCGCATGAACTCGTGGAAGTGCAGGCGCGTCTTGCGCACCACGGGCACCGCCTGGAAGAAGCAGTCCATGAGGAAGCTCTTGCCGCGCCCCACCCCGCCGTACATGTAGACCCCGCGCGGGATCTCCGGCCGGTTGACGAGCTTCTTCAGGAGGCTGGAACGCCGCTGCTTGTAGTGCGCCCAGTCGGCGGCGCAGCGCTCCAGCGCCTCGATCCCGCGCAGCTGCGCGGGATCGCTCGTGTAGCCACGGGACTGCAGTTCGGCTTCGTAGACTTCGCGGACGGAAGGCACCGAAACGCCGGCCTCAGAAGTTCAGCGTGCGCTTGTCGACCGCCAGCGCCGCTTCCTTGGTCGCCTCGGACAGCGACGGGTGCGCGTGGCAGATGCGCGCGATGTCCTCGGCCGAGGCCTTGAACTCCATCGCCACGACGGCTTCGGAGATCAGCTCGCTGGCCATGGGGCCCACGATGTGCACGCCCAGGATCTCGTCGGTCTTCGCGTCGGCCAGGAACTTCACCATGCCCGTCGTGTCGCCCAGCGCGCGGGCGCGGCCGTTGGCCATGAAGGGGAAGGTGCCGGCCTTGTACTGCACGCCGTCGGCCTTGAGTTGCTGCTCGGTGCGGCCCACCCACGCGATCTCGGGGCTGGTGTAGATCACCCAGGGGATGGTGTTGAAGTTGACGTGCCCATGCTGGCCTGCGATGCGCTCGGCCACCGCCACGCCCTCTTCTTCCGCCTTGTGCGCCAGCATCGGGCCACGCACGACGTCGCCCACCGCCCACACGTTGGGCAGGTTGGTGCGGCATTCGTCGTCCACCACGATGGCGCCGCGCTCGTCGAGCTTCAGGCCCACGGCTTCGGCGTTCAGGCCGATGGTGTTGGGCACGCGGCCGATCGAGACGATCACGTGGTCGGCCTCCAGAACCTGCGCCTCGCCCTTGGCGGTGGTGTACGCCACCGACACGCCCTTGCCGGAGGTCTTCACCTCGCCGACCTTCACGCCCAGCTCGATCTTCAGCCCCTGCTTCGTGAAGGCCTTGTGCGCTTCCTTGGCGATCTGCTCGTCGACGGCGCCCAGGAAGGTGGGCAGCGCCTCGAGCACGGTGACCTCGGCGCCGACACGGCGCCACACGGAACCCATCTCCAGGCCGATCACGCCGGAGCCGATCAGCACCAGCTTCTTCGGCACCGCGGGGATGCGCAGCGCGCCGTCGTTCGAGAGGATCTTCTCCTCGTCGAAGGGCACGCCCGGCAGCGCGCGCGCGTTCGAGCCCGTGGCCACGATCACGTGCCTGGCGGTGATCGTTTCCGCGGACGCGCCGGCGACCTGGATCTCGTAGCCCTCGCCGCCCGCCTTCACGAAGGAGCCGCGGCCGTGGAAGAAGCTGACCTTGTTCTTCTTGAACAGGTACAGGATGCCGTCGTTGTTCTGCTTCACGACGGCGTCCTTGCGGGCGATCATCTTCTGCACGTCGATGCTCAGGCCCTGCACGCCGATGCCGTGGTCGGCGAAGTGCTTGCCGGCATGCTCGTAGTTCTCGGACGACTGCAGCAGCGCCTTGGACGGGATGCAGCCCACGTTGGTGCAGGTGCCGCCCGGGGCGGGCTTGCCGTCCTTGTTCTTCCACTCGTCGATGCAGGCGGTGTTGAAGCCGAGCTGCGCCGCGCGGATGGCGGCGATGTAGCCGCCGGGGCCGCCGCCGATGACGACCACGTCGAAGTTCTTTGCCATGGTCGCGTCCTCAGATGTCGAACAAGAGGCGCGCCGGGTCTTCCAGCGCTTCCTTCATCGCCACCAGCCCCAGCACGGCTTCGCGGCCGTCGATGATGCGGTGGTCGTAGGACATGGCCAGGTAGTTCATCGGCCGGATGACGATCTGGCCGTTCTCCACCACCGCGCGCACCTTGGTGGCGTGCACGCCCAGGATCGCCGACTGCGGCGGGTTGATGATGGGAGTGGACAGCATGGAGCCGAACACGCCGCCGTTGGAGATGGAGAAGGTGCCGCCGGTCATCTCCTCGATGCCCAGCTTGCCGTCGCGGGCCTTCTGGCCGTACTCGGCGATCTTCTTCTCGATCTCGGCGAAGGACATCTGGTCGGCGTTGCGCAGGATGGGCACCACCAGGCCGCGCGGCGAACCCACCGCGATGCCGATGTCGAAGTAGCCGTGGTAGACGATGTCGTTGCCGTCCACGGAGGCGTTGAGCACCGGGTACTTCTTGAGCGCGTGCACGGCGGCCTTCACGAAGAAGGACATGAAGCCGATCTTGACGCCGTGTTCCTTCTCGAACTTCTCCTGGAAACGCTTGCGCATCTCCATCACCGGCGCCATGTTCACCTCGTTGAAGGTGGTCAGGATCGCGTTGGTGGACTGCGACTGCAGCAGGCGCTCGGCGATGCGCGCGCGCAGGCGCGACATCGGCACGCGCTGCTCGGGGCGCTCGCCCAGGTCCTGCGGGCCGGCCGGTGCGGCGACCTGCTGCAGCGCGGGGCG
>JAEZEB010000141.1 GCA_023438115.1 Pseudomonadota bacterium | reverse complement strand
ACCGAAGGCCGCCATCAGCGCAAAGCCAGGCCCCTCCGTGCGCGGCCCAGCCCGTAGGTCGGCGGTGAGCGCGAAGCCGAACCCCGACGCGGCGCGTGGACAACCGAAGGCCGCCATCAGCGCAAAGCCAGGCCCCTCCGTGCGCGGCCAAGCTCGTAGGTCGGCGGTGAGCGCGAAGCCGAACCCCGACGCGGCGCGTGGACAACCGAAGGCCGCCATCAGCGCAAAGCCAGGCCCCTCCGTGCGCGGCCAAGCCCGTAGGTCGGCGGTGAGCGCGAAGCCGAACCCCGACGTTCCGCCGCCTCGACAGCCGCGGCCGCGAACCCTCACTCCAGCGCGAACGGCGCCCGCAAGAAGCCACGGAACCGCGCCCGCCCGCCGCGCGTGGGCGGCTCGGTGAGCCGGTAGCGCGGAAAGCGCGCGAGGAAACGCCCGATCGCCACGCGGCCTTCCAGCCGCGCGAGGCTCAGGCCTGCGCACTGATGAATGCCGAACCCGAAAGCGAGATGGCGGTTGTTCTCGCGCCCCAGGTCCAGGACGTCCGGCTGCGCGAACTGCGCCGGATCCCGGTTCGCCGCGCCTATGCACAGCGTCACCAGCGCGCCCTCGGGCAGCGCGACACCGCCCACCTCGCAGGCGCGCAGCGCGCGCCGGTTGCCCAGCTGGTTGGACGACTCGAAGCGCAGGAACTCGTCGACGGCCAGCGTCATCGCGGGCTCGAGCGCATCCCAGTCCGGCTGCGTGCCGATCGCGCGCAGCAGCCTTTCCTTTTCCCGCGGCCATTCCTGTAGCGCCACCAGCGCATTGCCGATCAGGTTGGTGGTGGTCTCGTGGCCGGCGTTGAGGATGAAGATGCAGTTCTGCAGCAGCTCGGTCTCGGACAACCGCTCGCCCGCTTCCTCGCCCTGCACCAGGCGCGTGAGCACGTCGTGCTCCGGATCGCCGGGATGCTGGCGGCGGTCTGCCACCAGCACCTTCAGGTAATCGAGGAATTCCCGCACGCTGCGGTTGCCCAGCTCCTCCTGCTCGCGCGTGAGCTTCGGTTCCAGCGCGCCCAGGATGGCCAGCGACCAGCCGCGCAGCGGCCCGCGCTCGTCGCGCGGCACGGCCAGCAGGTTGCCGATGATCTCCACCGGGATCGCGGAGGCGAAGTCCTCGATCAGGTCGCCGCCGCCGCGCTCCCCGATGCGATCGAGCAGGGTCTCCACCAGAAGGATCAGCCCCGGCTCCATGTCGGCGATGGCGCGGCGCGTGAGGGCGCCCATGATCAGCTTGCGCACGCGCGTGTGCAGCGGCGGGTCGTTGAACACCAGGCTGGTCGTGTGGTGCTCCAGCAGCGGCGAGCCCGCGCCGTACTTGGGCGTGAACTCCACTTTCTTGTCGGAGCTGAAGCCGTGCGCGTCGCGGTACACCGCCATCAGGTCGGCATGGCGCGTGAGGAACCAGGAGCCGTCGGGCATGCGGCGCACCGGCTCGGTCTCGCGCAGCGCCGCGTAGACCGGGAAGGGGTTGCCGTAGAAATCGGCGGGGAGTGAACGCAGGTCGAACGCCCCGGCGATCTCGCGCGCGCGCTCCGGCGACATCGGCGGCGTGAGCTGCATGCTCAGCGCTCCAGGAAGTCGCGCAGCGCGGCCAGCACGGCGTCGGGTGCCTCGGTCATCATGCTGTGGCCGCCTTCGACCACCACCGTGCGGCCGTCCGCCGCCTTGCGCTGCAGGCTCGCGGCGGCCTTCACCGGCGTCATGGCGTCGGCGCGTCCCAGCAGGAACAGCACCGGGCACTTCACCTTCTCGATGGCCGCTTCGCCGCCGGCATAGCTGTCGCAGGCGACGAAGCCGCGGTGGAACACGTTCACCTTGGTGTTGCTGGCCAGCACGCGGCGCATCAGCGCGCGCGAGGCGCCGTACAGCCAGCTGCCCGGACCGAGCGCGGAAGGCGGCGGCGCCAGCAGCGAGTGCGAATAGACGTTCACCATTTCGATCGCCTTCTGCGGCTGGTGCTGTGCGTTCTCCAGCAGCGCGGGGGAGACCTTCATCGGGTAGGCGACGCCCACCAGCGCGAGATGGCTCACGCGCTGCGGCGCGCGGGCCGTCGTCTCGAGCGCGATGAGCGCGCCGAAGCTGTGGCCCACCAGCGCGGCCTTCTGCACGCCGGCGGCGTCCAGCAGGGCCAGCACGAAATCGGCCGCTTCCTCGACGGTGCGCGGCGGCTCGCCTTCGCTCCTGCAATGCCCGGGCAGGTCGGGCGCGAGCACGTTCCAGCCGTGGTGCGCGAAGGCGCGCGTCTGCAGGATCCAGACGCTGTGGTCGTTCAGCACGCCGTGGAGGAAGACCACGGTGGGCTTGTCCTTTTCGAAGGGCCGGCCGCCGGTATAGCAATAGGTCTTGGCGCCGTTGACGGTCAGTTCCATGGTGTCTCCTTGGGTCTTGTCATCCCGGCCCCCTTGTCATCCCGGGGCCGGCCTTGTCATCCCGGGCTCGACCCGGGATCCATGGATTGCGGGTCAAGCCCGCAATGACAAGGGAGGGATGGGCTTCAAGCTTTTTCCGCCGCCTTCAGCGCGCGCTTGAGGTCCTCGACGAGGTCGTCCGGATCCTCCAGGCCGATCGAAAGCCGGATCGTGCCGGGGCCGATGCCCGCGCCCTGCAGCGCCTCATCGCTCATGCGGAAGTGCGTGGTGCTGGCCGGGTGGATCACCAGCGAGCGGCAGTCGCCCACGTTCGCCAGGTGGCTGAAGAGCTTGAGCGTTTCGATGAAGCGCTTGCCCTGTTCGCGGCTGCCCTTCATGTCGAAGCTGAAGACCGATCCGGCGCCGCGCGGCAGCAGCTTCTGCGCCAGCGCGTGGCCGGGGTGCGTCTCCAGCATCGGATGGCCAACGCGCGAGACGAAGGGATGGGCCGCGAGGAATTCGACCACCTTGCGCGTGTTGGCCATGTGCCGTTCCATGCGCAGCGGCAGCGTCTCGATGCCTTGCAGGATCAGCCAGGCGGTGTGCGGGCTCATGCTGGCGCCGAAGTCGCGCAGGCCCTCGCGGCGCGCGCGCAGCAGGAAGGCGCCGACGGTCGACTCCTCGCTGAACACCATCGCGTGGAAACCGTCGTAGGGCGCGGTGAGCTCGGGGAAGCGGCCGGAGCGTTCCCAGTCGAAGCTGCCGCCGTCCACCAGCACGCCGCCGATCACCGTGCCGTGGCCCGACAGGAACTTGGTGGCCGAGTGGTAGACGAGGTCGGCGCCGTGCTCGAAGGGCTTCATCAGCCAGGGCGTGGTGAAGGTGGAGTCCACCAGCAGGGGCAGGCCGGCCTCGTGCGCGATGGCGGACACCGTGGGGATGTCGAGCACGTCGAGGCCCGGGTTGCCCACCGTCTCGCCGAAGAGGAGCTTGGTCTCCGGCCGGATCGCCGCGCGCCAGCCGTCGATGTCGCCGGGCTGGACGAAGGTCGTTTCGATGCCGAAGCGCCGCATCGTGTAGTGCAGCAGGTTCTGCGAGCCGCCATACAGCGCCGTGCTGGCCACGATGTGCGAGCCGGCGCCCATGAGCGTGGCGATGGCCAGGTGCAGGGCGGCCTGGCCGCTGGCCGTGGCGATCGCGCCCACGCCGCCTTCCAGCGCCGCCACCCGCTGCTCCAGCACGGCGTTGGTGGGGTTGCTGATGCGGGAATAGACGTGGCCCGCGCGCTCGAGGTTGAACAGGGCGGCCGCGTGGTCGCTCGACTCGAAAACGAAGGAGGTACTGAGGTGGATGGGCACCGCGCGGGCGCCGGTGGCGGGGTCGGGCGCGGCGCCGGCGTGCAGCGCGAGTGTGTCGAAGCCGGGATCGGAGTAACCGGGCATAAGGGACGTCCCTCCTGTGGTCCTGCCCCGGATTGTGGGCTATATTCTTCACGACCCGGCCGTGGAGTCTGTGCCGGGTTGAAGGAGCCAGCCATGAAAGTCAGCGACATCCTGCGAGTGAAGGGCAACACCCTGTATACGGTCTCGCCCGACGAGCCCCTCGCGGCCGCGATCGACATCATGGCCGAGAAGGACATCGGTTCCCTCGTCGTCATGGAGCACGGCGACCTGGTGGGCATGCTCACCTTCCGCGAGGTGATCCAGTGCATCGTCGCCAACAAGCACGTGGTGGGCACCACCATCGTCCGCACGGCGATGGACGACGCCCCGCTCACCTGCACGCTGGAGACCGAGCTCGACGAGGTCCGCCGCATGATGCTGGAGCGCCACGCGCGCTACATGCCCGTGATGGACAAGCGCATGCTGATGGGCGTGATCAGCTTCTACGACGTCGCCAAGACGGTCGTGGACAGCCAGAACTTCGAGAACCGCATGCTCAAGGCGTACATCCGCGACTGGCCGTCGTCGGACGACGTGCAGCCGACGGCTTCGCTCTGAGGCTTCGCGGCGGCCGCCTGCGCGACCGCCGCTTCCGCTCCCTACCAGGCCACGCGCACGCCAGCCGTGACGCCGAAAGCGTTCTGCCCGCTGCCGCGCAGTTCGTAGGCCGCGTCCAGGTAGCCGCTCACCTGCCGGCTGAAGGCGCCGGCCACCGTCGCACCCAGCGTGAGCGCATTGCGCTTGAGCGGCGTGCCGCGCGCGGTGAAGCGCGTGGGTTGCCCGGCCAGCTGCGAGGTGACCGCGCTGTCGGCGTCGCCGAACAGGTGCGACGCCACCGCGCGCAGCTCCATGCCGCCGCGCCCCGAGGCGAAGCGCTTCGCGAACTGCACGCCGCCGGAGAGCACGGCCTGTTCGGTGTCGCGGCCCGAGACCGTGAGGTTGGAGGCGCCCGCGCCGGTTTCGGTGAAACCGTCCTCGGACAGCCGCGCCAGGCGCAGGCCGGCGAGCGGCGCCACTTCCCAGTCGCCCCAGGCGCGCGGGAACTCCACTTGCGCAGCCAGCCCCCACTCGTGACCATCGTGGCTGGAACGCGCGGTCTGCGTGTCGGCGCCGATCGCCACGCGGCGCTGCGCGTCGAAGTCGTGGCGCACGTAGGTCGCGTCCAGGTGCAGGCGCCAGGTGGGCTGCGCATAGCGCGCGTACAGGCCGAACTGCGGCGACTCGAGGTCGCCGTCGGCTTCGGCGGTGCCGCCGGTGTCGGCGTCCCACGAGCTGCGCACGTAGCCCAGGCTCGCGCCCGCCACCCAGCCCGGCGCCACCGGCAGGTCGTAGCCCAGGAGCAGGCCGCCGTTGCGGTAGTCGGAGGAAGGTCCGTTGCCGTCGCTGTCGCTGCTGCCGCCGCCGCCCACCGCCTGCACCCAGAAGCCGGTGGCGGGCGCTGCCGCGGCGCCCGCGACGGCGGTGGAGAAGTTCGCCGGCGAAGGGGCCGCATCGCTGGCGACGACCGGGGCCGGCTGCCAGCTCCGCGCATCCACGCTGGCGAATTGCGTGGGCAGCAAGGTCGCCGCCACGCCGCCCGCGGCCGCGGCGCTGAAACCGGTGCGCGCCGCCATCGTGGCCGAGAGGTTGCGGCCGACGGCGGTCGCCACCTGGCTGGCCACCGCGTGCGCGCTGCCCGAGAGGTTGTCGAAGGCGCGGCGCGCACCTTCGGCATCGAGGCTGTCGATGCGGCTGACCAGCGTGGCGGCGTCCGCGTTGCCGGGGGCATCGGCGAACTCCTGCAGGTAGTTGCCCACGGCGCGCTGGTTGGGCGTGAGGGCGACATCGGCGTAGGCCACGCGGTTGGATTCCAGGTCCAGCAGCACCGACGATCCCTCGTAGCGCAAGGTGGGCGTGAGGAAGGCGAGGTCGGTCGTCACGGTGTCGAATTCGCCGGTGCGGCCGCCGGCGGCCGTGAGCAGCGTGTAGCGCGTGTTGCGCGCGTAGGTGCCGCTGCCCGCGCGCACGTCCACCGTGCCGCCGTCGATGGTGGCCGCGCCGTCCACCTCGACACGGTCGGCGGCGCCCGCCGGATCCACTTCCACGCGGAAGATGGAGCCGGCGCGCAAGCGCAGGTCGCCGCCCACGCGCAGCGTGCCGATCGACTGCCCCGGCGCCAGGGCGCCGCCGGATTCCACGTCGACGTTGCCGGTGCGGCCAGTGCCGCCGAGCGTCGCGCCGCTGGCCACGCGCGTGGCGCTCGTGATGGAGCCGTTCACGAGGAGCGTGCCGCGCTCGACGTCGGTGGCGCCGGTGTAGGTGCTGGTGCCCGCCAGCACGACCTGCCCGGGCCCGATGATGCGCAGGCTGCCGCTGCCGCTGATGTCGCCGGGCAGCGAGAGCGTGCCGGCCCGGTCGATGGTGAGCGAGGCGTCGTTGACGATCGCGCCGGTCCCCGGCGATCCCGTCGTGCCGCCGTCGCCCACCACCACCGGCGCCAGGATGGTGGTCGTGCCCGTGTAGCTGTTGTTGCCCGTGAGGACCAGTTGCCCGAGCTGGTTGGTGAGATTGCCGCTGCCGGAGATGCTGCCGGTGAAGGTCGTCGTTCCGGTGCGCACGAAGTACAGCTCGCCGGCGTTGGCGACGTCGCCCGTGATGGAGCCGGTGGCGCCGCCGTCGCCGACCTGCAGCGCGGCGCCCGCGCGGATCACCGTGCCGCCCGTGTAGGTGTTGTCGGCCACGAGCGCGACCGCGCCATCGCGCACGTCGACCACGCCGCTGCCCGAGATCTCGCCGTCGAAGAGGAGGAAGTTGGAGCGGTTGAACGCCAGGGTGCCGTCGTTGATCACCATGCCGGTGATCGACCCCGTCGTGCCGCCGTCGCCGAGTTGCAGGGTGCCGTCTTCGATGAGGGTGCCGGCCGTGTAGTTGCTGGCGCCGGTCAGCGTGAGCGTGCCGGTGCCCCTCTTTGCAAAGGCCGCCCCACCGCCGGTGAGGACGCCGGCGAAGGTGGTGTCGGTGTTCAGCGAGCCGGCCGCCAGCGCCGTGCCCCCTCCCATGCTGACCAGGCCCGTGCCCTCGATGGACCCCACGTCCATCAGGCCGGCGCGTGCCGTCAGGTCCAGCGTGCCGCCCTCCATCACGATCCGCGCGGTGCCGCCCGTGGCCGAGTCGTGGAAGGAGGTCGTCGCCCCGGCGCGGGTAATGATCGTCGCCGCGCCGGCGGAGGCGTTGTTGCGGAAGGCCAGCGCGCTTTCGTTGGTAATGGTCGCGTCGGCCGCGCTGGCCTCGTTCAGGAACTGCAGCGTCCCGGCGGCGTTCAGGATGTTCGCCTGCCCGGCGTTCGACTGCTGGACGAAGGCGGAGTTGCCGTGGTGGGTGATGGTCGCGTTGCCGGCCGTGGACTGCCCCGCGAAGCCGAGGCGGCCCGCCGCGTCGACGACCAGGTTCGCGGTGCCGCCGCTGCTGTTGCCTTCGAACACCGTGAGGCCCGTGGCCGTCGTCGTGATCGTGGCGGCGCCGGCGGTGGAGCTGTCCCGGAAGGTCAGGTCGCCATGGTTCTGGATGGTCGCGTCGCCCGCGGTGGCCGTGCCGCTGAAGGTGGTCGTGGCGCCGTTGTCGTTGGTGATGTTCGCCGAACCGGCCGTGGCTTCGTGGTTGAACTCCAGGCTTCCGTCGGCGAAGTTGCGGATGCTGGCCGAGGCGGCGGTGGATCCGGTATTGAAGCGGGTGGTGCCGCCCGCCTGGTTGAAGATGGTCGCGCCGCTGGCGCTGGAGAACATCTCGAAATCGAGGAAGCCACCGGCGATGTTCGTGAAGGACGACCCGGTGCCCGCGTTCGAGGTGTTGGCGAACCAGATGCGGCCGTTGTTCTGGAATCCGAATGGGCCGCTCACGGTGCCGGTGACGATGTGGATCTCGCCCGAGGCGGCAACGTCCACCGAGCGCAGCACTCCATCCTCGTTGACGAAGCCGTTCTCCACGATCAGCCGGTCGTCCACGCCCAGCAGGACGTTGGCGCCCGCGAGGAAGCGCACGCCAGACAACTGCGAGTAGTCGTCGACGACGGATATCGCGGGTGCCGAGGCGCCGAACACGGCCCAGTCGCCGACACCCGGCCGCACGCCGGTGCCCCAGGACGCGGGCACGCTCCACAGCGTGTTGGCATAGGTCCAATTGATATCGTCCGCATGCGCCGGCGGCGCGAGCGCGAGGGTTCCGGTGGAGAGGGCGGCCGCCTGCAGCAGGCGGCACAGGGGCTTGAGCCGCGCGCGCGGCTTGGCGAGGGACCGATGGGGCATGGCTGCTTCCTGTGGCATCGAAGAAGACGGCCCTGTACTAGCGGCAAAGCCGCGAAGGCTAGGGATGGCTCGGCAGCGAGGCAACAGATCGGCGGTAACAGAGTCTTTCGATGCCGTAACCGAATCCGAAAGCGTGCATTTTTGGCGGCCGGATGTGACGTTCAGGCCGCCCAAGCGGGTCGATATGAATACCTTTGTACCCATGGTGGCGACGGCGGGATAATGACGCCCATGAGCGGCTCCACCTTCGGCACCCTGTTCGCTGTCACCAACTTCGGCGAGTCGCATGGGCCGGCCATCGGCTGCGTGATCGACGGTTGCCCGCCGGGGATGGAACTGTCCGAAGCCGATATCCAGCCGGACCTCGATCGCCGCCGTCCCGGCACCAGCCGGCACGTGACGCAGCGCCAGGAAGAGGACAAGGTGGAGATCCTCTCCGGCGTGTACGAAGGCCGCACCACCGGCACGCCGATCTGCCTGTTGATCCGCAACACGGACCAGCGCAGCAAGGACTACAGCGACATCGGCCGCAAGTTCCGCCCGGGCCACGCGGACTACACCTACTTCGAGAAGTACGGCCTGCGCGATCCGCGCGGCGGCGGCCGTTCGTCCGCGCGCCTCACCGCGCCGATGGTCGCCGCGGGTGCGGTCGCCAAGAAGTGGCTGAAGGCGAAGTACGGCACCGAATTCCGCGGCTGCATGCAGCAGATCGGCGAACTGGCCATCTCCTTCGAGAGCTGGGAGCACGTGCCGCGCAACCCCTTCTTCGCGCCGGTGGCCGACGTCTCCGCGCTCGAGGCGTACATGGACCGCCTGCGCAAGGCCGGCGACTCGGTGGGCGCGCGCGTCCGCGTGGTGGCCACGGGCATGCCCGTGGGCCTGGGCCAGCCGCTCTTCGACAAGCTCGATGCCGAGATCGCGTACGCGATGATGGGCATCAACGCCGTCAAGGGCGTGGAGATCGGCGCCGGCTTCGCCAGCGTGGCGCAGCGCGGCACCGAGCACGGAGACTCGCTCACGCCCGGCGGCTTCGCCGGCAACAACGCCGGCGGCACGCTGGGCGGCATCAGCACCGGGCAGGACCTCGAGGTCTCCATCGCGATCAAGCCGACCAGCTCGATCATCAGCCCGCGCGACACCATCGACGTCGAGGGCGCGCCGACCGAGATCGTCACCAAGGGCCGCCACGATCCCTGCGTCGGCATCCGCGCCACGCCCATCGCCGAGGCCATGCTGGCCCTCGTGCTGATGGACCACGCGCTGCGCCACCGCGCGCAGAACGGCGACGTGCAGTCTCCGCTCGCGGCGATCGCCTCCTCCTCCTTCCTCTGAGCGCGATGCAGCCGCAAGCGGCGCCGGCCGGGCGCCAGCTGGCGCCGTTCGCGGCGCTGTCGGCCAC
>JAEZEB010000139.1 GCA_023438115.1 Pseudomonadota bacterium | reverse complement strand
CAGCAAAGCTGCCCACCCTACGGGAGCTACGGACGTAACGGTGGGGAGTGTTCGTAGGGTGGGCAGCCTCGCTGCCCACCGCGACATCCGCAAGAATGACGCCCCGATCAGGCGGCCTTTTTCTGCGCCGTCACCCCGATCCGGTCCAGCGCATCGGCCAGCGACTTCACCGTGCGGTCCACGTGGTGCCACTTGTCCAGGCCGAACAGGCCGATGCGGAAGGTGCGGAAGTCCGCGCCCTCGTCGCATTGCAGCGGCACGCCGGCCGCGGTCTGCAGGCCTTCGCCCAGGAACTTCTTCCCGCTCTGGATGTCGGGATCCGTGGTGTAGCTCACCACGACGCCCGGCGCCTTGTAGCCCTCCGCCGCCACGCTTGCGAAGCCGCGGCCTTCGAACAGCTCGCGCACCTTGCGGCCCAGGTCTTCCTGTTCCGCCTTCACCTTCGCGAAGCCGTAGGCGCGCGTTTCCTGCATCGTCGCGCGCAGGCGCGTGAGCGCGTCGGTCGGCATGGTGGCGTGGTACATGTGCGTGCCGTTCTCGTACGCCTCCATGATCTGCAGCCACTTCTTCAGGTCCATGGCGAAGCTGCTGCTCGTGGTGCCCTCCAGCGCGGTGTGCGCGCGCTCGGACAGCATCACCATCGCGCAGCAGGGCGAGCTGCTCCAGCCCTTCTGCGGCGCGGAGATCAGCACGTCGACGCCGCAGGCCTGCATGTCGACCCACATCGCGCCGCTGGCGATGCAATCCAGCACGAAGAGGCCGCCCACCTCGTGCACGGCGTCGGCCACCGCGCGCATGTAGTCGTCCGGCAGGATCATGCCGCTGGCCGTCTCCACGTGCGGGGCGAACACCGCGGCGGGCTTCTTCTCGCGAATGGCGGCGACCACCTCGCCGATGGGCGCCGGCGCGAAGGGCGCCGTGGCCCCGCCGCCCTGGCGGCGCGCCTTGAGGACCGTGGACGACTTCGGGATGTTCCCCATCTCGAAGATCTGCGTCCAGCGATAGCTGAACCAGCCGTTGCGCAGCACGAGCACGTCGCGGCCCGTGGCGAACTGGCGCGCCACCGATTCCATGCCGAAGGTGCCGCTGCCCGGCACCAGCACGGCGCTGCGCGCGTTGTACACCTCCTTCAGGATCGCGGAGATGTCCTTCATCACGCCCTGGAAGTTGCGCGACATGTGGTTGAGCGCGCGGTCGGTGTAGACCACGGAGAATTCGAGCAGGCCGTCGGGATCGACGTTGGGCAGCAGTCCGGGCATGGTCGGGCGGTGTGGAACGTAAAGCGGGCAGCTTAACACCGGCCCGAAACCCTTCGCCCGGGGGCACATTGCCGCCGCCGCGGCCTGCGCGCCGTGAGCGCCTAGCAGCGCAGCTCGCGGAAGCGCCTCTTCGTGAAGACGAGCGGCATCTCGTCCTCGAGCGTCGCGGCGTCGCCCTTGGCCTTGATCTCCGCCTGCTGCTGCACGAGGCGCGTATCGAGCTGCCGGCATTCGGCGCGGGCCTCCTCGCTCAGCACGGCGCGCCGCGCGATCGTGGCGCGGTCCTGCGGCACGGGACGCCTGCGGTCCGTGCGGTGCGGCTTCTTCTTCTCCAGCGGACGCGCGCCCGTGCACGGGCGGTCCGAATAGATGGTGGCGCCGGCGGTGGCGCACTTGTACGTCGTGGCCTGCGCGGTCGCAGGCGCCGCGGCCAGCCACAGCGTGGCCGCGGCCAGCACCGCCAGTCCTCTCCTTGCTCCGGTCATGCGCACATGCTAGGGCGCGGCCGGCCGCGCGGCGAGCTACAAACGGTATCGGCGATGCATGCGCCCCACAGCGGCGCCGTCCATCGCCGCCATCACGCCGCCTGGCCGCCGCCTCCCACCATCCACGGCGTGCCGAAGCGGTCCGTCAGCATGCCGAAGGCATCGGCGAAGAAGGTCTGCTGCATGGGCATCGTCACGGAACCGCCGGCCGCGAGGGCGTCGAAGGCGCGCCGCGCTTCGGCCGCGGTGGGATAGTGCAGCGACAGGCCGAAGCCCGCCATCTTCGGGTGCTGCCCCGGCGTGGGCATGTCCGAGGCCATCAGCATGCGGCCGTCGATCGCGAGGGCGGCGTGCATGACGCGGTCCGGGTCGGGACGGCCGCCGCCCGCGCAGGCTTCATCGGTCGGCGCGGGCGAATCGCTGTATTTCATGAGGGCCTGCAACTTGCCGCCGAGCGTCTGCTCGTAGAAGCGCATGGCCTCGGCGCACTGGCCGTCGAAGAAGAGGTAGCTGTCGATCGCGGGCATGGGTTTTCTCCTGGTCGGGGACGGACCACCCGCCCCCGCTCCCACGACGAACGACGGCCCCTTGGATCGACATCGCAGGCACACGACGAACGGCGGTCCGGCTGTTCCAGGCGGTCCGGGCTGCGGCTTCTGACACATCCAGTTTCAGATCAAGGTGCTACTTCGGACTTCCCGGCGTATCCAAAACGCAGCGTCAAGCCCTGCGGAAGCAGTGCTTTTTCCCCTCTGTGAGCCGTCTTCGAAGACTGCGGACGGGCTCGCCGATCGACCAACTGTTGCAAGACGTAATGCTCTGCCATACTAAGCAAAACACCTAAAGCATGACGTCCCTCTCCCGCATGACCTGCCACGCCGTGCACGCGATGGCTCCCGAGGCCCGGGAGGCCCTGGCCCGGGACCTGTATGCCGTGCACTCGCAGATCTTCGCCGGGCTGGACTACGAAGGCTTCCGCGACTACGTGGTCGACCGCGGCTCCTGGCGCACCTGGATCTACACCAAGCACAACGCCGCCGGCCACCTGGTGGGCTATACCTCGCTGCACTTCTTCCGCATGCAGCTGGAAGGCCGCCCCTGCACCGTGCTGCGCATGGAAGCGGGCACGCTGCCGGCCTGGCGCGGCCGCGACCTGACCATGGTGCACGGCCTCATCCGCCTGATGCGGGTGTGGCTCAAGGAACCCTGGCGGCGCTTCTGCATCTTCGCGGCGCTCACGCACCCGAGCAGCTACACGCACCTGTCGCACTACGCGCCCGTGGTGTGGCCGCACGCGAGCCGCCCCACCATCCCGCCGCGGGTGCTGGGCATCCTGGAGGAACTCGCCACCGCCTTCGGCCTGCAGCGCGTGGATCCCGCCAATCCGCTGGTGCGCCGCGTGGACTGGATCACGCTCGAATCGCAGGAAGAGCAGCAGCGCTGGCGCCAGAGCCGCCGCACCGACACGCGCTTCTACGTCGAACAGAACCCGGGCTACGACCGGGGCCACGGGCTGGCCACCTACATTCCCGTCAACGGCGGCCTGATCGCGCGGGCGATGGGGCGCTTCCTCGTGGGCCGCGCCGGCAGCCTGTGGCGGCTGGTGTTCGGCGACGCGCAGGGCGCGCGCTCGCGCGGCCCCTCGACGCAGCCGCACCGCCACCCCTGAACGCGCTCACGCCGTCGGCAGCGTGAAGTAGAAGGTCGCGCCTTCGCCGGGGGCGGACTGCGCCCACACGCGCCCGCCCAGCCGGACGATGACGCGCGCCACCGTTGCCAGGCCGATGCCGGTTCCGGGGAATTCGTCGTCGCCGTGCAGCCGCTGGAAGGTGCCGAACAGGCGGTCGGAATAGGCCATGTCGAAGCCGCAGCCGTTGTCGCGCACGAAGTATTCGCCGCGCTCGCGCGAGCCGCCCACCACGATCTCCGCCTGCGGCTCGCGCGCCGTGAACTTCCAGGCGTTGCCGATCAGGTTCTCCATCACCGAGCGCATCAGCCGCGTGTCGCCCAGCACCACCAGCCCGGGCTCCACGCTCCAGCGCACGCGCCGCTGCGGCTGTCCTGCCTCGAGCTGCTGCAGGATGTCCACGGCCAGGTCGCTCAGGTTCACCGTGGTGCGGATCAGCGCCACCTGCGACACGTGCGCCAGCGCCAGCAGGCCCTGGATCAGCTGCGACATCGCATCCGCGTTGGCGACGATGCGCGAGGCGTAGTGCTGCGCCGGGCCCGCGGATTGTTGCGCCAGTTCCTGCTGCAGCAGCCGCGCGTACGAACTCACGCGCTGCAGCGGCGACTGCAGGTCGTGCGACACCGAATAGGAGAACGCTTCCAGCTGCGTGTTCGCCAGGCGCAGCGCCGCCTCGTTGGCCATCAGGTCGGTGACGTCGGCGTCCACGCCCACCCAGAACAGGATCTCGCCGGATTCCGCGCCCTCGCCGCGCACCGGCACGACGCGATACGTGGTCGTGTGGTACGTGCCGTCCACCGAGCGGATGCGGCGCGTGCCGGTGCAGGGCTCGCCGGTGGCCGCGCTGCGGATCCAGTTCTGCTGCATGGGCAGCACGTCGTCCGGATGGATCGCGCGCATCCATTCGTCGCCCAGCCACTGCGGCGGCGCGCCGCCGGCCAGCGCGTACCACGCGCGGCTGAAGAAGGTGACTTTGCCCTGAAGGTCCACGGTCCAGATCGGCAGCGGCGCCTGCTCGGTGAGCGTGCGGAACAGCGCCTCCTGCCGCGCGAGCTCGCTGGTGCGCTGCGCGATGCGCTCCTCCAGGCTGGCGTTGAGCCGCCGGATCTCCTCCATCATCAGCACGCGCAGCGTGATGTCCTGCTGCGCGCCGTGCACCGCGACCAGCCGGCCCTGGTCGTCGCGCACCGGCTCGCCGATGCTGCGGATCCACACGTGGCGTCCGGTCTGCGTGATCATCTCCACTTCGAGGTCGAAGGCCTCGCCATGGTCGGTGGCCCGGCGCAGCGCCTGCAGCCCCGGCTCCAGCGAATCCGGCGCGAACATCGCGATCATTTCCTGCACCACCGGCTCGCTGTCCGGCGCCAGGTCCAGGATGGACGCCGCTTCGGCCGACAGGCTCACGCGCCGCGTGGCGAGGTCCGCGCGCCAGTAGCCCATGCGCGTGAGCTGGCCGGCCAGGTGCAGCTGCTCCGCCTGCGTGTGCAACCGCTGCTGCGCGCGCTTGAGCGCATCGATGTCGGTGGCGGTGCCGAACCAGGACAGGCCCGTGCGCCCCGGCTGCTGCACCGGCACCGCGCGCAGCAACTGCCAGCGGTAGCTGCCGTCGCGGTACAGCAGCCGGTGTTCGAGCTGCAACTCCTGCCCGGTGCGCAGGATGTCCCCCAGGCGCAGCGCCATGCCCGCGCGGTCGTCGGGATGCACCACCTGCTGCCAGTGCGAACCCAGCGCCTCGTCGGGCGAGCGGCCGGTCACTTCCACCCAGCGCTGGTTGACGAAGCTCACCCCGCCGCGCTCGTCGGCGATGAACACGATCTGCGGCATCGCCTGGGCCAGCTGGCGGAAGCGCAGCTCGGTTTCCAGGCGCTCGTGCGACTGATGCCGCAGCTGCAGTGTCAGCAGCACGGCGACGACGACGGCCGCGCCCCACACCAGGCCGGTGAGCGCGGCGAAACGCCGCCACGGGCCCAGCAGTTCGTCGTAGCCGGAGCCGACCACGACCACCAGGTCGCCATGCACGGGCAGTTGCCGGTAGGCCAGCAGCCGCTGCACGCCGTCGACCGGGCTCACCCGCAGGTAGCTGCCCTCGGGCGCGCGCAGCAGGGCCTCGAACACGGACAGGTGCGAGAAGTCGGCGCCGCGCAGGCGCTCTTCCACCGGGGTGCGCGCGAGCATCTGGCCGCTGCGGTGGTACAGCGCGACGACGCCGCTGAGCCCCACGTCGATGCCGCCCCACAGCTGCTCGAAGTAGCGCGGCTCCATCGCGCCCACGATCACCTGCCGGACGTGGCCATCGGCGTGGCGGATCGGCCGCGCCACGCTGATCATCCAGCGGCCGCTGACGCGGCTGCGGATGGCGGTGCCCACGTAGAAGTCCAGGGACCGGTCGCGCTGGAAAGCCTGGAAGTAGTCCCGGTCGGCGAAGGACTCGCCCTCGCCGGCGCCGCGGGAGTCGAAGATCCGCCGCCCCTGCGCATCCAGCACCCACAGGGCGCCGAGGAAGGGCAGTCCCTGCAGTTCGGCATCGAGCGCGGCGCGCGCGGACTCGGCGTCCAGCGTGCCCGCCACGCGCAGGGCATCCAGCCGCGCGGCCGACAGCCGCAGCGCCTGGTCGGCCGATTGCAGGGTGCGGCCGGTCTGCTCCGCGATCACGCGCGTCAGCGCGGAAGTCAGCTCCTCGCCGCTGCGCAACGCCGCCTCCCGCTGGTACAGGAGGGCGAACAGCAGCAGCGCGCCCGTCAGCAATGCGATCGCCAGCAAGGCCCCGGCATCGCGCAAAGGTCTCCTCATCGGCTGCATTGTCCGCTGGATCGGCTCTCCGGCATCCACACGCGCCCTCGGCTGACAGCGCCGCGACGCGCCCTGCCCGGAAACTCAGCGCGACTGACTCGTCACACAGGAGCCGCCAATGACCGAACACGCCATGATCCGGGGAGAAGTCTGCTTTCGCGCGGGGGACGGCGTGCTGATGCCCGTGCCCGACGGCATGGTGGACATCGAGATCGCCGACGACAGCGTGACCCTGGGCTGGACCGACGGCGAAGGCAACGCCGGCTCGGCGGCCATCACGCGCGACGAATACGAGCGCTACGTGCGCGAAGGCAAGATCCGGCCGCAGGCCCGCTGACCATGGACGCAGCCGCCGCCGCCCACCTCCTGCTGCTCGCGCTGGCGTGGACGGCGTCGCTGCTCGTGCGCCCCTGGCGCCTGCTACGGCCGCACCACGGCCAGGTACCGCTGGCCACGCCCCTGCTTGCCAGCCTGGCCGTGCTGCCCTGGCTGTGGGCCTGGCCCGGCCTGGGCGCCCTGCCGGTGGCGCTGCACTGGTCGGGCGCGCCACTGGTGGTGATGCTCCTGGGCTGGCCGCTGGCCGTGCCCGTGATCACCTTCGCGGGCCTGAGCACGCTGTTCACCGTGGGTGCTGCGCCGGAGGCCGCGCTGTCGCTCATCGTGTGGAGCGGCCTGCTGCCCGCCACGCTGGTGCTGGGGCTGGGCCACCTGGTGCGCCACGCTTTCGGCCCGAACCCCGTCGCTTACGTGATGGGGCGCGGGTTCTTCGTGCCGATGCTGGCTCTGCTGGCCTGCAGCCTCGCCTCCGCCTTGATGGACCACGGCTTCGCCGGCCCGCAGGGCGACCTGCAACGCATCGCCCTTTCGCTGATGGCGCTGGGTGAGGCATCCTGGAGCTGCGCGATCGTGAGCCTGCTGGTCGCCTGCCGCCCGCAGTGGCTGGCGACCTGGTCCGATGCAATGGCGCTGGGCCACCGGGCGCCGGTCCGCGTGCCCGCAAGGCAATCCCGCCCGCGCCGCTGAGCCTGGACTTTCCCCGTCGCCGCGTTGGTCTTTGGCGTGGATGCTATCTTCCGGGCGATGCAGTTCCAGGCCCGACTTTCCGCTTCCGTCGCCCTCGCCCTGTCGCTGGTGGGCGCTCCCCTGCTGGCCCAGGCCTCGCCCGCGCACGTGGCGGGACTGTGGTGCGGGGCCGGCCTGCTGCACGAATTCTCCCTGGAGATCGCACAGCGCGAGCAGAGCGTCGTCGGCCGGCTCGTGCGCAAGGACAAGATCCGCGAGATCACGGGCCGCGTCGAAGGCGACCGGCTGCACACCGACACGCACCGCGACCACAGCATGGACCTGCGGGTCGACGGCGACGCGCTGCGGATCACCGGCGCCACCGGCGTGCTCGCGCTGGCCACGGGCCAGTTCTTCACGCGCGCCCCCGGCGCGACCTGCACCTCTTGACCGCCGCCGCCTGGCTGTGGGTGCCCATCGTGCTGTGGGCCGCCCTGGCCCAGACGGCGCGCAACGCGGCCCAGCGTTCGCTGGTGGCGCAGGCGGGCACGCTGGGCGCGACGCTCGCCCGCTTTCTCTACGGCATTCCCTTCGCGGCCGCCTGGGTGCTGCTGCTGCACTGGCTGCCGGCCACCGCGTCGCCGCTCCCGCGCTTCGGCGCCGGCTATTTCGGCTGGCTGCTGCTCGGCGCGCTGGGCCAGCTGGCCGCCACGGCCTTCCTGCTCGCCGCGATGAAGCAGCGCAACTTCGTGGTGGGCGTTGCCTATTCCAAGACCGATGCGTTGCAGGTCGCGATCTTCGGTTCGGTGTTCCTGCGCGAGCTGCCGACGCCGCTGACGCTGCTGGCGATTGCCCTGGCGACGGCGGGTGTCGTGATGCTGTCGCTGCCGCAGAAGAAGGCAGCGCTCGATGGCCGCGCCTGGACCAGCGCGGCTGCGTGGTACGGCCTCGCTTCGGGCGCCGGTTTCGCGCTTTCGGCCGTCGGCTATCGGGGTGCGGCCCTGCAGATCCCGGAAGTCTCCGCCTGGATCGCCGGCGGCTGGGGCGTGCTGATTGCGCAGAGCATCCAGTCCCTGCTGCTTGGAGGCTGGCTGGCGCTGCGCTCGCCGCAGGCGCTGCACGCCACCTTCACGGCCTGGCGCGTCTCGACGCTCGCCGGCGCGGCGGGCGCGCTGGCCTCCATCGGCTGGTTCACCGCCTTCGCGCTCACCACCGCGGCCAACGTGCGCACGCTGGGCATGGTCGAAGTGGTGTTCAGCTATCTCGTCTCGCACCGCCTGCTGCGCGAGAAGCTCGCGCGCGTGGAACAGGCCGGGCTCGTGCTGGTGGTGCTGGGCCTGCTGGCGGTGGGCCTGCAGCTCTGAGGCGGCGGCACGACCACGTCCTACACCTCGGGCCGCGCGCAGGCGCGAGATTGGGGGCATCCACAGGAGTCCCCAGATGGCACAGGAAAACGAACGCGGCGACGCCCCGCGCCGGCAACCCTACACCCTCCTCGCCGCCAACGGCCGCGTGTACGCACGCAACACCGCGCAGAAGGTGATCGACCTCGGCGCGCTGGCACGCCGCGACGGCGGCGCCTTCTGCTACCTGCTTGACGGCAACAAGGAAAGCGGCGAAGGCTTCCTCACCGAGGAAGAGGCGCTGCGCGACATCGCGGGGCACCTGCGCTTCCTCTGGCTCGACGGGCAGTTCACCGCGGTCGGCGACGCGCGCGAAGGCGACCTGGACCTGTCCGAAGCGGTGCAGCTGGACATTGAACTGGACGAGCTCCGCCCCGGCGAGCCGGCCGTCGACGCGACCGTCTAAGCGCTCCTGCCGCGCAGTGCGGCCACTCCGGATTCCCCCTCCTACACGGATTGGGCCTCGATGCGCACGGCACGATCGGCGGGAAAGCGCCATCATCTCGCCAGGCACTGCCGGATCGACCCGTCCCGGCGTGCACCGCGAGACCACCATGCCCTTCAGCATCCTGCTGTACCGCTACTTCTTCTTCGGCTGGCTGTTCAAGGACGTCAACCGGGGCAACCTGCTGCAGCGCGCGGCCGCGTGGCGGTACAACCGCGAGCAGGCGCGCTGGCTGCCCACCTACATGCGCCGCTGGCTGTGGCTCGCCGTGGGCTGCTATGCGCTGGGCCAGGCCGTCGAAGGACTGCTGCAGGCCCCGGGCGTTTCCGTGGTCTTCTACCTGCCCTGCGCGCTCGCGGTGCCGGTGAACGCGGTGATCGTGGCCGCGTGGATCGGCCTGCGGGTGATGCCGGCGCAGGCCTGATCGCGCCAGGCATGGAATAGTTGGCATCCGGAGCGCCCGTGCAACCGCGGCGGCTCTGCGCGCCCGAGGAACACTGTACGATCATCCAGTGGAACTCGATGCCAAGCTCGCCATCCTCGCCGACGCCGCCAAGTACGACGCCTCCTGCGCCTCCAGCGGCGGCGTGCGGCGCGATTCCGTGCAGGGCCGCGGCCTCGGCTCGAACGAGGGCATGGGCATCTGCCACAGCTACGCCCCGGACGGCCGCTGCATCTCGCTGCTCAAGATCCTGCTGACCAACTGGTGCCAGTACGACTGCCTGTACTGCGTCAACCGCGTCAGCAGCAACGTCCCGCGTGCGCGCTTCACCGTCGCCGAGGTGGTGGACCTCACGCTGGACTTCTACCGCCGCAACTGCATCGAGGGCCTGTTCCTCTCCAGCGGCATCATCCGCAGCCCCGACTACACGATGGAGCAGCTGGTGGAAGTGGCGCGGCGGCTGCGCGAGGAACACGACTTCCGCGGCTACATCCACCTGAAGACCATCCCCGATGCGGCGCCCGAACTGCTGCAGGAGGCGGGGCGGCACGCGGACCGGCTGTCGATCAACATCGAACTGCCCACCGAGCACGGCCTCGCCGCGCTCGCGCCCGAGAAGGACGTCGCCGCCATCCGCCGCTCCATGGCGCGCCTGCGCGTGCACATCGACGACGCGCAGGGCGAGGCGCGCGAAGCATCGCAGGAGCGCGTGGTCTCGCTGCCCAAGGCGCGCGCGGCACGCGCGCCCGCGAAAGCCTTCGCCGCCGCCGGCCAGAGCACGCAGATGATCGTGGGCGCCGACGCGACCGACGACGCGACCATCCTCGCCACCAGCGCGCAGCTCTATGGCGCCTACCGCCTCAAGCGCGTCTACTACTCCGCCTTCAGCCCGATCCCCGACGCCGCCAGCGCGCTGCCGCCGCAGGCGCCACCGCTCGCGCGCGAGCACCGCCTGTACCAGGCCGACTGGCTGATGCGCTTCTACGGCTTCGAGGCCGACGAGATCGCGCCGCCCTCGGGTGACGGCATGCTGCGGCTGGAAGTCGATCCCAAGCTGGCGTGGGCGCTCGCGCATCCGGAACGTTTTCCGGTGGATCTGAATCGCGCGCCGCGCGAACTGCTGCTGCGCGTGCCGGGCCTCGGCGTGAAGGCGGTCGACCGCCTCCTGCTCGCGCGCCGCGTGCGCCGCCTGCGCAGCGACGACCTGAAGCGCCTGCACGTGCCGGTTCGCAAGGTGCTGCCCTTCGTGGTGCTGGCGGACCATCGCCCGCGCACGACGCCGAACGCAAAGGACCTCGCCGTCTCCGCGCAACCGGTGCCGCGGCAGGCAGCGCTGTTCTGACATGCAGGTCCGGCTGGACGGCGAGACGGACCTCGCCGGCTTCCGCCGCGCGGCGCGCCGGCTGCTGGCGCGCGGCATGCCGCCGGAGGATGTGCACTGGCACGCGGGCGGCGCGCACGAAGACCTGTTCGCGCAGGATGCGGAAGACGCCGCCGGTGACGAACAGGCGGTGCATGCCACCGTGAACGTGCCCGCGGCCTTCGTCGAACTGTGCGCCGACGTCGTCCTGCATCGCGAGCCCCAGCGCTTCGCCCTGCTCTACGAACTGCTGTGGCGGCTGGTGCACGAGCCCGGCCTGCGCCACGATCCGCTCGATCCCGCCATGCTCCGCGCCCGCGCGATGGCGCAGGCGGTGCGGCGCGACATCCACAAGATGCACGCCTTCGTGCGTTTCCGCCAGGTGGACGACGGCCACGGCGAAGGCGACCCGCTGCACGTGGCGTGGTTCGAGCCGGCGCACCGCATCGTCGAAGCGGTAGCGCCCTGGTTCAGGCGCCGCTTCGCCAACATGCGCTGGGCCATCCTCACGCCGGACGGCTGCGCCGAATGGGACCGGCGCGAACTGCGGCTGCGCGCGGGCGCCAGCCGCGACGAAGCCCCGTCCGCGGACGCCGGCGAAGCGCTGTGGCTCACCTACTACCGCAGCATCTTCAATCCCGCGCGGCTGAACCTGGCCATGATGCGCAAGGAGATGCCGCGCCACTACTGGGCCAACCTGCCGGAAGCGCAGCTGATCGCGCCGCTCGCCGCGCAGGCGCGGGAACGCAGCGGCCGCATGATCGAGCAGCCGGCGACGATGCCGTTGCGGCGCCTGCCGCGCGCGATCGCGCTGCCCGCGCGTGAGCCCGCCGGCTCCCTGCCCGCGCTGCACGCCGCCGTGCAAGGCTGCCGCGACTGCCCCCTGGGCATGCAGGCCACGCAGGCGGTGCCGGGCGAAGGTCCGCTGCAACCGGCGCTGATGTTCGTCGGCGAGCAACCCGGCGACCAGGAGGACCTGCGCGGCCGCCCCTTCGTGGGCCCGGCGGGACGGTTGCTGGATCGCGCATTGGCGCAGGCCGGCGTGCAGCGCGAGGCCGCCTACCTCACGAACGCGGTGCGGCACTTCAAGTTCGAGCTGCGCGGCAAGCGCCGCATCCACAAGACCCCCGCGCAAGCGGAAGCCGCGGCCTGCCGCCACTGGCTCGAGGAAGAGATCGCGCTGGTGCGACCGCGCGCGCTCGTGGCCCTGGGCGCAACGGCCGCCCGCGCCTTGCTGGGCCGCCATGTGGCGGTGCTCACGGAACGCGGCGAATGGCTGCGGCGCGAAGACGGCCTGCCGGTGCTGGTGACGCTGCACCCGTCGGCTCTGTTGCGGATGGAGCCCGAGGCGTCGGCGCAGGCCTTCGAGGATTTCGTGCGCGACCTCGCCCGCGCCGCGCAAGGCGCGCCCGCCTAGGCGTCGTGCGAGAGCCCCGCGATCGAGGCGCGGGTGTAGTCCACCAGGTGATCGAGCAAGGCGCGCGTGCGCGCCGGCATGAACTTGCGGCTGGGAAACGCGGCCACCAGCGTCAGCCGGTTGGTGATCCAGGGCGCCAGCACGCGCTGCAACGCCCCCGACTTCAGCATGGGCGCGATCAGGTCCATCGGCTGGCTGCTGATGCCCGCGCCGGCCATCGTGGCGCGCAGCAGCGTGTCCGTGTGGTTGGCGCTCACGAGGGCGGGCACTTCCACTTCGAGCGTGCGCTCCTCCGTCGGGTGGATCAGAGTCATCGCGCGCAGGCGCACGCCCGGTGTGCGCAGCCGCAGGCAGCGGTGCGCGGCGAGGTCTTCCGGCGTCCCGGGCACGCCGGCGCCCCGCAGGTACTCGGGCGAGGCGCAGAACACGGCCTGCGATTCGATCACCTGGCGCACCACCACGCCGGCGTGCAGCGGCACGGTGCCGTTGACCA
This sequence comes from Pseudomonadota bacterium, assembly GCA_023438115.1. Taxonomy (GTDB): domain Bacteria; phylum Pseudomonadota; class Gammaproteobacteria; order Burkholderiales; family Burkholderiaceae_C; genus Ramlibacter. Next base: position 4,991 of record JAEZEB010000139.1, on the reverse strand, counting down.
GCGTGAGGTCGTAGTCCTCCACGTTGGGATCGAGCACGTCGTGCACGTCCAGCTCCAGCACCACCTCGGGATAGCGCTGGTGAAACGACGGGATCGCGGGCGCGACGATGTGCGTGGCCACCACGGGCTGCGCGAGGATGCGCACGGTGCCGCTCATCTCGCGCGTGTGCGACTGCGCCAGGGCATCGGCCTCGTCGATGTCGCTGAGGATCACGCGCAGGCGCCCCAGGTAGGCCTCGCCCGCGGGCGTGAGCGACAGCCGCCGCGTCGTGCGCTGCAGCAGCCGCACGCCCAGGTGCTTTTCCAGGTCGGCCACCAGCCGCGTCACCGCGGCGGGGGTCATGTCGAGCTTGCGCGCGGCGGCCGCGAAGCCGCCTTCGCCCACCACCTGTTCGAACACCCGCATGGAAAGAAGCCTGTCCATGCCCTCATTATTACGGAATCTGCAATGGTAGATTGATTTCGATGGGGTTTTTTATCCGAACTCGAATCAATAAACTTCTCTCCATCGTCAACGCAACCCCGATAGGAGAAGCAAATGAACCGTTCCGCCCTCGCCCTCGCCACCGTCCTCGCCACCGCCGGCTTCGCCGCCCACGCCGAAAGCCCCGACCTGTCCGGCCAGTACGCCCATTCCGTGGCTGCCGCCCCGGCCGAGGTGCAATCCGTCGGCTTCCCGGCCCAGCGCGCCAAGGCGACCCACCAGGCCGCGCCCGGCAACAGCGCCAATCCGTGGTCCACGCGCTTCAACCCGGTGGACGGCTTCCGCAGCCAGCGCACCCGCGCCGAAGTGACGGCCGACTACATCGCCAACCGCGACCGCGTCACCGCCTTCACGTCGCAGGACAGCGGCTCCGCCTACCTGTCGGCCCACCGCGGCCGGCAGGCCGGCTCCGTGGTGGCCGGCCAGCCCGCCAACGCGCAGTAAGCCCCGCAGCCCCGGAAGGGGTGTGCGACAGCCCGCCCGGCCTCGAGCCCGGCGGGCTTCGTCGCATCTGGAGCTCGGGAATCTCGATCGCCGCCGCATCCGGCGACGGCTGCACCGGTGGCGGCGCGGGCGGATCGGTTGCACCCCGATCGCGATCAGCACCGCGGCGGCGACGGGCATGGGCACCACGAACCCGGCCGCGCCGATGTCCGGCAGCGGCGGGGCGGGATCGGGTTCGTCGTTCATGGGCGTCCTCCGGGAGCGCCGCCACTGAAATGGCGTGTGCACGCAGCCATCGCATGTTCACGCGATGGCCGCGAGGACTCAGGCGCGCACCGCGGCCAGCGGCACCTGCACCGTCACCCGCGTTCCGGGCTGCGCCGCCGCCACGTCCAGCCGGCCGCCGAGCTTCTCCGCGCGCACGCGCATGTTGCCCACGCCATGCCCCGCGCATCCTTGCGCCTGGGTGCCCACGCCGTTGTCGCGTACCTCCAGTTCCAGGCGCGCGCCCGCCAGGCGCAGGCGCACGTCCACGGCGGTGGCCTGTGCGTGCTTCACGACGTTGGTCAACGCCTCCTGTGCCACCCGCAGCAGCTGGAGTGCGGCGTGCGGCGAGACCTGCAAGTCCTCGTCCGGCACGGCGATCTCCCAGCGCGGGCGGATGCCGCAAGCCACGAGCTGCACGCGCCAGCGGAACAGGAAGTTGCCCAGCGTGGAGCGGAAATCCAGATCCTGCGGCGCCAGCGCGTCGAGCGCCAGCCGCATCTCGGCGATGCAGCCGCGCAGAACATCGGCCGTCTCGCGCGCATCCATGCCACCGCGCTCCAGCCGCGAGAGCGCCACGAACAGCTGCGAGCCCATCCCGTCGTGGATCTCGCGCATGATGCGCTGGCGCTCCTGCGCCGTCGCGTGCTCGCGTTGCAGGGCGGCCATGCGCGCGTAGTTGGCCGCCAGCTCCTGTTCGCGGTCGGCCACGCGCGATTCCAGCGTGCGGTTCATCTGCTCCAGCCAGCCCCGCGTGCGCACGAAGCGCGCCGTGAGCAGTCCGCCCATCGCCACCAGCACCAGCCCCGCGCCCAGGTGCAGCAGGTTGATGCGATGGATCGCCCACGCGCGCGGGAAGCGGATCGAAGCGCCCGCGCGCGGCGTGGGCACGCGCACCGCGCCGTCGCTCTGGGCGATGCGCGCCACCAGCGCGCCATCGAGCCACCCCTCGCCGCCGTCGTAGAGCCAGGGGAAGCAGGCGGGCCACGCCGCGGCGGGCTGCGCCGTAAAGGGCATGCGGTACCAGGTGGGGCGCGGCTGGGCGCCCGGGCGTGAACGCGGCCAGAGATCCGGCAGCGCGACCTCCTGCCGGTCGCCATCCGCGAAGGGGGGCATGACTGCGGGCGTGGAAAGCATCTGCGCGTGCAAGGGTTCCCGCGCCTGCGCTTCATGGGCCTGCGCGGCCAGCGCGAATGCGAACAGGAGCGCGCCCGCAGCGCGGAGGAACGCGGTGTTCACGACCACCCCGGCTGCGTGGCCTCGGACACCGCCTCGCCGCGCGAATGCACGGCCAGCTTGCGGTAGATCTTGCGCACCTGCGCCACCACCGTGTGCGGCGAGATGCCCATGAGTTCGCCGATGGTGTCGAAGCTCAGGCCCTTGGCCGTGAGCCGCAGCAACTCGGTTTCGCGTTCCGTCAGCGGCGAAGCGGCCGCGGGCGCCTTCGCCGGCATCGCGCTGCGACCCGGCGCCACGGCCAGGCGGAAGCGCTCCAGCACCCGCCTCGCGATGCGGGGACTGATCGGCGAGCCGCCGCCCCTGAGTTCGCGGATGCTGGAGACGATGCTTCCGGGCATCGCATCCTTCAGCAGGTAGCCCGCGGCGCCGGCTTCGATCGCATCGACGACGTGCTGGTCGTCGTCGAACATGGTCACCACCAGCACGTCGCACCGGCACCGGTGCTGCACGGCATGGCGGATCACTTCGACGCCGTTGCCATCGGGCAGGCCGAGGTCCAGCAGCATGACGTCGGGCGGCTGCGCTTCGAGCATCGCGATCGCGCCCTGCGCGGTGGCGGCGCTGCCGGCCAGGACGAGGGCGGGGTCGGTCAGCACGGCGTTGGTGAAGCGCCGGATGAATTCCGGTTCGTCGTCGACGATGAGAACGCTGGTGGGCATGGGGTCCTCCCGGCTGCGGGCCCATTGTTCCAGCGCGCCCCGCGCCGCGCCCTCTCCCGGACGGGCCACATCCTGTCACCTGGCTTTGCACGGCCTGTGCATGGGCTTCGCAGGGGCGACAACTGCGCGGCGCACCATGCAGTCATCGAAACCCGGAGAACGCCATGAAAACCTCTGCCATCGTGTGTGCCTTCCTGGCCGGCACCGTCGGTTTCAGCAGCATCGCCGCGGCGGCTCCCGGCGACCGCCACGGCCGTGGCGACCGTGCCGAGCAGCGCCAGGAGCGCCGCGAGGCCCGGCAGGACCGGCGCGAGCACCGCCAGGACAGGCGTGCGGACCGCCGTGACGATCGCCGAGCCGACCGCGCGTGGAACCGCGGCTACCGCGCCGGCGTGCAGCATCCGCGCCCCGTCTACACGGCGCCGCGCTACGTGCACGCGCAGCCGGTCTACCGCAGCCACGTGCCGCGCTTCCACCGCGGGGGCTACCTGCCGCCGCAATACCGCCAGCACGGCTACTACGTGGCCGACTGGCACCAGCACCGCGGCCTGTACGCGCCGCCGCACGGTCACCAGTGGGTGCAGGTCGGTTCCGACTTCCTGCTGGTCGCCATCGCCACCGGACTCATCGCCAACCTGCTCGCGCAGTGAAGCTGAGCCCTGTACATGCGATCACAGAGTTTGCACGGCCGTGCCTATCGGCCGCTTGCACTCCGCGGCCAAAGGCCGCATGTGATCCTCAACAGGAGAACACGATGAAAAAGACCCTTTACGCCGCCCTGGCCGCCCCCGTCCTGCTGATGGGGCTGGGCTTCAGTTCCGCGGCATCGGCGCAGGCCCACGGGCCCAAGTACAGCGGCGACGCGGAATCCCAGATCGAGCGGCAGAGGTACAACCACGCGCAACGCTACGGCTACCAGGTGATGCCGCCGCAGGTGTACGACCGCACCCCGTCGTGGGACCGCGACCGCCCGTCCTGGAACAACCGCAATCCCCGGCAGGCCGCGCCGCGCGGCTACCGCTGGCAGCGCTACGGCGACCGCTACGCGCTGGTCCGCCGCTCGGACGGCGCGATCGTCCAGTGGCACCGCTGAGGCACCACCGCCAGGAGCCTGCGCGCGGCCCCTAGCCGCCGCGCGCCAGGCGCATCTCGTTGGCGCCCTGCTCGGACCCGCTGGCCGGCACGGTCTCGCCGCGCCGGTCCCGCACGGCGTCCAGGCGCTCCAGCAGCACCTCGGGCGCATCCGGGCCTCGTCCCACGTAGGCGCCCTGCGTCAGCGTGACATGGGCCGCCTCGAAGCCGCCCGCACCCGCGCAGAGCGTGGTGCGGTTCGGCGCTTCCTCTCCCGCCAGCACCAGCATCGCCGGCACCACCGCCTCGGGGCCGAAGTGCTCCAGCATGTCCGGCGGGAACAGCGATTCCGTCATGCGCGTGGTGGCCGTCGGCGCCAGGCAGTTCACGCGGATGTCGTGCTTCAGGCCCTCGATCGACAGGGTCTGCATGAAGCCCACCAGCGCCATCTTGGCCGCGCCGTAGTTGGTCTGGCCGAAGTTGCCGTACAGGCCCGACGACGAGGTGGTGAGCACGATGCGGCCGTACTTCTGGGCCGTCATCACGGGCCACAGCGCCTTGCAGCAATGCACCGCGCCCATGAGGTGCACGTCCAGGACCAGCCGGAAATCCTCCAGGTCCATCTTGGCGAAGCTCTTGTCGCGCAGGATGCCGGCGTTGCTCACGAGGATGTCGACGCGGCCCCAGGCGTCCACCGCCTGCTGCACCATGGCCTGCACAGCGGCAAAGTCGGTCACGGACGCCCCATTGGCGATGGCCTCGCCCCCGGCCGCACGGATCTCGTCGACCACGCGCTGCGCCGCGCTCACCGAGCCGCCGGAGCCGTCGAC
>JAEZEB010000158.1 GCA_023438115.1 Pseudomonadota bacterium | reverse complement strand
GACGTCGCTCGTGGCTTCGCGCAGTTTGCGGATCACCTCCTCGGGCAGCGGCTGCGCGATCACGCCCTGGTTCTTCACCAGGTCCTCCATCGCTTCCGCGTTGGTGCGCTGGCACCAGGCTTCGCTGATCACGTTGCAGGCCGCCGCGGCGTTCTCCACCACGGCCTGCAGGTCCTTGGGCAGCTTGGCCCAGGCGGCCTTGTTCACCAGCAGTTCGGACACCGTCGCCGTCTCGTGCCAGCCGGTCGTGTAGTAGTACTTCGCGGCCTTGTGCAGCCCCAGCTTGCGGTCCTGGAAAGGGCCGACGAACTCGGCCGCGTCGATCACGCCGCGCTCGAGCGCGGGGAAGATCTCGCCGCCCGGAAGCAGCTTCACGTCGACGCCCAAGGTCGCATACACGCGGCCCGCCAGGCCGGGGATGCGCATCTTCAGGCCCTTGAAGTCGGCGCTGGACTTGATCTCCTTCTTGAACCAGCCCGTCATCTGCACGCCCGTGTTGCCGCAAGGCATGGCCACCAGCCCGAAGGGTGCGTAGACCTCGTTCCACAGCTGCTGGCCGCCGCCGTCGTAGAGCCAGCCGTTGATGCCCTGGAAGTTCAGGCCGAAGGGCACGGCGCAGAAGTACTGCGCCGCGAAGGTCTTGCCGGTCCAGAAGTAGCTGTTGGCGTGGTTCATCTCCACGGTGCCCGCGCGCACCGCATCGAAGCCTTCGAGCGCGGGGATCAGCTCACCGGCGCCGAACACCTGGATGCGCAGGCGGCCGCCCGACATCGCCTCGATGCGGCGCGCCAGGTCGGTGGCGCTGCCCGGCCCTTCCATGTAGAAGGGCGAGCCCTTGCCGTAGGCGCTGGTCATGCGCCAGTTGAAGGTCTGCTGGGCGCGTGCCACCGCGGGAACACCCAGTCCCGCCACCACGGCGGCGGCGCTCCCGGAAATCAGCCTGCGTCGGTTCTGCATCTGCGAAGTCCTCGTGCCGGCGGACGCACCCGCCCCCGTGGCGCCTGCGAAACGCGGACGCGGCAAGCAGGCATGCAACGGTCGTGCCCGGCCGTGCGCACCATGGGCGTGCGCCGCGCACGGCGGGCGGACGAAGAAAAAGCCGGCGGGCTGGGAGCCGGCCGGCTTGCATCGCGTGCAGCGCGCTCAGTTCGTGCCGGGCGGCAGCGACACCGTGACGACGGCGGGCTGGCCCATGCGGTCCTTCAGCTGGCGCAGCTGCGCCTCGAGTTCCGCGGCCTCGCGCGCGCCGAGGCGGGCATTGAGGATGTGGCGGCGCGTCTCCACCGGCAGCTTCGCGGTGTTGAGGCCGTTCCACTTGGCGCGGCCCTTGGAGGACAGGTTGTAGTAGATCGAGACGCCCTCGCGCAGCTTCACGGCCCGCTGCTGCGGCGTGAGCTTGAGGTCCGCGATGCGGCGCGCGCTCCAGACCGCCGCTTCCTTCAGGTGCAGCGCCGCGGCATGCACCGCCTCGACGGGATCGTTGGGATCCTCCAGGCCGACCGCGCGCGCCGTCGCCGGCTCGAACTGCGCGATGCCCAGGTTGGGCGTGCCGTCCTTGCTGGAGCCCAGGCGCGGGATCCAGGAGGTTTCGGCATTGATGATGCCGTACACGTCGCGGTGGCTCAGCCCCACCTCGTGCAGGCCGGCCTCCTCCGCCGCGGCCTTCACCAGCAGCAGGCGCGAGCCCGGGTCCGGGGTCTTGAGGATGCTGTCGCCCAGGCGCACCGGCAGCCAGCGCATCTGCTTGCGCAGCTCGGCGTAATGGTCCATCTTGAAGCCGATCGCGGCACCGGTGGCCGAGCGGCCGCCGAAGGCGATCTGCGCGGCACGGGCAGCCGGGCTTTCCTCCGCCACCTTCCCGCTCTGCACCCGCTGGGCCAGCGTGTCCGGGATCGTCGGCGTCAGCGCGACGGAGCCCGTCAGGCCCACGCCCAGCAGGCCGGCGAGCATCAGCACGTTGTGGAAGGAAGTCACTTGCGATGCGATGCGTTCTTTCATTCCTCGGGTCCTTGCAGCGTCTTGTTGCGAGACAAGACAAATGGACGGCCCCTGTCGGTGGAAGTTCGCGCGCGCGTGGGATCGCGTCCTACAGGTGTGTCGGACGTGAAAAACTCATGCAATAGCGGGGGTGTGTCAGGTTCTTCTCAGCGTGTACACGGCTGGGCCAGCGCCCGCGCTTGGCAGCACTTTGGTACGCACGTATAAACCGGGCTCATGGCTGCCTCTTCCATTGCCCAGGACACGCATGGCTGCACCGTCGAATGGTCGCGCCAGGGTGCCGCCTTCACCGACCTGAAATACAGCCGCGCCCACGCCTGGCGCTTTGACGGCGGCGCGGTCGTCCCCGCCTCGAGCTCGCCGCATTCGGTGCGCGTCCCCTGGTCGGACCCCGCCGGCGTCGACCCGGAAGAAGCGCTGGTCGCCGCCGTGGCGAGCTGCCACATGCTGTGGTTCCTGTCCCTCGCCGCGGAGGCGGGCTACGTGGTGGAGCGCTACAGCGACGCCGCCGAAGGCCGCATGGGACGCTTCGAAGACGGGCGGATCGGCATCGTGGAAGTGGTGCTGCGCCCGCAAGTGCTGCTGGCCGGCGGCAGGACGGCCGACGCGGCCGCCATGGGCGCGCTTCACCACGCGGCGCACGAGCGCTGCTACATCGCCAATTCGATCCGCGGCCAGGTGCGCGTCGAAGGCGATTTCCAGCGCGCGACGGCCTGATGGCGCGGCGCGGGCGCGCCCACTACCACGTCTACGTGGTGGAGCTGGACGACCGCGTCTGGAACCACGGGAAGTTCCGCCGCTGCAATCCGGACTACCGGCTCGGCATGCCTTTCGTGTACGTGGGCATGACGGGCCTGGATCCCGACCTGCGCTTCGACCGCCACAAGGCCGGCATCCAGGCCAACGCCTTCGTGCAGGAGCATGGCGTGCGGTTGCGGCCGGACCTCTACGCCGTCTACAACCCGATGCCCTATCGTGCGGCGGTCGAGATGGAAGTGGAACTGGGGATCGCGCTGCGCGAGAAAGGCTACGGGGTCTGGCAGGCCTGAGGCCTCACAGGCTGTTGCGCCACGCCGCCTGCGCCACGGAATCCAGCGCCGTGTCCACGACCGGATGGGCCGACACCAGCCGCAGCGTGCCCTGCTGCGTCATCTGCTGCAGCTTGCGGCGCGTCATCGAACGCGTGGCGCCCGAGGCGTGCGTGAACATGAACAGCAGGCCGTGCGGGCTGGACCACGTGAGCTGCCAGCGTTCCCACTGCTCGCCCAGCAGGTCCACGTAGGCGCCGGTTTCCAGCTCCTGCGCGGGCAGGCTGTCCAAGCCGCTGTCGATGTGGGCCAGCGGATCGGGCACGAAGCCGGACTCGTGCATCTCCAGCGGCGCGAGCCAGGTGGCGACCTTCTCCGGCGGCGGCTCCGGCTCGCTCGCCTGGAGCGCGCGGCCGGTGGCGGTGGCCAGGGCCAGGTCGCGCAGCGCGCCCAGCAGGTTGTGCCAGCGCTGCGCGTCGGCCGGAAGATAGTCGATGCTTGCCAGGCCTTCGTCGATGCGGCTGCGCAGCAGGCGCTGCTGGCCGGCCACGCGCGCGGCCAGCGCGGGCTGCACGCTCCACAGCACCGAATGCACCACCCAGCCATGCCCGCCCGGGTCCTCCGCGGCGCTGGCATCGGCCAGGCGCGCCTGCGCCATCACCTGCGCCCAGGGGCCGGTGAGGAAGGCAAGCGCCTCCGCCGGCGCGCCGGCCGCATCGGGCCGCGCGAGGATCTGGCGGCCGATGCGCTCGGCCAGCAGGTTGCGCTGCTCCGCGCGCAGCAGCGCGCGCTC
>JAEZEB010000095.1 GCA_023438115.1 Pseudomonadota bacterium | reverse complement strand
GCTGGGCGGTGCGCGCGGAAGGCCGGCCCAGGTGCGCGGCCGCCTGGTCCAGGCGCTGGCTGGCGCGGTCGATGCGGCGCCAGGCCGCCTCGCGCAGCCGCTCGTGCATCAGGCCCGTGGCCGCCAGCCAGGTCTCCTGCGGCTGGGCGGCGAGCTCGGCCGCGGCGGTCGGCGTGGGCGCGCGCACGTCGGCGCAGAAGTCGGCGATGGTGAAGTCCGTCTCGTGGCCGACGCCGCTCACCAGCGGGACCGGGCTGCGGACGATGGTGCGCGCGAGGCGTTCGTCGTTGAAGGCCCAGAGATCCTCGATGGAACCGCCGCCGCGCACCAGCAGGATCACGTCGATGGTGCCGCGCTCCGCGACGCCATAGAGCGCCTCCAGGCCCGCCGCCAGCTCGGCGGGCGCCTGCGCGCCCTGCACCGCGGCCGGCGCGATCACCACCGGGATGTGCGGCGCGCGCCGCCGCAGGCAGGTCACGACGTCGTGCAGGGCGGCGGCGCCCAGCGACGTGACGATGCCGATGCCGCGCGGCAGCAGCGGCACGGCGCGCTTGCGCGCGGGCTCGAAGAGGCCCTCGGCCTCGAGCTTGGCCTTCAGGCGCAGGAACTGCTCGAACAGCGCGCCCTGCCCGGCGCGGCGCATGCTCTCCACCACCAGCTGCAGGTCGCCGCGCGGCTCGTACACGCCCAGCCGGCCCGTGACCTCCACCAGTTCGCCGTCGCGCGGCGTGAAGTCGAGCAAGCTCGCCGAGCGGCGGAACATCGCGCAGCGCAGCTGGCCATTCGCGTCCTTGAGGTTGAAGTAGCAGTGCCCGCTGGCCGCGCGCGAGAAACCGCTGATCTCGCCGCGCACGGCCACCGGGTTGAAGCGTGCCTCCAGCGCGTCCGCCACCGCGCGGCACAGCGCGCCCACGGCCCAGACGCGGCGGGCATTGGCGGCCGCTGGACTGCCGTCCGTCAGCATGGGGCGCACTCCTGCGGGTAAACCCCATGGAAATCCATCCACAGCGGACTAGAAGGCGCGCAACGAACCGGGGTTAGCGTGCGAACGCTGATTTCTCCGAGCAAGTTGTTGATTCCAAAAGGTTTTTTCCTGCTCATTTGGTCATCGTTCTGTCACGGGCACGCACTGGCGCGGGTGGGCGGGGTGGGGAGGGGTATTTCTCAACAAAGTTATCCACAACTTTTGTGAGTGTCGTCCTACGGCCACGGCGCGGCGGCCTACAGCGCGAAACACCCTGATAATCCGCGGCACGGAGGGCGCGGAAAAGCGCCCTGCGAAGCAGTCCAGAGACCCGGCGGAGTACCCCTTTTGCTTTCGATCATACAAGCCGCAGGCTGGCCGATCTGGCCGCTCATTGCCTGCTCCATCGTCGCCCTCGCGCTCATCATCGAGCGCTTCCTCAGCCTGAAGACCGCCCGCATCGCCCCGCCCAAGCTGCTGGACGAAGCCCTGTCCGTGTCCCGCGTCTCGGTGCCCGCGCCGGACGTGGTGCGCCAGCTCGAGCAGAACTCCGCCCTCGGTGAAGTCCTTGCCTCGGGCTTTCGCGCGCTGAACTCCGATCCGCGCTGCACGGAGGCGGACCTGCGCGCCAACATGGAAAGCACCGGCCGCGCCGTCGCGCACCGGCTGGAGCGCTACCTGAACGCGCTGGCCACGATCGCCTCCGCCGCGCCGCTGCTGGGCCTGCTGGGCACCGTGATCGGCATGATCGAGATCTTCGGCTCGCAGGCACCCACGGGCGGCGCGCCCGGCGGCAACCCGGCGCAGCTCGCGCACGGCATCTCCGTCGCCCTGTACAACACGGCCTTCGGCCTGATCGTGGCGATCCCGGCGCTGATCTTCTGGCGCTACTTCCGCGGCCGCGTCGACGAGTACCTGCTGACGCTGGAACTCGCCGCCGAACGCTTCGCCCGCCACTTGGTGAACCTCCGCCGGGCATGAACTTCCGTCCCCGCGCCAAGGAAGAACCGGAGATCAACCTGATCCCGTTCATCGACGTGCTGCTGGTGGTGCTGATCTTCCTGATGCTCACCACGACCTACAGCAAGTTCACCGAGATGCAGCTGAAGCTGCCGGTGGCCGACACCGAGGCGGCGCGCGACTATCCGCGCGAGGTGATCGTCGCCGTGTCGGCCGACGGCCGCTACATGGTGAACAAGAACCCGGTGGGCGCGCGCGGGCCGGAAGGCCTGGCCGAATCGCTGCTCGACGCCGCCAAGGCCGGCAAGGATTCGGTGGTCATCATCAGCGCCGACGCCGCCGCCAGCCACCAGTCCGTGATCACGGTGATGGAGGCCGCGCGCCGCGTGGGCCTCACGCAGATCACGTTCGCCACCCAGTCCTCGGCGCAGGCCGGGGCGAACTAGTGCGCGAGGCGCTGCAACGCGCCTGGTCGCGCCGCGGGCCCCTGGCGCGGCTGCTCCTTCCCCTGTCCCTGCTCTATGGCACGCTGGCCGCGCGGCAGCGCGAAGCCGCGCGCCGCCGTGCGCAGCGACTGCCGGTGCCCGTCGTCGTCGTCGGCAACGTGGTGGCCGGCGGCGCGGGCAAGACACCGGTCGTGCTGGCGGTGCTGGAGCACCTGCGCGCACGCGGACTCGTCGCCGGCGTGATCTCGCGCGGCTATGGCCGCCGCGAATCGGCTTGCGTCGAAGTGCAGCCGGAGGACCCGGCCGCGCGCGTGGGCGACGAGCCGCTGCTTGTGCGCCGCCGCTCGGGCGTGCCGGTGTTCGTGTCCGCGCGTCGCGTCGAGGCTGGACACGCCCTGCTCCACGCGCATCCGCAGACGCAGGTGATCGTCGCCGACGACGGCCTGCAGCACCACGCGCTCGCCCGCGACGTCGAGATCTGCGTGTTCGACGGCCGCGGCACCGGCAACGGCTGGCTGCTGCCTGCCGGCCCGCTGCGCGAGCCCTGGCCGCGCCCCGTGGACCTGGTGCTGGTGCACGGCGATCCGCCCGGCATCACCGGCCACCGCATGCGCCGCGAACTCGCGCAACACGCCGTGCGCGCCGACGGCACGCGCATCGCGCTGGCTTCGCTCGGTGATGCCCCCGTGATCGCCCTGGCAGGCATCGCCACGCCGGACACCTTCTTCGCCATGCTGCGCGCGACCGGCCTGCGCCTGGCGCAGGCACGCGCCCTGCCCGACCACCACGACTTCGCCGACGCGGCGGCGCTGCCGGCCGACGCCACGCTCGTGTGCACGGAAAAGGACGCGGTGAAGCTTTGGAGCGTGCGCCCCGACGCCTGGGCGGTGCCGCTGCAGGTGGTGATCCCCGCCGCGTTCTGGGAAAGCTTCGACCGCCTGCTCGGGGCGCGGCTATCATCGCCGCATGGATCCCCGCCTCCTTGAGCTGCTCGTGTGCCCGGTCACCAAGGGTCCGCTGGACCACGACCGCGAACGCCAGGAACTGCTGTCCCGCAGCGCGCGGCTGGCCTACCCCATCCGCGACGGCATCCCGGTGCTGCTCGAGGAAGAGGCCCGCACGCTGAGCGACGAGGAACTCGAGCGCCTGCCGCGCCGCACGCCGCTCGCCTGACATCGCATTCCCCGTGAGCTTCACCGTCCTCATCCCGGCACGGCTGGCCTCGAGCCGCCTGCCCGACAAGCCGCTGGCCGACATCGCCGGCCTGCCCATGGTCGTGCGCGTCGCCCAGCGCGCCGAGCAGTCGTCCGCCGCGCAGGTGGTGGTGGCCGCCGACAGCGCGCGCATCGCCGACGCCTGCAGCGCGCACGGCGTGCGCGCCGTCCTCACCCGCGCCGACCATCCTTCCGGCAGCGACCGCCTCGCCGAAGCCTGCGAACAGCTGGGCCTGGACGGCGACGACGTCGTCGTCAACGTGCAGGGCGACGAGCCGCTGATCGACCCCGGCCTGATCGATGCCGTGGGTGCCCTGCTGGGGCAGCGCCGCGACGCGAGCATGAGCACGGCGGCGCACCCGATCACGAGCGTCGGGGAGTTCACCAACCCGAACGTGGTGAAGGTGGTGCTGCAGGCCGACGGCCTGGCCCTCTACTTCAGCCGCGCGCCCATGCCCTGGTGGCGCGACGGCTTCGCGCAGGGCGTGGACGCGCTGCCCGATCCCGCGCCGCTGCGCCACGTGGGCATCTACGGCTACCGCGCGGGCTTCCTGCGCGCCTTCCCGCGCCTGCCGCAGGCGCCCCTGGAGACCTGCGAGGCGCTCGAACAGCTGCGCGCCCTCTGGCACGGCCATCGCATCGCGGTGCACGTGGCGCGGCAGGCGCCGGGCGCCGGCGTGGACACGCCCGAGGACCTCGAGCGGGTCCGCCGCCTGTTCGCCGGAGGCGCCGCGTAAGGAGCACGCCTAGGGTGCGTGCTATCCTCGGCGCCAACAGGACGCGACGGCGGGCGAACCGGCCCCGCCCGCAGCGTCGACCGAATCCAAACCATTCGAGGACTCCATGAGACTGATCTTGTTGGGCGCGCCGGGCGCCGGCAAAGGCACGCAGGCCACATTTCTCTGCCAGAAGTACGGCATCCCCCAGATCTCCACCGGGGACATGCTGCGCGCGGCGGTCAAGGCCGGCACGCCCCTCGGTCTCGCGGCGAAGAAGGTGATGGACTCCGGCGCCCTCGTGAGCGACGACATCATCATCGGCCTGGTGAAGGAGCGCATCGCGCAGCCTGACTGCGCCCGCGGCTTCCTGTTCGACGGCTTCCCGCGCACCATCCCGCAGGCCGAGGCCATGAAGGACGGCGGCGTGAAGATCGACTGCGTGCTCGAGATCGACGTGCCCTTCGAGGCCATCATCGAGCGCATGAGCGGCCGCCGCTCGCACCCGGCCTCCGGCCGCACCTACCACGTCAAGTTCAACCCGCCCAAGGTGGAAGGACAGGACGACGTGACCGGCGAGCCGCTGATCCAGCGCGACGACGACCGCGAGGAGACGGTGCAGAAGCGCCTGGAGGTCTACGCCGCGCAGACGCGGCCGCTGGTGGACTACTACAGCGCCTGGGCCAAGGCCGACCCGCAGAACGCGCCCAAGGTGCGCAAGATCGACGGTCTCGGCAACGTCGACGAGATCACCCAGCGCGCACTGCAGGCGCTGGCCGACTGCGGCGCGTGATCAGGCCGGGCTGGACCGCAGCCCGTAGGCCTTGCCGCCAATGTAGAGGTATTCCGCGCGCAGGATGGGCTCGCCCTTCTCTTCCCTGAAGGTGTAGCCCAGCACGCCCACGGTGTCGCCGACCTTCGGCGCTTCCACCTTCCACGCCTCGAGCCGCGTGAGCGGCGCCAGCTCGACCTCCCAGCGCCTGTCCTTGCGGCTGGGTGCCCGTGCCCGCGCCAGCAGGCCCTTGCCGTCGACATCCGCGGACTGCGACGGCACCGGGCGGCTCGCCAGGTCCGCGGGCAGCCGATAGTCGGGCGGGAGTTCCACGACGAGTTCCGCGTGCGGGTTCTGCCACTTCACGGAGACGACCTGGCCCTGCAGGAACAGGGGCCGCTCGGGGTCGAAGCTGCTCCAGCCGTGGTGGGCATGCGCGGCGAAGGGCGCGGCCGCGGCGGCGATGAGGAAGGGACGGCGCTGCATCTCGGCTTCTCCTTGCGTGTCATTGGTACGCGATCCAGCGGCCGCAGGCAAGCACGGCCAGCCACAGCATCGTAGACGCGATCATCTGCGCGCGGGCCTGGAGATCGCGCAGGGCCAGGGAGCCGCGGCCGTGGAACCAGGCCGCATTGCAACCCGCCGCGAACATCAGCAGCATCTTCAGGGTGAAGGCGCGGTTGGCCAGCAGTTCGCCCGCCTGCGGCGCGAACATGGCCAGGCCCGAGCCCGCCGCGAGCCCGAAGCCGGCCAGCGCGGTGCCGAGCGCCAGCCGGGCCAGCGGCACCAGGGGCAGCTCCGGACCGCGGCCGAACACGCGCAGCTCCACCAGCACCAGGTTGCCCAGCAGCAGCGCGATGCCCACGATGTGGACTACCTCCAGGGCCGGATAGGCCCAGGGGTGCGACAGGATGCCGGCGAACATCAGGCCATCAGCTCCAGCATCAGGCCGATGCGCGCCTTCACGGGCGAGAGGCCCTCCGCCACGGACAGCTCGCTACCCGTTTTCGGCAGCACCCGCCCCTGCGCGCAGCGCGAGGCGCGACGCACGGCCACGCCGTCCTTCTGCGCTGCGACCAGCGCCGCCTCCAGCGCGTGGTGCAGCGTGCCGTTGCCGGTGCCCGCGGCCACGATGCCGCGCACGCCGTCGCGCACCAGCGCGCGCACGATCGCGCCGCCGGCGCCGGCGTGGTTCATCACGATCTCCACGCGCGGCCAGTCCTGCGCTTGCGGCAACGCATCGGGCGTGCGCACCGCGCGGCCCTGCGGCCAATCGCGCAACTGGCACACCCGCCCTTCCTCCACCACCGCGAGCGGACCCGCATCGCCGGAGGAGAAGGCATCGAGGCGGTAGCTGTGCACCTTCATCACGTCCGCCGGCCCATGCACCTGTCCCGCGAAAACCACGCACGTCCCCTGCACGCCGGGCGTTGCCGCGAGCGCCAGCGCGTCGGCGAGGTTCTGCGGACCGTCAGCCAGCGCCGAGGTCGCGGGCCGCATCGCGCCGGTCAGCACCACGGGCTTGGCGGGCGCCAGGACGCACTGCAGGAAGAACGCCGTCTCCTCCATCGTGTCCGTGCCGTGCGTGACCACGACGCCCGCCACTTCAGGCCGCGCCAGGTGCGCGGCGCAGCGGCGCGCGAGCTCGCACCACAGGGAAAAGTCCATGTCCTTGCTGTCGACCTGCGCGACCTGCTCCGCCTCCAGCGCGATCCCCTGCAGGCCGTCCACGCCCTGCAGCAGCTCGGACACGGGCACCTCGCCCGCGCGGTAGCCCACGTTGTCCGCCGCCGTCGCCGCCCGCCCCGCGATGGTCCCGCCGGTGCCCAGCACCACGATTCTTCTGTCGCTCACTTGCATTCCTGTGGAAACTGTTCAAAAATACAGATACTGGATATCAACACAGTAACCCGCAAGGGAAGGCCCGCCCCCCTTGTACAGGAGACCGCGACGATGGAAACACCGAAGCTGACCGCCCGCCAGCAACAGATTCTGGACCTGATCCAGAGCGCCATCGCGCGCACCGGCGCGCCGCCCACGCGCGCCGAGATCGCCGCGGAGCTCGGGTTCAAGTCCGCCAACGCCGCCGAGGAGCACCTGCAGGCGCTGGCGCGCAAGGGCGTCATCGAGCTCGTGAGCGGCACCTCGCGCGGCATCCGCCTGCGGGGCGACGCGTTGCGGTCCATCCACGAATCGCGCGTCAAGCAGTTCGACCTGCCGCTGCAAGGCCTCGCCCAGCTCGCCCTGCCCCTGGTGGGCCGCGTCGCGGCGGGCTCGCCCATCCTGGCGCAGGAACACGTGGACCAGACCTACTACGTCGAAAGCGGCCTCTTCCAGCGCCGCCCCGACTACCTGCTGAAGGTGCGCGGCATGTCCATGCGCGACGCCGGCATCATGGACGGCGACCTGCTCGCGGTGCAGGCCACAAAGGACGCCAAGAACGGCCAGATCATCGTGGCGCGCCTGGGTGACGACGTCACGGTCAAGCGCTTCCGGCGCAACAAGCACCTGATCGAACTCCATGCGGAGAACCCCGACTACGCCACCATCGTGGTGGAGCCGGGCGAACCCTTCGAAGTCGAAGGCGTGGCCGTCGGCCTGATCCGCAACACGATGCTCATGTAACCCCCCCGCGGCAGCCGCAGGTGGCAGGCGTATGGCGAGGCTCTCGCCATCACCCTGCGGCCGCCGCATTCCCGAATGAATCCTGCCTGTTCCCCTTTCCAAGGAGCAGTCACATGGCAACCCTCTTCCTTCCCCTGGCGCACGTGTTCGAAGCCGTCAACGGCCTGCTGGCCTGGTTCGCGCCGCGGCAGCCGCAGCGCGCATCGGCGCCTCTTCGCCGCGCGCCGTCCATGCGCCAGGTGCAGGCGCCCGCCCGCCCCCTGCGCGTGCTGCGGATCGTCGAGCCGAGCGCGCCGCGGGCGGTCGCGGGCCGGATGGTGATCTCGGGCAGCATGGCGGACGTCTGCGCCGAACTCGACCGCCTCGCCGCGCAGGAGGCACGGGCCCATTGATCGCGACGCTCCGAACGCGCCGGCACGACCGCCTGGCCGCCGGCGCCGGCCATCGCGCCGGGCGCCACCAAGGCACAATGCCGGGAATGAACATCGTGATCCTCGACGACTACCAGGATGCGGTCCGCAAGCTCCAGTGCGCGTCCAAGCTGGAGGCGTACCCGGCCAAGGTCTTCACCAACACCGTCAAGGGCATCGGCCAGCTGTCGGTGCGCCTGCGTGACGCCGACGTCATCGTCCTGATCCGCGAACGCACCGCCATCAGCCGCCAGCTGGTGGAGAAGCTCCCCCGCCTGAAGCTGATTTCCCAGACCGGCCGCGTCGGCGCCCACATCGACATCGAGGCCTGCACCGAACGCGGCATCGCCGTGGCCGAAGGCGTGGGCTCGCCGATCGCCCCGGCCGAACTCACCTGGGCGCTGATCATGACGGCCATGCGCCGCCTGCCGCAGTACATCAGCAGCCTCAAGCACGGCGCCTGGCAGCAGTCCGGCATGAAGTCCGCGTCCATGCCGCCCAACTTCGGCATCGGCACGGTCCTGCGCGGCAAGACCCTGGGCATCTGGGGCTACGGCAAGATCGGCCAGCTGGTGGCCGGCTACGGCAAGGCCTTCGGCATGCGCGTGCAGGTCTGGGCCAGCCCGGAGTCGCGTGCCAAGGCGGAGGCCGACGGCCTGATCGCCGCGCCCAGCCGCGAGGCGCTGTTCGCCGAGAGCGACGTGCTGAGCCTGCACCTGCGCCTGAACGAGGAAACCTTCGGCATCGTGAAGCTGGAGGACCTCAACCGCATGAAGCCCACGTCGCTGATCGTCAACACCTCGCGCGCCGAACTGATCGAGCCCGAGGCGCTGATCGCGGCGCTCAACCGCGGCCGTCCCGGCATGGCGGCCATCGACGTCTTCGAGAGCGAGCCCATCCTGCAGGGCCACGCGCTGCTGCGGCTGGAGAACTGCATCTGCACGCCGCACATCGGCTACGTGGAACAGGAAAGCTACGAGCTGTATTTCGGCGCCGCGTTCGACAACGTGGTCAACTTCATCAAGGGCACGCCGACCAACATCGTGAACCCGGGCGCGCTGCAGGTACGCCGGTAGGAGTCTGCGCGGCCCGCTCCGCGCGTCCTGGATCCACCATGTCTTCCACCACCGCCATCGCCGCCCCGGCGCGCCCCGCCATGCCCGCGGTGCTATGGCCCATGCTGTTCGGCAACTTCGTCATCGGCAGCGGTGTGATGGTGGTGCCCGGCACGCTCAACGAGATCAGCGGCAACCTCGACGTCTCGGTGGCGACGGCCGGCCAGCTGATTTCCGCCGGCGCCGTCCTCATGTGCGTGGGCGCGCCGCTGTGCGCGGCACTCGTCGCCGGCTGGGACCGCCGCCGCCTGCTGGCGCTGGCTATGGTCTGGTACGCGCTGCTGAACCTCGCCTGCGCCTTCGCACCCGGCTTCCAGTCGCTGCTGGTGCTGCGCGTGCTGGCGCTGGTCTCGCCCGCGATCTTCACGCCGCAGGCCGCCGCCTCGGTAGGCCTGCTGGTGCCGCCGGAGCAGCGCGGGCGCGCGATCACCTTCGTCTTCCTGGGCTGGTCCGTCGCCTCGGTGCTGGGCATGCCGCTGGGCGCCTACGTAGGCGGCACGCTGGGCTGGCGCGCCGCCTTCGGCGTGATCGCGGCGCTGAGCGTGCTGAGCGCCATCTGGATGTGGCGCGCCATGCCCGACGGCGTGCGGCCGCCCGCGCTCTCGCGCGCCGCCTGGGGCGAGGTGTTCCGCTCCGGCGCGCTCATGACCTGCGTGCTGGTCACCGTGCTCTACGCCGCCGGCCAGTTCGTGCTGTTCTCGTACTTCGCGCCCTACTTCCGGCAGGAGCTGGGCCTCGGCCCGGGGCCCCTGAGCCTGTTCTTCATGTGGTTCGGCGCCTTCGGGCTGCTCGGGAACCTGCTGATGGCGCGTCACATCGACCGCATCGGCGCCTCGCGTTCCGTGATGATCGGCCTCGTGCTGATGGCGGCCAGCCTGCTGCTGTTTCCCTTGGGCACCACCTTCTGGCTGGCCGCGCTGGTGAGCGTGCCGTGGGCACTCGGCTGCTTCTCTTCCAACTCCGCGCAACAGGCACGGCTGGTCGGCATCGCTCCGCCCTTCGCCGCCGCTTCGGTGGCGCTCAATTCCTCGGCGATGTATGCGGGACAGGCGATCGGCGCCGCCAGCGGCGGCTGGCTGATCGTGACCAGCGGCATGGACGTCCTGCACTGGGCAGGCTTCGCCGGCCTGCTGGCGGCGATGGCGGCGAGCGCGCTCGCCACGCACCTCACGCGCCCGGCGGACCGCTGACCGCTACCGCTTGCCGCCCCCGGCCATCGTGGGCTCGTAGCTGCAGATGTCGAAATCCAGCGGCGACGCCGTGCCTGCAGGCTCCGTCTCGCCGAGGTCGATGTCGACGCCCAGTCGCGGCGAAGCTGGAGGCACCAGCAGCGGATCGAGCGTGCTCGGGTCGGGCTCACGCAACGGCCCGGCGGGCGGCACCGTGTCGTCGAAGTCCATGGCCAGAACCTGCAGGGGGTCCATCTCTTCCTGCGGCGCCAGCTCGCGCGCGACGTGGTACAGCAGCACGAGGTCGCGGTAGGCCTCGCGGCCGAAGGGCTCCGCCCCCGGCAGTTCCGGCGCGCGGAACAGCAGTTCGGCGATCACGTGCAGCACGTCGGGAGACGGCCACAGCGCCGCGATGCGCGCCATGGCGCTCGGGTGGTGGTCGAGGCCAGGCGCGGGCTGCTCGAAATGGTCGAAGCCCGGCGTCCAGGCGCGAAAGCGTCCCTGGTATTGGGCGCGCAAGCGCTCGTATTCCGCGCGGCGGCCGAAGCGGCGGTACAACTCCAGCAGGTCCAGCCATGCGAGGGGACTGGTCTCCACCGCGTCGTGCACGTGCGCGGCCAGCATGCCGATCGCCTGCTCGTGCTCGCCGATGGAGAGGAAGAAATCGGCCTTGTCGTGCAGGTCCACCACTTCCTGCGCGTCCACCTTGCGCAGCGGAGCCACGCGCGCGGCGGCCACCGCCTCCGCGGGCATCCACCCCGAGGTCGGCGCGGCCATCTGCGCGGCGGCAGCGGGATGCGCACGCGCACGCGCCGGCGGAGACGGCGGCGCGATCCTGCGCCGCATCGCCGCCGCATCGACGACCGGCATCGGCGGCTGCCCGAGTTCGCTGTTGGCCTCGAACCAGCGGCCCACGCGCATCACGCGCGACTCGCGGTGCCAGCGCCACGCCAGCCACACCAGCATCGCCATCAGCAGCGCCGCCAGTCCCACCACCGCGGCCGACGCCGTGGCGCGGCCGCGGCCCGCCTGGTCGACCTCGTCGCGCAGGCGCGTCACGGCCGAAGCATTGCGGCGCATGGTGTCGCCCAGCGCGCGCACTTCACGCTCGGCCGACTGCAGGCGCAAGGCCTCCTGCGCCACCTGCTCGGGACTGCGCTGCAGCGCCTGCCACAGCGCCGCCGCTTCGGCGCGCCGGCGGGGATCCGCGGGTTCCGTCAGGCGCAGTTCGGACGTGAGGCGCAGTGCGGGATCGCGCTGGACGCCGGGATTGAACGGCTCCAGGCGCAGGCGCGCGGCTGCACGCCCATCGCCGCGCGGCGCCGTCGCGGCCGTGTGCACCGCGGGCCCGTGCGAGACGGCCAGCGCACCACCAGCCAGCAGCCATCCGCTCGCCGCCACGGCCAGGACACGAAGGGTAACTGGGTGCAACACGGCTGCCATTCTAGGCAGCGGTCACCGCCGCGCACAAGGCGGGCGGGCCCGTGGCAGGCAGCCGTTGCAGGCAGTCGATAATCGGCGGATGGAGACCCGTTACAAGACGATTGGCGTGGCCGGAGCCGGCGCCATGGGGCGCGGCATCGCGCAGATCGCCGCCCAGGCCGGCAGCGCCGTGCGGCTTTACGACACCCAGCCCGAGGCCGTGCAGCGCGCGATCCAGGAACTGGGCAAGCAGTGGGACCGGCTGCAGGAGAAAGGCCGCATGGATGCCGCCGCGGTGCAGGCCGCCAAGGGCCGGTTGCAGGCGGCCGCCAGCCTGCAGGACCTGGCCGGCTGCGACCTGGTGGTCGAGGCCATCATCGAGCGCCTGGACATCAAGAAGGCGCTGTTCGCGGAACTGGAAGGCATCGTCGGCGACGACGCCGTGCTCGCCACCAATACCTCCTCGCTGTCGGTGACGGCGATCGCCGCGGGCCTGAAGCGCCCACAACGCTTCGCGGGCTATCACTTCTTCAACCCCGTGCCGCTGATGAAGGTGGTGGAGGTCATCGCCGGCCTCAAGACCGACTTCGCCGTGTGCGAAGGCCTGGCCGCCTACGCGAAGCAGATGGGCCACACGCCCGTGCAGGCGCAGGACACGCCCGGCTTCATCGTCAACCACGCGGGCCGCGGCTACAACACCGAAGCGCTGCGCATCGCGGGCGAAGGCATCGCCGATTTCGCGACCATCGACCGCATCCTGCGCGACCAGGTCGGCTTCAAGCTGGGCCCCTTCGAGCTGATGGACCTCACCGGCCTGGACGTCTCGCATCCGGTGATGGAGTCGGTGTACCGCCAGTACTACGACGAGCCGCGCTACCGCCCCAACGTGATCACGGCGCAGCGCTTGGCGGGCAACGTGCTGGGTCGCAAGACGGGCGAAGGCTTCTACCGCTACGAGGACGGCAAGCAGCAGGTGCCCGCCGAGCCGCCGGTGCCGCAGGTCGACGCGATGCCGCCCGTGTGGGTGTCCACGCGCGCCGCGCGCCGCCAGGAGCTGTACCAGCTGCTCAAGGACCTCGGCGCCACCATCGAGACCGGCCAGTCGCCTTCGATGAACGCGCTGACGCTGGTCGCGCCGCTGGGCTTCGACGTCACCACCGTGGCCGTCGTGGAGCGCCTGGATCCGGCGCGCACCGTCGGCATCGACATGCTGATCGACGATGCGGCCACCAAGCGCCGCGTGCTCGCCACCAACCCGGCCACGCGCGCGGACATGCGCGACGCGGCGCACGCCCTCTTCGCGCGCGACGGCAAGCCCGTGAGCGTGATCCGCGATTCCGGCGGCTTCGTCACGCAGCGCGTGGTGTCCACCATCGTGAACATCGCCTCGGACATGTGCCAGCAGCGCGTGTGCACGCCGCGGGACCTGGAGACGGCCGTCACGCTGGGCCTGGGCTATCCGCTCGGCCCGCTGGCCATGGGCGACCGCTGGGGTCCCACCAACGTGCTGGAGGTGCTGTTCAACATGCAGACCGTCTACGGCGACCCGCGCTACCGCCCCAGCCCCTGGCTGCGCCGCCGCGGCGCCATCGGCCTGTCGCTGCTGCAGGAAGAGGCCTGACATGCCGGCCGAGCTGCGCAGCGCGAGCGAAGGTCGCACGATGGTGCTGACCATCAACAACCCCGAGCACCGCAACGCGCTCGGGCCCGAGATTTATGCCGCGGGCGTGGAAGCGCTCAATGCAGCGGACAGCAACCCGGAGGTGCGCAGCGTCGTGATCACCGGCGCGGGCGCCACCTTCTGCGCCGGCGGCAACCTGCAGCGCCTGCTGGACAACCGAAGCAAGCCGAAGGAAGTGCAGGCGCAGTCGGTGGACGGCCTGCATGGCTGGATCGAGGCGATCCGCACCTTCCCCAAGCCGGTGATCGCCGCGGTCGAAGGCGCGGCGGCCGGCGCCGGCTTCTCGCTGGCACTGGCCTGCGACTTCATCGTGGCGGCGGAGAACGCCGTGTTCGTGATGGCGTACAGCACCGTCGGCCTGTCGCCCGACGGCGGCGGCAGCTGGAGCCTGGCGCGCACCCTGCCCCGGCAGCTGGTGAACGAGCTGCTGATGTGCGGCGAGCGCATCGGCGGCGCGCGGCTGCAGCAGCTGGGCGTGGTCAACCGCGTGGTGCCGGCCGGCGATGCGCTCACCGAGGCGCTGGCCCTGGCCGAGCGCCTGAACCAGCGCGCGCCCAACGCGCTCGCCAGCATCAAGGAGCTGGTGACCGAGGCCGACAGCGCCGCGCTGTCGCAGCAGCTCGCCAGCGAGCGCAACCACTTCGTGGCCAACCTGCACCACCCGAACGGCGGCATCGGCATCGCCGCCTTCCTGGCGAAGAAGCCGCCGCAGTACCCCTGACGGCGCCGGCCGTCCCGCACGCGACAGTCGCTCACAGGACAGACCATGGACGACCCCATTCTTACCATCGAGGAACGCGCGGCGATCAACAACGGCCGCTGGTTCGCTTCCCTGTCTCCCTCGCTACGCCACGACATCCTGCGATGCGCCTACCCCAAACGCTACAAGGACGGCGACCTGATCTGCGCCCGCGGCGACCCCGCCGAGGCCTGGAGCGCGGTCGCCCGGGGCGCGGTGCGGGTGAGCTCCACCTCGATCACGGGCAAGCAGGTCACCTTCACCTACGTCGAGCCGGGGATCTGGTTCGGTGATGTCGCGATCTTCGACGGCGAGCGCCGCACGCACGACGCCTACGCGCACGGCGACACCACCCTGCTCTCGGTCTCGCGCGCCGACCTGCAGAAGATCCTGGCGCAGCACGGCGAGCTGTACGAAGCGCTGCTCAAGCTGCAATGCCGCCGCATCCGCCAGCTCTTCGGCCTGGTGGAAGACCTCAACACGCTGCCGCTGCGCGCCCGCCTGGCCAAGCAGCTGGCGCACCTGGTGCGCAGCTACGGCGTGCCTTCCCTCTCGCACAACGGCGAGGTGCGCATCGGCCTGCAGCTCGCGCAGGAGGAACTCGCGCAGCTGCTGGGCGCCTCGCGCCAGCGCGTCAACCAGGAGCTCAAGGCGATGGAGCGCGAGGACGTCATCCGCATCGAGCCGGGCGGCCTCGTCGTTCGCAACCGCGAAGCGCTGATGCACATCGTCGAATCGGACAACGAGAAGTAGGCGGCCATGAGCGACAGCTACGACCATTTCATCGGCACCCGCCCCGTCTCCGACAAGCACGCCTTCGACGTCGCGGCCCTCACCGCGTGGATGGAGAAGAACGTCCCGGACTTCCGGGGTCCCGTCGCGGTGGAGATGTTCAAGGGCGGGCAGTCCAATCCCACCTACAAGCTGGTCACGCCGCAGCGCAGCTACGTGATGCGCTCGAAGCCGGGGCCGGTGGCCAAGCTGCTGCCATCCGCGCACGCGGTGGAGCGCGAATTCGCCGTGATGACCGGCCTGCACGGCACCGAAGTGCCGGTGCCGCGGATGTTCGGGCTGTGCGAGGACGAAGGCGTGATCGGCCGCGCCTTCTACGTCATGGAGTTCATGGAAGGCCGCGTGCTGTGGGACCAGGCGCTGCCCGGCATGTCGCCGCAGCAGCGGCGCGAGATCTACGACGAACTCAATCGCGTGATCGCCGCCCTGCACACGGTGAAGTTCGCCGAGCGCGGGCTCGCGGGCTACGGCAAGCCCGGCAACTACTTCGAGCGGCAGATCGGCCGGTGGAGCAAGCAGTACAAGGCTTCGGCGGACGGCGCGGGCCCGCTGAGCCAGCCCATCCCGGAGATGGAGAAGCTCGTCGAGTGGCTGCCCGCGCACATCCCCGCGGCCGCGCGCGACGAGGGCAAGGTGTCCATCGTGCACGGCGACTACCGGCTGGACAACGTGATGTTCCATCCCACCGAGCCGCGCATCATCGCGGTGCTCGACTGGGAACTGTCCACGCTGGGCCATCCGCTGGCGGACTTCAGCTACCACTGCATGGCCTGGCACATCCCGCACCCCGGCCGCGGCATCGGCGGGCTGGACCTCGCGGCGCTTGGCATCCCCACCGAGGCCGCCTACATGCGCCAGTACTGCGAGCGCACGGGCCTCGCGACCGTCGACGATCTCAAGGCGGACTGGAACTTCTACCTCGCCTACAACCTGTTCCGCATCGCGGCCATCCTGCAGGGCATCGCCAAGCGGGTGGAAGCGGGCACCGCCTCCAGCGCGCAGGCGACGGCTTCCGCCGCCGGCGCCCGGCCCATGGCGGAACTCGCGTGGGCCTTCGCCCAGCGCGCGTGATCCCTTTTTCCAGGAGCAAGACATGGACTTCGACTATTCCGACAAGACCAAGGAACTCCAGGCGCGCCTGCAGAAGTTCATGGACGACCACGTCTACCCGAACGAGAAGACCTACAAGGAACAACTCGAAGCCAACACGAAGGCGGGCAAGCGCTGGACGCCGCTGCCCGTCATCGAGGAACTGAAGGGCAAGGCGCGCAAGGCGGACCTGTGGAACCTGTTCCTTCCCGTGGACAGCGCGCATGCCTCCGGCTATGAAGGCGCGGGCCTGACCAACCAGGAATACGCACCGCTCGCGGAGATCATGGGCCGCGTGCCGTGGGCCAGCGAAGTCTTCAACTGCTCGGCGCCCGACACCGGCAACATGGAAACGCTGGCGCGCTACGGCTCCGAGGAAATCAAGGCGAAGTGGCTCAAGCCGCTGCTGGAAGGCGAGATCCGCTCCGCCTTCGCGATGACCGAACCCGAGGTCGCCTCCTCCGACGCCACCAACATCGCCACGCGCATCGAGCGCCAGGGCGACCACTACGTGATCAACGGCCACAAGTGGTGGATCTCCGGCGCGGCCGACCCGCGCTGCAAGGTCTTCATCACCATGGGCAAGACCGACCCCGACGCGCCGCGCCACTCGCAGCAGAGCATGGTCGTGGTGCCCGCCGACACCCCGGGCATCCGCATCGTGCGGCCGCTGAACGTGTTCGGCTACGACGACGCGCCTCACGGCCACGTCGAGATGTACTTCGAGAACGTGAAGGTGCCGGTGGGCAACATCCTGCTCGGCGAGGGCCGCGGCTTCGAGATCGCGCAGGGCCGGCTGGGCCCGGGGCGCATCCACCACTGCATGCGCCTGATCGGCCTGGCCGAGCGCGCGCTGGAGCTGATGTGCCGCCGCTCGCTCTCCCGCGTGGCCTTCGGCAAGACGGTGGCGCAGCAGACGGTGACGCAGGAGCGCATCGCCGAGGCCCGCTGCAAGATCGACATGGCGCGCCTGCTCACGCTGAAGGCGGCGTGGATGATGGACGTGGCCGGCAACAAGGTGGCCAAGACCGAGATCGCGATGATCAAGGTGGTGGCGCCCAACATGGCCTGCCAGGTGATCGACTGGGCCATGCAGGCGCACGGCGGCGGCGGCGTCTCCGACGACTTCCCGCTGGCTTCGGCCTATGCCGGCGCGCGTACGCTGCGCTTCGCGGACGGCCCGGACGAGGTGCACCGCAACGCGATCGCGAAGTGGGAACTGGGGAAGTACGGGAGCTACGGCAAGGACGCGCCCGCGGCCGTGACGCGCGGCTCCTGAGCCGCTTCAGCGGCGGAACGCCTCCATGGCGTTCTCGCAGGCATGCAGGAACACCGTCGTCGCGTGTTCCAGCGTGCTCGTCTCCGCCGGCAGGTACTGCATGCGCAGGTAGCACTTGCCGCGCAGCAGCACCACCATGAAGGGAACCTGCGGCACCGCGGCGGGCTCCGGCCAGGACATCAACAGGTCGACCAGGCGCTGGTCGACCCAGGCCACCGCGTGCTCGCGTGCATCGGAAAGCACCGCGTAGCGCGCCCAGAAGCGATCGGAGATGCCTTCCCAGCCGATCTCGTCGTACATGGCGAGCCACCGCATCTCCTCGGGCAGGCGCGGGTCGGCCGTGGTCTGCAGCGTGTCGGTGATCATGCTGTAGGCCCGGCGCTCGAGCGCCTCCTTGAGGGGCCGGTTGATGATCATCGCGCCGACGTCGTCGTTGACGCCCAGTTCGGCGCGGGCGCGCAGTTCCTCGCCCAGGATGTACTCGCGCGTGGGGCGCCCGAGCTCCATGCGCCAGGGCCGCCCGCCCACCTTGCCGTGCATGGACAGCGTGCTGCCCAGGCCGCTGGAGAAGCTCATGCCCCGCGACGCGGCCCACTCGGACACCGCGTCATGCTGCAGCTGGGACGACGGCGTATCGCCGCGCTCCCTGCCGTTGCGCTGGAAGGCCTTCTTGATGCGGTCGAACATGCGCAGGGGCTTTGGCCTAAAGTGGCGATGATAAGTTGAAACAGGAGGTGTCGGCGTGTCCACCATCGAGGTCCATTCCTGGCCTACCCCCAACGGCCACAAGGTCCACATCATGCTGGAGGAGTGCGGGCTGCCCTATCGGGCCATCCCCGTGAACATAGGCGCGGGCGAGCAGTTCCGCCCCGACTTCCTCGCGATCAGCCCGAACAACAAGATCCCGGCGATCGTCGATCCGCAGGGGCCCGACGGCGAGCCGGTGTCGCTGTTCGAGTCCGGCGCCATCCTCGTCTACCTGGCGGGCAAGACCGGCCGCTTCCTGCCGCAGGGCGACCGCGCGCGCTTCGAGGTCCTGCAGTGGCTGATGTTCCAGATGGGCGGCGTGGGCCCCATGCTCGGACAGGCGCACCACTTCCGCATCTATGCGCCCGAGAAGATCCAGTACGCGATCGACCGCTACACCAACGAGGCGCGGCGCCTGTACGGCGTGATCGACAAGCGCCTGTCGCAAAGCGAGTGGCTGGGTGGCGCGGAGTACTCGATCGCCGACATCGCCACCTTCCCCTGGCTTCGCAGCTGGCAGAACCAGGGCGTGGTGATCGACGACTATCCGCACCTGAAGCGCTGGTTCGACACCATCGCCGCGCGGCCGGCCGTGCAGCGCGGCGTGAAGGTGCTGGCGGACCTGCGCAAGCCCATCACCGACGACAAGGCACGCGAGATTCTGTTCGGCGCCACGCAGTACCAGCGCCGCTAGGCTCGCAGGCGCAGCAGGCTGAAGGCCGATGACGCGGCCGCCAGCGCGGCCGCGATCGCCAGCGCGACGTCGGGCCCGCCTTCGCGCACGCCGAAGACGCTGAACACCAGTCCCAGCAGCACCGCGCCCAGCGACTGGCCGGTCAGCCGCGCGGTGCCCAGCATGCCGCTGGCCGCACCCGCGCGCGCCAGCGGCGGGCTGGTGAGGATGATGTGGTTGTTGGGCGACTGGAACAGGCCGAACCCCGCGCCGCACAGCACG
This sequence comes from Pseudomonadota bacterium, assembly GCA_023438115.1. Classification (GTDB taxonomy): domain Bacteria; phylum Pseudomonadota; class Gammaproteobacteria; order Burkholderiales; family Burkholderiaceae_C; genus Ramlibacter. The sequence continues at coordinate 11,504 of JAEZEB010000095.1, read as the reverse complement.
AGCGCGACCACCAGCTGCCAGTCCGGAGCAGTGGGCGGCAGGGCCGCGGCAAGCGCCAGGCCGGTGGCCAGCAGCGCGAGGCCGATGCCACCGAGCAGGCCGCCGCGCACGCGCGCGATCAGGCGGCCGGCCACGGGCGCCACCAGCACGATCGCAACGGGCCAGGCGGTGATCAGCAGGCCGGCCTCGAAGTGGCCGCGGCCCTGGCCTTCCAGCAGCAGGAAAGGCAGCGCGATGAAGGCGAGCGTCTGTGCCGAGAAGGCCGTGACCGACGTGCACATGGACAGCGCGAAGACCGGGATGCGCAGCAGGTCCACCGGGAACAGCGGCCTCGGCTGGTGCCACATGCGCCGCAGGTAGAAGAAGCCGATCGCGAGGCCGGCCGCGAGCAGCAGCGCCGCCAACCACAGGGTGCGCGAATCCGTCTCCGCACCGCGGCGCGCGCCCAGCGCGTCGGCGGCGAGGAACACGAGCGAGAACATCGCCATGTTCATCAGCACCTCGCCCGCGTGCAGCGGCGCGCCGCCCGAGCGCACCGGGTTGCGCGGCAGCGCCCGCCGTCCCAGCCACAGCAGCGCCAGGCCCAGCGGCACCTGCAGGATGAACAGCCAGGACCACGAAGCGACCGAAAGCACCAGCGCCGCGATCGTGGGTCCCGCCACCGAGGACGTCGCGACGACCACCGAATTCAGCGCGATGCCGCGCCCGAGTATCGCGACCGGATAGGTCAGCCGCACCAGCGCCGCGTTCACCGCCATCATTCCCGCCGCACCGAGGCCCTGCACGGCGCGCGCGCCGGCCAGCATCGGGAGAGAAGGCGCGAAGACGCAGGCGATCGAAGCCAGCGTGAACACCACCAGGCCCGAGAGATAGACCCTGCGGTAACCCAGTCGCTCGCCCAGGCTGGCGCAAGGCAGCAGCAGCGACAGCGTGGCGAGCTGGTAGGCGTTGACCACCCACACGGCCGCCGACGGCGAAGCGCCGAAGTGGCGCGTGATGTCGGGCAAGGCCAGGTTGATGAGCGTGCTGTCCAGGACCGTGAGCGCGATCCCCAGCACGATGGCTGCCATCGCCCAATAGCGTTGCGGCACCGGCAGGCCGTCCGCCTGCGCCGCCGCCGGCTCGTCCGACTTCTTCTGCACCGGGCGAGTCTACCCGCGCCACTAGAATCGCTCCCTTTCGCCGCGTCGGCCGCGACCCCGTACTCCAAGATGTTCAAGAGCGCCTGTTTCTTCCGTATCGCCGACGATTTCGTCCTCCCCGACCTCGAAGCCTTCGAACGCGTGCTGCACAAGGGCCGCTTCGTCCCCTGCGGTCCCACCGAGCAGGAAACCAGCGGCTGGGTGGCCCCGCGCGGCAACAAGAGCAAGGTGCTGGCGGAGCTGGTGGGCGGCCACCTGCTGCTGAAACTGTGCACCGAGAAGCGTGCCGTGCCCTCCTCCGCCGTCAAGACGGCGGTCGACGAACGCGTGGAGCGCTACAAGGCCGAGACCGGCAACGAGCGCGTGCCGGCGAAGGTGAAGAAGGAGTTCAAGGAGGAGGTGCTGCTGGACCTGCTGCCGCGCGCCTTCAGCAAGCGATCGACCACCCTGCTCTGGCTCGACCCCAAGGAGCGCCTGCTGGTGGTGGACGCCGGCAGCCTGGGCGCGGCCGACCGCATCGTGTCCTCCCTGCTGGCCGCCCTGCTGGAAGTGCCGGGCGCCGCGCCTTCGCTGGACCTGCAGCTGGTGCAGACGCAGTCCTCGCCGGCCGCGTCGATGTCGCACTGGCTGTCCACGCGCGAGGCGCCCTGGCGCTTCACGGTGGACCGCGACTGCGAGCTCAAGTCCGCCGACGAACAGAAGTCCGTGGTGCGCTACGCGCGCCACACGCTGGAGATCGACGAGGTGGCCCAGCACATCGCGGCGGGCAAGGTGCCCACCCAGCTCGCGCTCACCTGGAACGACCGCGTCTCCTTCGTGCTTACCGAGGCCGGGCAGCTGCGCAAGCTGAAGTTCCTCGACGTGGTGCTGAAGGAAGCCGAGGACGCCAAGGGCAAGGACGAGGACAACTTCGACGCCAACGCGGCGATCCTCACCGGCGAGCTGTCGCAGCTGATCCCGGACATGGTGGAGGCGCTCGGCGGCGAGCTGGTGCCGGGCGCGGCGGCGACTGCGCCGGCGCCCTGAGGGCGACGCGCGCGACGACGAAAGCACTCACGTTGACCCGCGCGGCGAAATTTGTGAGACTTTCGCCGCTGGTGTTTCAAAATCCAGAACGAGCGGGCTGCCAGCACACCGAGTCCCGCATGAGGAAGAACATGGGAATTCGCAGTACGGCGCTGGGGCTCGCCCTTGGCGCTGCCTTGTGTGCGCCTGCCCTCGCGCAGGAAACGAAACAGACGGTCGAAGGGGCGCAGAGATTCCTGGAGATCGTGCTTCCCGGCGTCAGGATCAACGCGAACACCTGGCTCCTGAACAACAAGCCGGTCGACCTGAGCCGCTACGGCGAGGTCCTCGAAGTGACCACGGTCGCACGCTGCCACACCCGCGTGCGGCTCAAGTACGACAAGCACGATCGGCGCATGCGCAACCCCGACAACGGCCGCTGGGAGGACTTCAGCTGGAACGCCCACACGCGGACGCTGGACATGCGCTTCGACCAGTGGACCGAGGTGGAAACCCGGGGCAAGCTCGAGGTGTGGGCCCATTCCACCGCGGGGCGCCCCATCCGCATGCTGCAGACCTCCGAATCGCTCACGGCGCGCCTGGCGCATGCGCTGGACTTCCTGCGGCAGAACTGCGACGCCGCGGCCAGGACCGGGTTCTGAGGTGGTCCGCATCGCGCTGTGCCTGGCGCTGGCGCTCGCCTGCGGTGCCGTCGTCGCCGAGACCAAGGTGATGATCGGCGGGCCCTCCCGATCCAGCACCCCGCCCAAGCCCAAGACGCCGGCGCAGCTGGCGCAGGAGCGCGAGGAGAAGGCCCGCGAGACCTGGCGCGAGCAGCGCCTGCAGGAAAAGCTGGGCACCCTCGGCAAGCACCGCGAGGCCGAGGCGCGCCGGCAGGTGGAGATGGAGGAGGCGTCGCGACGCGCGCGCGGCCTGAAGTTCGACGCCGCGCCCGCCGCGGCCGGGACGGCGTCCGCCCCGAGTTGCCGCGACGTCGACGACGGCCAGAAGAAGGTCTGGAAGCGCGCGCCCCAGCGCGCCAGCGTCGAGAGGACGGTCGAAGCGATGGCCCGCCAGGCCTGCATGCACCGGGGCGGCCACCAGGGCTTCGCGAAGCGATGCAAGCCGCACCGCGAGAAGCGCCGCGTCCCGGTACCGGGCAACCCGCTGAAGTTCACGGTGGAAATGGGGCCGCAGAGCTGGGAATGCGAAGCCACCTTCCGCTGCGCGCAGCCGAAGCGGGTGTGCGAAGCCGCGGGCGCCGTGCGGCAGTAGAGGGCAAGGGCGCGGTACCGCGCCGCGATGGCTGGCCTGCCCGGAGGGACTCGAACCCCCGACCTGCTGCTTAGAAGGCAGCTGCTCTATCCAGTTGAGCTACGGGCAGCCGAAAGACGGGCCGCGGCGATTGTCTCATCCTTGGCCGTGCCCACCCCAACGGGTGGACCGAAATCCTGCAAGATGCCTCGACTTGGAAGCTCGGGAGGATTGCATGTTCCACGGTTCGCTTCTGGCCTTCGGCTGGCGCTGCCTGGCGCTGTCCGCGTGCGCCGGCGCCTGCCTGCACGCCGGCGCGCAGGCGCACCGCTGCGGCGAGACCTCCGTCTACACCGACAAGCCCTGCGCCGATGCCCGCCCGGTGGACGTGCGCCCGAACCTGCTGGATGCGGGACCGCGTTTCTTCCCGTCGTACGACCCGGCGCCGGCGGTGATCCCGCCCAGCGCGCACGCGAGGAAGCCGGCCGGAGACGACCGGGACGTGTGGCAGAAGCAGAAGGCACGGGACGCGCAGCATCGCGCGAGGACGTACCGGCCGTGAGTGGGTGGTCGGAGCGATAGGATTCGAACCTACGACCCTCTGGTCCCAAACCAGATGCGCTACCAGACTGCGCTACGCTCCGACGAGGGGGGATTCTAAGCTGCCGGGGATTGGCGGGCGGCGTGCCCCCACCCCGGCCCTCCCCGGGTGGGGGTGTAAGGAATAAAAAAAGCGGCCCGCAGGCCGCTTTCCGGATGATCCCGGACAGGATCAGAGCTTCACGTACTCGTACTCCACCGGGTTCGCGTTGATGCCGCGGTCCGGGGGGGCGATCCAGGCGGCCATCTTGCCCGGCTCGGTCACGCGCTGCTGCAGGCTCTTGACGAAGGAGATGTCCTCGTCGGTCGGCAGCCACTCGGTGCGGCGCGCCTCGAACTCCGCCGCGCTGATCGGGTTGCCCTGCAGGTCGGTGTGCAGCCCGGCCCAGGCGCCCACGTTGCGGCGGAAGCGGATCGAGGGCAGCTTGAACTCGAAGGGCACGCCGGCCTTCTTCACCAGCATGTTCCAGCGGGTCACGCCCACGTTGCAGTCCTTGGCGTATTCCAGCCGCGTGATCTCGTTGATGCCGTTGCGCACCGAGATGGTCTCGTCCTTCACGCCGCCCTGGCCGTCCGGCACCTGGATGGTCATGGTGGTGTCGGCCTCGACGTGGTCGGCGAACTTGGCTTCGTCCGGGCGGCCCTTCAGGCCGTTGCTGAAGTAGTTGGCGGCGTTGGACGACGACTCCGAGCCGAACAGGTCCAGCGAGCTGGAGAACCAGAAGTTCATGAACTTCTGGATGGTCGGCAGGTCGATGGCGCCGGCGTTGCGCACCTTCTTCCAGTCGTCGGTGTCCAGCTCCTTCATCACCTCCAGCGTGCGCTTGATGACGCGGCCGACGCCGGTCTCGCCCACGAACATATGGTGGGCTTCCTCGGTCAGCATGAACTGGCAGGTGCGCGCCAGCGGGTCGAACGCGCTCTCGGCGAAGGACTTCAGCTGGAACTTGCCGTCGCGGTCCGTGAAGTACGTGAACATGAAGAAGGACAGCCAGTTGTCCATCGGCTCGTTGAACGTGCCCAGGATGCGCGGCTTGTCGGCGTCGCCGGAGTGGCGCTCCAGCAGCTCCTCGGCCTCCTCGCGGCCGTCGCGGCCGAAGTAGGCGTGCAGCAGGTAGACCATCGCCCACAGGTGCCTCCCCTCTTCCACGTTCACCTGGAACAGGTTGCGCAGGTCGTACAGCGAAGGCGCGGTGTGGCCCAGCAGGCGCTGCTGCTCCACGGACGCGGGCTCGGTGTCGCCCTGCGTCACGATCAGGCGGCGGAAGGCCGAGCGGAACTCGCCGGGCACGTCCTGCCAGGCGTCCTGGCCCATGAAGTCGCCGAAGCCGATCTTGCGGTTCTCCTGCTTGTCGGCCAGGAAGATGCCCCAGCGGTAGTCGGGCATGGGGGTGTAGCCGTACTGGGCCCAGCCCTGCGCGTCCACGCCGACGGCGGTGCGCAGGTAGACCTCGTTGGCCTTGAAGTCGCTCGGGCCCATCTCGTCCCACCAGCGCAGGAAGGCGGGCTGCCAGTGCTCGAGGGCGCGCTGCAGCTGGCGGTTGTCGGCCAGGCTGACGTTGTTGGGGATCTTGGCTTGCAGGTCGATCGTGCTCATCTCTATTCCTTGATGTCGGGGTTCGCGGGGCTCACCCCGACCTACGGGGTCCGGGTTTGTCATCCCGGGCTTGACCCGGGATCCATGGATTGCGGGGTCAAGCCCGCAATGACAAGCAAATACTCAAATGCGCTTCCAGTCGAACCTGGCCTTCTTGCCGGTGCCGAACAGCTTCAGCGCGCCGTCCTCGCCCACGGCGTTGGGGCGGATGAAGATCCAGTTCTGCCAGGCCGACAGGCGGCCGAAGATCCGCGTCTCCATCGTCTCCTTGCCGGGGAAGCGCAGCGAGGCTTCCATGCCGGTCAGCGCGTCGGGCGAAAGCGAGGCGCGCTCTTCCAGCATCAGGCGGATCTCGTCGTCCCAGTCGATGTCGTCCGGCGTCAGCGTCACGAGGCCCAGCTCCAGCGCCTGGTCGGCACGCAGCGGGCTGTCCTGGAGGCCCTGCAGCTGTGCGATCAGCTGCGCGTCCTCGTTGAAGCGGGTCTGCAGGCGCGTCAGGCCGTTGACCACCGGATAGCGGCCGAAGTTGGCGGCGTTCAGGCGCAGCGCGGGCGCGGCGTCGGGGGCGTCCGGCAGGTCCAGCATGTAGATGCGGTCGCAGGCCAGCGCCAGCTCGTAGAAGGTGCCGGCGAAGCAGGAGCCCTGGTCCACCAGCGCGATGAGCGAGCGGCTCGTCACGTCAAGGCGGGCCAGCGTGCGGCGCAGCGCGCCCGTGGTCTCGCGCACGAGCCAGTGGTCCTTCAGCTTCTCCAGCGTGGCGTCGGCCTGCATCACCAGGTTGGCGTCGCCGCGGGTCTTCACGACCCAGGTGCCGATCTCCAGCTCGTTGGTGCGCAGGTTCAGGATGGCGTCGTCCAGCTCGCGCGCCACCTGCAGCGGCCACCACTGCACGCCGGCGGCCACGATGGCTTCGGGCGTGGATTCGATCGCGGCCTTCGGCGCGTTCACCGTCAGCGTGGCGATGCGCGCGTTGCGGTCGATCTGCACGTCCACCAGCTCGTAGTGGTAGCCCTGCTCGTCGATGCGCGGCTTCAGCGGCGTGAGCTCGATGCCCTTCTCCGGACCGCTGCGGTCGGACTGGCCGCGCAGCGCGGCGACTTCGCCCTCGACCAGCTGGCCGAACTGCTGCGGCTTCGCGTAGTCGTCGATCAGCTTCCAGTCACGCGCGCGGTCGGCGCGCACGCCTTCGCTGGTGGTGCAGAAGATGTCCGCCAGGTCGCGGCGCACCTTGCGCTTGTCGGTCACGCGCGTCAGGCCGCCGGTGCCGGGCAGCACGCCCAGCAGCGGCACTTCCGGCAGGCTCACCGTGGAGGAACGGTCGTCCACCATCACGATGCGGTCGCAGGCCAGCGCCAGCTCGTAGCCGCCGCCGGCGCAGGCGCCGGTCACGGCGGCGACGGACTTCAGGCCGCCGAAGCGCGAGGAGTCCTCCAGGCCGTTGCGCGTCTCGTTGGTGAACTTGCAGAAGTTCACCTTCCAGGCGTGCGAGGACAGGCCCAGCATGTAGATGTTGGCGCCCGAGCACCAGATGCGGTCCTTGCCGCTTTCGAACACCACCACCTTGACGGCCGGGTGCTCGAACCGGATGCGGTTCAGCGCGTCGTGCAGCTCGATGTCGACGCCGAGGTCGTAGGAGTTCAGCTTCAGCTTGTAGCCGGGCTTGATGCCGCCGTCCTCGTCGATGTCGAGCTTCAGGCGCGCGACGTCGCCCTCGACGGACAGGGTCCAGTGGCGATAACGCGAAGGATGGGTGGCGAAGCTCACCAGCTCGCGCTCCTCGCCGGCCAGGACCTGCTTGAACAGCAGGGGTTCGGTCATTGCATTCATCGGATCTCCAGGGTCGTCGGTTGGGGCGCGGGCACGGCCCGCTCCAGGTCTTTCAGGGATTGCTTGACGGTGCGCGCCGCGGTGTCGACCACGGCATCGGCGCGCGCATACAGGGCCTCGCGGCTGGCCAGGATGCGCCGGATGTCCTCCAGCGCCTCGCCCATCGCGTTCTCGCCGTTGTTGGCGGTGAAGGGGCGCATGTCGCCCTGCGCCACGACGCGGCTCATGTGTTCTTCCGGGCTGGCCTTCACCCACACGCAATAGAAATGGCTTTGCAGCAGGTCGAAGGTCTCGCGCTCGCTCACGATGCTGCCGCCGGTGGTCATCACCACGCCGTCGGCATGCTCCTCGGCGATGCGCAGCAGCGCGCGGCGCTCGTAGCGGCGGTAGCCGGCCTGCCCGTGCAACAGCAGGATCTCGTTCATGCTGGTGCCGGCCTCGCGCTCGATCTCGCGGTCCAGTTCCACGAAGGGCACGCCGCGGTCCGCCGCGAGTTGCGCGCCCAGCGTGGTCTTGCCCGCGCCACGCAGGCCCACGAGGGCGATGCGCTGCTCGCGGCCCTGCGCATCGGCCAGGCCGAAGGTGGAGGCCAGCAACGCATAGGCCTGGTCCAGCTGCGGCTCTTCCAGCCGGGCCAGCAGGCCGTGGACGCGCGCGAGCGCGGGACGGGGCGCGTCCTGCATCAGGTCCAGCACGGTGATGTTCAGGGCGCGCGCCGCCGCTTCCAGCGAGTTGATGGAGACATTGCCCTTGCCGCCCTCGACGTCGGCCAGGAAGCGCTCGGACAGGCCGGAGTCGGCCGCCAGCTGCTTGCGTGTCATGCCGCGGCGGGCCCGCCAGGCGCGCACGCGGGCACCGAGGTCGACGATGGTCGCGCGGTGGACGTCGGTATCGGTGGTCAGGGACATGGGCATCGCTTTTTCAGGCAAATCTTGCGCTGGATCAAGATTGCAGTATACTTCCTTCAACTCGCATGTCAAGCAGTTTACTGCATGTAAGGAATCTCATGAAACTCAAGATCCTCGTCGGCACCATGACCAGCACGGCCGACTATGTCGCCCAGGCCATCCAGATGGATTGCGCCGATCTCGTGGACGAGATCGAGGTGGTCATGATGGACGGGCAGGATGTCTCCGTCTTCGACGAAGATGCGCTATACCTCATCTGCACATCGACCTACGGCTCCGGCGACGTTCCGGACAACGCCCGGGGCCTGTACGAGGCGCTGGACGCCAATCCCAAATTCCTGGGGAACGTGAAATACGGCGTGATCGCACTGGGTGACCGCACCTACGTGCAGACCTTCTGCTTCGGCGGCAAGAAGTTCGACGAACGCCTGCAGGGCCTGGGCGCCCAGCGCATCGGCGAGGTGTGGTGCCACGACGCGAGCGCGGGCACGATGCCGGAAGAACTGGGCTGCGCCTGGTGCCGCGAATGGCTGGGCGAGGCGATCCCGGCGATGCAGAAGGAAAAGACCGCAGCCTGAACGCCCCCACCTTGTCACCCCGGGCTCGACCCGGGATCCATGCGGCGCTTGTTCCGAAGCCGTCTGGATTGCGGGTCAAGCCCGCAATGACAAGGACGCGGCCAGGCCGAGAGCCCGAGGAGACAGAAGAAATGCACCTGAGCCACGCCGACCACAGCGCCACCCCGCCGCGGGTGGAGATCCCGCGCGACTACAACGCGGCGCACGACCTGCTTCAGCGCAATGCCGGGCGTTCCGGCAAGGTCGCCTACATCGACGCCGTCACCGGCCAGCGCCTCACCTACGGCGAGCTCACCGAGCAGGCGCACCGCTTCGCCTCCGCGCTGCGCCGCGAGGGCTTCGCGCCCGAAGCGCGCATCCTGGTGGCCATGCACGATACGCCCGAGTGGCCGGTCGTGTTCCTGGGCAGCATCCTGGCCGGCGTGGTGCCGATCGCGGCCAACACGCTGCTGACGGCCAGGGACTTCGAATTCATGCTGCGCGATTCGCGCGCGCAGGCGGCTTTCGTCTCCAAGCCGCTGCTGCCGGCCTTCGAGCCGCTGGTGGGCCAGGTCGCCACGCTGAAGAAGCTCGTGGTGGCCGGCGAGACCGGTGCGAACTCGGTGGCGGCGATGATCGCCTCGGGCAGCAACGACGCCGAAGTGGCCAGCACCTGCAGCGACGATGCCTGCTTCTGGCTGTACTCCAGCGGCTCCACCGGCACGCCCAAGGGCACGGTGCACCTGCACAGCCACCTGGTCCAGACCGCCGAACTCTATGGCCGCGCGGTGCTGGGCCTCCGCGAGGACGACGTGGTGTTCTCCGCGGCCAAGCTGTTCTTCGCCTACGGCCTGGGCAACGCCCTCACCTTCCCCCTGAGCGTCGGCGCCACCACCCTCCTCCTGCCCTCGCGTCCCACGCCCGCCGACGTGTTCCGCGTGCTCAAGGAGCTGCAGCCGACCGTGTTCTACGGCGTGCCGACGCTGTACGCCTCGCTGCTCGCCGATGGCGCGCGTCCCAAGCGCAGTGAACTGAAGCTGCGCGTGTGCACCAGCGCCGGCGAGGCGCTGCCGGCGGAGATCGGCAAGCGCTGGAACGAGGAATACGGTTGCGAGATCCTCGACGGCATCGGTTCCACCGAGATGCTGCACATCTTCCTGTCCAACCGGCCGGGCCGCGTGCGCTACGGCACCACCGGCGAGCCGGTGCCGGGCTACGAGCTGCGCATCGTCGGCGACGACGGCGCCGAGTGCGGCCCGGGCGAGATCGGCGAGCTGCAGATCAAGGGCCCCAGCGCCGCGATCATGTACTGGAACAACCGGGCCAAGACCAAGGCGACCTTCGCCGGAGAGTGGACCCGCAGCGGCGACAAGTACACCCGCGACGCCGACGGCTACTACACCTACGGCGGCCGCAGCGACGACATGCTGAAGGTGGGCGGCATCTACGTCTCGCCTTTCGAGGTCGAAGCCTGCCTGATGACGCACCCCGACGTGCTGGAAGCCGCCGTGATCGGCGTGGCCGACAGCGAGGGCCTGGTCAAGCCGAAGGCTTACGTGGTGCTGAAAGAAGGCCGCCAGGCCGGCGCCGACGACCTGCAGGCGCACGTGAAGACGCGCCTGGCCCCGTACAAGTACCCGCGCTGGATCGCGTTCGTGCCCGAGCTGCCCAAGACGGCCACCGGCAAGATCCAGCGCTTCAAGCTGCGCGCTTCGGCCTGAGGGAAAGCCATGTGGCGAAGGCACGCCGGCTTGCGCCAGAATGCTTGAAGCCTGAACAATCACAAAACCCGTCCGCGCGCCGCGCGGCCGCCATCAACGAAGGAGCATCCATGACCACTCGCCGCCTCGTCCTCTCCCGCGGCGCCGCCCTTGTCGGCGCGGCATCCACCGGGCTGCTGCTGCCCGAAATCGTGCGCGCGCAGTCGAACAAGATCCGGGTGGGCTTCATGCTGCCGTACACGGGCACGTTCGCGCAGCTGGGCGTCGCCATCGAGAACGGCGTGCGCATGGCCATCGAGGAAAAGGGCGGCAAGCTGGGCGGCCGCGAGATCGAGTGGTTCAAGGTCGACGACGAATCCGAGCCGTCCAAGGGCGTCGAGAACGCCAACCGCCTGGTCCAGCGCGACAAGGTCGACGTGCTGATCGGCACGGTGCACTCCGGCGTGCAGATGGGCATCCAGCGCGTCGTCCGTGAAAGCGGCACGCTGTGCATCATCCCGAACGCGGGCGTGCATGCCGCCACGCGCGCGCTGTGCGCGCCGAACGTGTTCCGCACCTCGTTCACCAACTCGCAGCCGACCCTCGCGCTGGGCAAGCCGATGTTCGACAAGGGCATCCGCAAGGCCGTGTGGATCACGCACAAGTACGCGGCCGGCGACGAGGCGTTCGAAGGCTTCCGTGACAGCTTCACCAAGGCGGGCGGCACGGTCGTCAAGGAACTCGGCCTGCCCTTCCCCCAGGTGGAGTTCCAGGCGCTGCTCACCGAGATCTCGTCGCTGCGCCCGGATGCCGTCGCCTGCTTCTTCGCCGGCGGCGCGGCCGTCAAGTTCATCAAGGACTACGCAGCCGCGGGCCTGAAGGACAAGATCCCGCTGGGGGGCTCGGGCTTCCTC
>JAEZEB010000029.1 GCA_023438115.1 Pseudomonadota bacterium | reverse complement strand
CGCGAAGGCCACGGGCCGGTCCTGCGCATCGAACACGCGCAGGTCCGCGGCCGAGCGGGTCTGCAGCTGCGCGAGCACGTCGGCGGGGATTGGCACGCGCACCAGCCCCTGGCGACCGCCGGTGTCGAGCGTGGCGCGCCAGGCGAAGGCGTCCGGGTTCGGATCGTCGGCGGCGGTGGCCACGGCGGCCGCGGCAAGGAGCGCCGCGGCGAGAAGGCGGGACAAGGTCAAGAAGCGGCTCCCTGCAGGTCGGGCTGTTCGGGCGCGGACGCGGCGGGGCGCGCCGGCGGCAGCGGCGAGAACCAGCCTACCACCAGCATCAGCAGGCCCACGGCGATGAACACCACGATACGTTCCGAACCGCCGCGGTTGGACAGGTCCACCACGAAGAGCTTGAGCACCGTGACGGCCAGCAGGCCCGCGCCCAGCATCCAGGGTGCGCGCACGGCGCGGCGGTGCGCGCCCACCATCAGGGCCAGCGCGATCAGCGTCCACAGGATCGAATAGCCGGCCTGCACCAGGAAGGATTCGAACAGCGCCTCCGCGTCCCAGCGCACGCCGCCCCAGTGGTGCGCCACGCGCAGCCACACGGTGTTGATGGCGACGAAGGCGAGGGCGGCAAGGCTCGCGACCGGCACCGTTCCGCGCACGAACGCCGGCAAGGCCAGCGCGCTGCGGCGCAGGCGCAGCAGCCACAGGGCGCACACGACGAGCGCCAGCGCCACCGATAGGTCCGTCGGGTTCAGCAGGGGCAGGTAGGGCAGCGGCCGCGCATCGCCGCGCGAGAGCACGGCCACCAGCAGCGCGCCCAGGCCGAGCGCGACGGCGATCGGTGCGCCGCCGCGCCAGGCATAGGCGCAGAGGAAGCGGTCCAGCGGCCAGCGCCGCGCGGATTCCGCATCGCGCAGAGCGCGGCTGCAGGCGAGCACCAGCGCCAGCAGCACGAGGCTGCCGGCCACGAGCAGGATCACCGTGGCCCAGGCCGTGCGCCACAGGTGCGCGCGGCCGACGGCGAAGACCAGCAGGTTGCCCGCCAGCAGCACCACGAGCCACACGCCGCCGGCATGCACCCAGGGCCACCAGCGATGCGGCCTGCCGCCATCGAGGCGGCGCAGCATCACCAGGTGCAGCGCGAAGGCGACCGGCCAGGCCAGCCAGCCGCCGCCCTGGAAGACGTGGTCCTGCGTGGCCATGCCCCACAGCGCCGCCCACAGCATCACGGGCATCGCGAGCCAGGCCGGCGTGGCTGCGATGGTCCACGGCGCCGGTCGATGCGGCAGCGCCAAGCGGTACAGCGCGAAGGCGCTCAGCACCCAGCCGGCCATGTGCAGCATCTGCTGCTGCGCGCGCTCGAACACCGGCAGGTAGTTGCCCTGGATGTCGATCACGTAGCGGCCGATCTCCACCCCCAGCGCGGCCTGCCACCAGAGGAAGCCGATCCAGAACAGCACGGGCGACAGCGTGTGCTCGATGGGCAGGAAGGCGCGGGCGAGGGTGCCGTCGCCTTCGCCCGCATCCAGCCGCTCGCGCGACCACCAGGCGATGGCCAGTGCGGCGGCCGCGAGCATGGCCGCGCCGACGAAGGCCGGGTTCGCGATCGGCCAGGTGCCCGCCGAGCCGCCGGTGCGCGCATCGAGGTACAGGATCGCGGCCAGGCCCTGCAAGGCGATGGCGAAAGCGCGTGCCAGCCAGCGGCCCTGGCGGCGGCCCATCCAGTAGACGCCGGCGCCTTCGACCGCCCACACCGCGGAGGTCCAGCGCCCGTCGAGCGCCAGCGGCACGGCGAGCGTGACGAAGCCCAGTGCCAGCGCGAGGAAGCATTCGGCGAGCCAGCGCCGCACCGTCGCCTCGCCGCTGCGCAGGCGCAGCGCCCAGGCGCCGAGCACGACGTAGATGCCGCCCAGCGCCAGCGCGGAGAACGCCGTCGCGTAGGGGATGTCGCGCACCAGCGCCGCCTGCAGCCCGAAGGCCACGATGGGCGTGCCGAACACCAGAGAGGCATCGACGGCCTTGCGCGCCGGCTGCCCGTGGCGCAGGGCGTAGAACAGGCTGGCCAGCAGGTAGACCGCGAAGAAGGCGATGAGGAAGGGCTGCGTGGATGCGTATTGCTCCGGCCGGTAGCTGAGCACGCCCCACGCCGTCGCGACGCCGAAGGTGGCGAGGAAGCCCAGCAGGTTGAGCGCGCGCCAGGCCTTCTTCCAGGCGATGGCGGTGATCGCCACGCCCAGGAGAAGGTAATAGGCGAAGAGGGCGACGTGGTTGCCCTGGCCCGTGGAGACGAGCACCGGCGCCGCGAAGCCGCCGGCGAAGCCGATGAAGGCGAGCGCCTGCGCGTTCTGCGCCAGCGCGATCACGGCGGAGAACAGGCACACCAGGCCCAGCGCCGCGAAGGCCACGCCGGCCGGCAGGAACTGGTACAGCCGGAAGGCGGCGAACACCGTGAGGTACAGCGCCGCGATGCCGGCGCCCTGCAGCGTGACCGCGTAGGCCGTTCGGTCGGGCCGCCGGTTGCGCATGCGCAGGCCGAACACGAACAGCACGATGCCCGCGATGCCGATGCCGGCCAGGCGCACCTGCGGCGGCAGCAGCGCGTTCTCGACGGCGTAGCGCGCGAGGAAGGCCAGCCCGATGAAGAGCACCACCACGCCCATGCGCACGACCGTGTTGCCGCCGAACAGCCAGTCCCAGGCGCGGACGAAGAGGGTCGCCGGCAGGTTGAGGCCGGGGGAGGGCTGCGGCGCCGCGGGCGGACGCGTGGCGGCGGGACGGACGGGCGCGGCAGGGGGCGCCTGCGGCTCCAGGGCCTGCGGCACCGTCGGGATCTCGTCCTCGGGGCGTGGCGGCCG
>JAEZEB010000027.1 GCA_023438115.1 Pseudomonadota bacterium | reverse complement strand
GGCGTGCGGAACCGGCTCCGCCTGCGAGAAACCCCATGACCACCTCCGTCCCCCTTGCCTCCACGCCGCTGGCCGGCGCCGCGCCCCGTGCCTGGCGGGATCCCACGATCCTTGTCGCGATCGTGATCAACCTGGCCATCTACCTCTACGCGCTGGCCGTCTCGCGCAGCGGCGGCGGCAGCAGCCTGGACCTGCTGCTCGTGGAGGACGGGCTCGTCGAATGGCTGCAGTTCCTCGCCTTCGCCACCCTGGCCGTCGTGCTGGCGCTCATCGCGCTGGACCGCGCGACGCGCAGCGGCGCCGGCAAGCTCGAGGTGCTCGTGCTTTTCGGGCTCAGCGGCGTCGTCGCGCTGGCCGCGATGGAGGAGATCAGCTGGTTCCAGCGCGTGCTGAACGTCGAGTCCTCCGAGTTCTTCCGCGCCAACAACCGCCAGGGCGAAACCAACCTGCACAACATGGCCGTGGGCGGCTCCAGCCTCAACAAGCTGGTGCTGATCAAGCTGATCTTCCTGGTGGGCATCACGCACAACCTGGTGCTGCCGCTGCTGGCGCGCCGGTCCGCCCGGCTGCAGCGCTTCGTGGAGTCCTGGGGCCTGTACCTGCCGCCGCTCGCCGCGTCCGTGCCCTATCTGGTGCTGGTGCTGCTGTCGCACACCACGATCACGCACAACCGCGTGGGCGAGCTGGGCGAGGTGTTCGGCGCGATGCACTACCTGGCGACGGTCTTCGCCGCCTACGGGCTGGGCATCGCGCACGGCCGCGCGCCGGTGTTCGGCGGCGCGGCCGACCGCCTGCGCGCCTCCGCGCTGTTCGCTTCCTTCCTGCTCCTGCTGGTGTTCTTCGCCTGGCTGCTGCAGGCCGCGTACACCGTCGTCCGCTAGCGCGGCCGGCCCTCCGACCCGCGCTCCCGCGGCGGCCCGGCACGCGTCGAATAGAATCGAGGGTTCCCGAGGGGCCCGGATCGACGATCCCGGGCCCTTCCCGAATCGAACACCTGCGCGGCAAGGCGCCCGGGCCCGTCCCGGCCTGCCGCCTCGCTCCCGCGATTTCCAACCGAGATAGATCATGGCCGTGACCGTAGAAACCCTGGACAAGCTCGAACGCAAGATGACGCTGACGCTGCCCGTCAACGCCATCCAGTCCGAAGTCGATTCCCGCCTGAAGAAGCTGGCGCGCACCGTCAAGATGGACGGCTTCCGTCCCGGCAAGGTGCCGATGTCGGTGGTGGCGCAGCGCTACGGCTACTCGGTGCAGTACGAGGTGATGAACGACAAGGTGGGCGAGGCCTTCGCCGCCGCCGCCAACGAGGCCAAGCTGCGCGTGGCCGGCCAGCCGAAGATCACCGAGAAGGAAGGCGCGCCCGAGGGCGAGCTGGCCTTCGACGCCGTGTTCGAGGTCTATCCCGAGGTCAAGATCGGCGACCTGGCCGACGCCGAGGTCGAGAAGATCAGCACCGAGGTGAGCGACGAGGCGATCGACCGCACCCTGGACATCCTGCGCCGCCAGCGCCGCACCTTCGCGCAGCGCGCGCAGGGCACCGCGGTGGAGGCCGGCGACCGCGTCACCGTCGACTTCGAAGGCAAGATCGACGGCGAGCCCTTCGAGGGCGGCAAGGCCGAGGACTTCCAGTTCATGGTGGGCGAAGGCCAGATGCTCAAGGAGTTCGACGAGTCCGTGCGCGGCATGAAGTCGGGCGAGAGCAAGACCTTCCCGCTGGCCTTCCCCGAGGACTACCACGGCAAGGACGTGGCGGGCAAGACGGCCGACTTCATGGTCACCGTCAAGAAGATCGAGGCCGCCAACCTGCCGGAAGTGAACGAGGCCTTCGCCAAGTCGCTGGGCATCGAGGACGGCACGGTGGAGGCGCTGCGCGCCGACATCCGCCGGAACCTGGAGCGTGAGGTCAAGTTCCGCGTGCTGGCCCGCAACAAGCAGTCCGCGATGGACGCGCTCGTGGCCAAGGCGGAGCTGGACCTGCCCAAGTCCATCGTGCAGAACGAGATCGACCGCCTGATCGAGAGCCAGCGCGCCGAGCTCAAGCAGCGCGGCCTGAAGGACGTGGAGAAGCTGCCGATCCCCGAGGACATCGTGCGCCCGCAGGCCGAGCGCCGCGTGCGCCTGGGCCTGGTGGTGGCCGAGCTGGTGCGCGCCAACAACCTGGAAGCCAAGCCGGAGCAGATCAAGCAGCACATCGACGAGCTGGCCGCCAGCTACGAGCGCCCGGCCGACGTGGTGCGCTGGTACTACGGCGACAACCGCCGCCTGGCGGAAGTGGAAGCCATCGTCATCGAGAACAACGTGACGGACTTCGTGCTGTCCAAGGCGAAGACCGTCGAGAAGACGGTGGCGTTCGACGAGCTGATGGGGCAGCAGCAGGGTTGATCCCGTTTGCGTCGGGGTTCGGGCTTCGCCGCTCACCTCGACCTACGAGGACCCCGACCGCGTGATTCGTAGGTCGGTGGTGAGCCCGCAGGCGAACCCCGACGCCCCGAGGCCTGGAAGCTCTTGTGAAAGGGCATCCAGGCCTCAATTGCTTTCAGGCTAAAGTACAGCCAAGACACCGGAGCCAATTCCCCCCATGAGCGCACTTGATACCCAGGGCCTGGGCCTGATCCCCATGGTCATCGAGCAGTCCGGCCGCGGCGAGCGGTCGTACGACATCTACTCGCGCCTGCTGCGCGAGCGGGTGGTCTTCCTGGTGGGCCCCGTGAACGACCAGACCGCCAACCTCGTGGTGGCGCAGCTGCTGTTCCTCGAGTCCGAGAACCCGGACAAGGACATCTCGCTCTACATCAACTCCCCGGGCGGCAGCGTGAGCGCCGGCATGGCGATCTACGACACGATGAACTTCATCAAGCCGCAGGTCTCCACGCTGTGCACCGGCATGGCGGCCTCCATGGGCGCCTTCCTGCTGTCCGCGGGCGAGAAGGGCAAGCGCTTCGCGCTGCCGCACTCCAAGATCATGATCCACCAGCCCCTGGGCGGCATGCAGGGCCAGGCGACGGACATCGAGATCCACGCCCGCGACATCCTCAAGACCAAGGGCGTCCTGAACCGCATCCTGGCGGAGCGCACCGGCCAGCCGCTGGAGAAGATCGAGCGCGACACCGATCGCGACTATTTCCTCGAGGCGGAGGAGGCGAAAGCCTACGGCCTCGTGGACCAGGTCATTGCAAAAAGGCCCTGATCCCGGGATCCCCCGCGGTTGCGCAACGGCAACGACGGCGCCTTCCGGGAAACCGGGGCGCCGTTTGTTGTATGGTTATCATTGAAACCGTCGAATAGGCAGCGAACACATGGCCGACCGAAAAGGCTCCTCCAGCGAGAAAACGCTTTACTGCTCGTTCTGCGGGAAGAGCCAGCACGAGGTCAAGAAACTCATCGCGGGACCTTCGGTCTTCATCTGCGACGAGTGCATCGACCTGTGCAACGAGATCATCCGGGACGAGCTCCCCGCGGGTGACGAACAGCGCGAGGCGCGCGGCGACCTGCCGACGCCGCTGGAAATCAAGAACAACCTGGACAACTACGTCATCGGGCAGGAGTCCGCCAAGCGCGCGCTGTCCGTGGCGGTCTACAACCACTACAAGCGGCTGCGCCACAAGGAGAAGGCCCGCAAGGACGAAGTGGAGCTCACCAAGAGCAACATCCTCCTGATCGGCCCCACCGGCAGCGGCAAGACGTTGCTGGCCCAGACGCTCGCGCGCATGCTGGACGTGCCCTTCGTGATGGCCGACGCCACCACGCTGACCGAAGCCGGCTACGTGGGCGAGGACGTCGAGAACATCATCCAGAAGCTGCTGCAGAACTGCAACTACGAGGTGGAGCGGGCGCAGCGCGGCATCGTGTACATCGACGAGATCGACAAGATCTCGCGCAAGTCCGACAACCCGTCGATCACGCGCGACGTGTCGGGCGAGGGCGTGCAGCAGGCACTGCTGAAGCTGATCGAAGGCACCATGGCCAGCGTGCCGCCGCAAGGCGGGCGCAAGCACCCGAACCAGGACTTCCTGCAGATCGACACGACCAACATCCTGTTCATCTGCGGCGGCGCGTTCGCGGGGCTGGAGAAGGTGATCGAGCAGCGCACCGAATCGTCCGGCATGGGCTTCAGCGCCACGGTGAAGAGCAAGAAGGAGCGCAGCCTCTCGGACATGTTCCGCGAGGTGGAGCCCGAAGACCTGATCAAGTTCGGCCTCATCCCCGAACTGGTGGGCCGCCTGCCGGTGGTCGCCACCCTGGCGGAGCTGACCGAGGACGCCCTGGTGCAGATCCTCACCGAGCCCAAGAACGCGATGGTCAAGCAGTACGGCAAGCTGCTGGCGATGGAAGGCGTCGACCTCGAAGTGCGTCCCAACGCGCTGAAGGCGATCGCCCGCAAGGCCCTGCAGCGCAAGACCGGCGCGCGCGGCCTGCGCTCCATCCTGGAGCAGTCCCTCATCGACACCATGTTCGAATTGCCCAACATCGGCAACGTCGAGAAGGTGGTGGTGGAGGAGAGCACCATCGAGGAAAACAAGCCCCCGCTGCTGGTGTACCGCGAGGCGGCGAAGAAAGCCTGATGACGCGGGACGGGCTTCTTCCCCATCTCCAGGCTCCACGAGCCGCCCGCCTGTCCCCTTTCCCTTTTTGTGCCTTTCGCCACGGTTCGCACCCCAAGCGGACCGGCCGGGTTGAAAATGGCCTATCGCCAGCCATCTGTGGCTGGTCACTTTGAGGATCGCCATGTCCGGACATACCCCCCTGCCTTCCGACCCGATGGACCTGCCGCTCCTGCCCCTGCGGGACGTGGTGGTGTTCCCCCACATGGTCATCCCGCTGTTCGTCGGCCGGCCCAAGAGCATCAAGGCGCTGGAAGCCGCGATGGAGGCGGAGCGCCGCATCATGCTGGTGGCCCAGAAGGCCGCCGCGAAGGACGAGCCCTCCGTCTCCGACATGTTCGAGGTCGGCTGCATCTCGACCATCCTGCAGATGCTGAAGCTGCCTGACGGCACCGTGAAGGTGCTGGTCGAGGGCCAGCAGCGCGCCCGCGTCTCGCACATCGAGGACGGCAATGCCCACTTCGTCGCCACTGTCGTTCCGGTGGATTCCACCGAGAAGGAAGGCAAGTCGGCCGAGATCGAGGCGCTGCGCCGCGCGGTGCTCCAGCAGTTCGACCAGTACGTCAAGCTGAACAAGAAGATCCCGCCGGAGATCCTGACCTCGATCGCCTCCATCGACGATCCGGGCCGCCTGGCCGACACCATCGCCGCGCACCTGCCGCTGAAGCTGGACAACAAGCAGATCGTGCTGGACCTGGCCGAGGTGAAGGAGCGCCTGGAGAACCTCTTCGAGCAGATCGAGCGCGAGGTCGAGATCCTCAACGTCGACAAGCGCATCCGGGGCCGCGTGAAGCGCCAGATGGAGAAGAACCAGCGCGACTTCTACCTCAACGAGCAGGTCAAGGCCATCCAGAAGGAGCTCGGCGAGGGCGAGGAAGGCGCGGACATCGAGGAGATCGAGAAGAAGATCAAGGCCGCCAAGATGCCCAAGGACGCCCGCAAGAAGGCGGACGCGGAGCTCAAGAAGCTGAAGCTGATGTCCCCGATGTCGGCCGAGGCCACGGTGGTGCGCAACTACATCGACGTGCTCACCGGCCTGCCCTGGGCGAAGAAGACCAAGATCAAGCACGACCTCGCCTATGCCGAGCAGGTCCTCAACGAGGACCACTGGGGCCTGGAGAAGGTCAAGGACCGCATCCTCGAGTACCTCGCGGTGCAGCAGCGCGTCGACAAGGTCAAGGCGCCCATCCTGTGCCTGGTGGGCCCCCCGGGCGTCGGCAAGACCTCGCTGGGCCAGTCGATCGCCAAGGCCACCGGCCGCAAGTACGTGCGGCAGGCGCTGGGCGGCATGCGCGACGAGGCCGAGATCCGCGGCCACCGCCGCACCTACATCGGCGCGCTGCCGGGCAAGGTGCTGCAGTCGCTGTCCAAGGTGGGCACGCGCAACCCGCTGTTCCTGCTGGACGAGATCGACAAGCTGGGCCAGGACTTCCGCGGCGATCCCGCCTCGGCGCTGCTGGAGGTGCTGGATCCGGAGCAGAACCACACCTTCAGCGACCACTACGTGGAAGTCGACTTCGACCTGTCGGACGTGATGTTCGTGGCGACGTCGAACTCCATGAACATCCCGGCGCCGCTGCTGGACCGGATGGAAGTGATCCGCCTCTCGGGCTACACCGAGGACGAGAAGACCGCCATCGCCATGCGCTACCTGCTGCCCAAGCAGATGAAGAACAACGGCGTGAAG
This sequence comes from Pseudomonadota bacterium, assembly GCA_023438115.1. GTDB lineage: Bacteria > Pseudomonadota > Gammaproteobacteria > Burkholderiales > Burkholderiaceae_C > Ramlibacter. Next base: position 18,160 of record JAEZEB010000027.1, on the reverse strand, counting down.
GAGTCGGAGCTCCAGGTCACGGAAGAAGCCGTGCGCGACATCGTGCGCTACTACACCCGTGAGGCGGGCGTGCGTTCGCTGGAACGCGAGCTCTCCAAGATCTGCCGCAAGGTGGTCAAGGGCCTGCAGCTGAAGAAGATGAAGCCGCAGGTCGTCGTGACCGCGGAGAACCTCAACGACTTCCTGGGCGTGCGCAAGTTCAGCTACGGCCGTGCCGAAGCGCAGAACCAGGTGGGCCAGGTGGTGGGCCTCGCGTGGACGGAAGTCGGCGGCGACCTGCTCACGATCGAAGCCGCGCTGATGCCCGGCAAGGGCGTGATCCAGCGCACCGGCTCGCTCGGCGACGTGATGAAGGAATCGGTGGAAGCCGCCCGCACGGTGGTGCGCAGCCGCGCCCGCGCGCTGGGCATCAAGGACGAGGTCTTCGAGAAGAAGGACATCCACATCCACGTGCCCGATGGCGCCACGCCCAAGGACGGCCCGAGCGCCGGCATCGCGATGACGACGGCGCTGGTCTCTGCGCTCACCGGCATCCCGGTGCGCGCGGACGTGGCCATGACCGGCGAGATCACGCTGCGCGGCGAGGTCACCGCCATCGGCGGCCTCAAGGAGAAGCTGCTGGCGGCCCTGCGCGGCGGCATCAAGACGGTGCTGATCCCCGAGGAGAACACCAAGGACCTGCAGGACATCCCGGACAACGTGAAGAGCGCGCTGGAGATCGTGCCGGTCAAGTGGATCGACAAGGTGCTCGAAGTGGCCCTGGAACGCGCCCCGACGGCGCTGCCCGAGGAAGAACCGGCGCCCGTCGCGCCGGTGGTCGAAGGCGGCACGCCGGTGGCGGTGCAACACTGAGGTCCTGCGCGATCGTCGAGGTCCCGGGACGGAGTTTTTCAGGCCCCTGTCAGGGGCCGCCAAAAACTCCGCTATACTTACGGCTTCGACGCGGGAATAGCTCAGTTGGTAGAGCGCAACCTTGCCAAGGTTGAGGTCGCGAGTTCGAGCCTCGTTTCCCGCTCCAGAATGTCGAAAAGGGAAGCTTCTGCTTCCCTTTTTCATCTGACGGTCGGCGCGTTAGCAAAGCGGTTATGCAGCGGATTGCAAATCCGTTTAGATCGGTTCGACTCCGGTACGCGCCTCCAGGTCGACGCGGGAATAGCTCAGTTGGTAGAGCGCAACCTTGCCAAGGTTGAGGTCGCGAGTTCGAGCCTCGTTTCCCGCTCCATCCGCAAGGGAAGCCCTCCGGGCTTCCCTTTTTTCCGTCGGGTACAGTCCGCGCCACGGGCCTCGATGGTGAAATTGGCAGACACAGCGGACTTAAAATCCGCCGCCCCCGCAAAGGGCGTGCCGGTTCGATCCCGGCTCGAGGCACCACAAGAACGAGGCCGGCCGCGGTTTGCATGCCGGAGCGGTCCACAATAGGGCCGGAGAGCACCATGTCCCACTACGACGCCCCCTTCGAAATCCACGTGCACGGCGACGTGCCGCTGCGCCCCGGGGTGACCTATGCCCAGCTGCAGGAGGCCTTGAAGCCCCTGTGGACCTACGCCGGCGCCAAGTCCCTGGCCGACGGCGCCGAGAGCGCCTACGAGGAAGAGCCCGGCATCAAGTTCGACGCCCAGGAGCGCCTGCTCACGATGTGCTGGACGGTCGCCGGCGACCAGGACTTCCGCCAGCAGCTCGACGACATGTGCATGTCGCTCAACGACCTGGCCGAGGAGGGCGCCGCCATCGAGGTGACCTTCTACGACGCCGAGTTCGACGAGGAGGAGGCCGAGCCCGAGGCCGAGTCGCGCGACGACTTCCTGATGCTGTTCGTGGGCCCCACGCCCGCGGCCATCATGCAGGTGCAGCGCGACCTGCTGGTGCAGGACGTGGTGAACCTGATGGAGCGCCACTTCGACGCCAACGAGCTCGATGGCGTGGTGACCGAGATCGACAAGCTCTTCTCGCAGCGCTTCGACAAGCTCGTGAGCTCGCTCGAACTGGGCAAGCCGCCGCGGGGCAGCGGTGGCGGCTCGGGCGGGCATGGCGGCGGCCGGCGGCCGCGGCATTTGCACTAGGCCACTCCTTGTCATTGCGGCCTTGAGCCGCAATCCACGGGGACGGTGGATCGCGCGCCGCCTGGATCCCGGCTCGAGGCCGGGATGACAAACGCCGGGTTGCGGCTACCATCCCGCCCGAGGAGGAGCCCCATGGCCCTGTTTTCCCAGGACGCCCTGAACCCGGGCGTGCGCAAGCGCGAGGTGTTCGGCTGGGCGATGTATGACTTCGCCAACTCCGGCTACACCACCGTCGTCATCACCGCCGTCTTCGCCGCCTATTTCGTCGGCGGCATCGCGGGCCAGGCCGAATGGGCCACCTTTGCCTGGACGGTGGCCCTGAGCATCTCCTACGCGATCGTGATGCTCACCATGCCCACGATAGGCGCGTACGCCGACCTGCGCGGCGCCAAGAAGCGGGTGCTGATGCTCGTCACCGCCTGCTGCGTGGTGGCGACCGCGGCGCTCGCGTTTGCGCAGCCCGGTTCCGTGGCCTTGGCCATGGTGCTGATCATCGTTTCCAACGCCTTCTACAACTACGGCGAGTCGCTCACGGCGGCCTTCCTGCCCGAGCTCGCGCGGCCCGACGCGCTGGGCAAGGTGAGCGGCTGGGGCTGGGGCTTCGGCTACTTCGGCGGCATGCTGGCGCTGGGCATCTGCCTGGGCTACGTGCTGTGGGCGCAGTCCCAGCAGATCCCCGCCTCGCAGTTCGTGCCGGTGACCATGCTGATCACCGCGGTGCTGTATGGCTCCGCGTCCCTCGTGACCTTCCGGCTGTTGCGCGAGCGCGCGCAGCCCAATCCGCGCGCGCTGGAGCAGGGCGGGCTGCTGGCCTCGCTGCGGCAGCTGCGCACCACCTTCAGCCAGGCGCGCCGCTACCGCGACTTCATGGGTCTGCTGGCCTGCGCCGTGTTCTACCAGGGCGGCGTGGCGGTGGCGATCGCGCTGGCGGCGATCTACGCCGAGAGCGTGATCGGCTTCCAGCCGCAGGAAACCATGGTGCTGATCTTCGTGCTGAACTTCGCCGCGGCGGCCGGCGCGTTCGCCTGGGGCTACCTGCAGGACCGCATCGGCCACAAGGTCGCCTTGGGGAGCACGCTGGTGGGCTGGATCGCCGTGTGCGTGATCGCGGCGCTGTCGCAGACCAAGGGCCAGTTCTGGTGGGCCGCGGCGATCGCCGGCGTGTGCATGGGGTCCAGCCAGTCGGCGGGGCGCGCCATGGCGGGCATGTTCGCGCCGGCGCGGCAGCTGGCCGGGTTCTACGGCCTGTGGACCTTCGCGGTGCGCCTGGCCAGCATCATCGGCCCGCTCACCTACGGGGCCATCACCTGGGCCACGGGCGGCAACCAGCGCATGGCGATCCTGTCGACGGCGGTGATGTTCGTGGTGGGGCTGGGGCTGCTGGTGAAGATCGACGTGCAGCGGGGGCGGGAGGCGGCGCTGGCGGCGGGGTGAGGACGTCGGGGTTCGGGCTTCGCCGCTCACCGCCGACCTACGACGCTGGGTCCGGACGCGCGCACGCGTAGGTCGGGGTGAGCCCGCAGGCGAACCCCGACGCTCACAACCCCAACCACCGCCCCGCCGCGCCCTGCAGCGCCGCTTCATCCCCGGTGGTCCTGAACCGCACCCCGCCTCCACCTGCGGGATCCAGCAACCCTTTCTCCTCCAGCCGCCGCCGCGCCTGCCGCGCCACCGGCTGTCCGGTCTCCACCAGTTGCACCTCGGGCCCCAGCAGTTCGCGCAGCACGCCGGCCGCGAACGGATAGTGCGTGCACCCCAGCACCAGCGTGTCGACCTCGCCCGGCTGCGTGCCGAAGCCGCCGACCTCCTGCGTGTAGCGGCGGCACAGCGCGCGCACCAATGGCTGGTCGTCCGCCTCGATCGCCGCGGCCAGGCCGTCGCAGGGCACCAGCACGAATTCGGCGCGCTCGCGCAGCGAGTCGCGCAAGGCCTGGAACTTCGCGCTCGCCAGCGTGCCGCGCGTGGCGAGCACGGCGACATGGCCGGTCTTCGTCAGGGCGGTGGCGGGCTTGAGCGCGGGCTCCACGCCCACGACGGGAAGTTCCGCGTGCCGCGCGCGCAGCAGGTGCACTGCCGCCGCCGTCGCCGTGTTGCAGGCGACGACGAGGCCCTTGATGCGGTCCTGCGCCAGCAAGTCCTCGGCGATCGCGAGGGAGCGCCCGGACACGAAGGCGTCGCCCTTCTCCCCATAGGGCGCGTGGCCCGCATCGGAGAAATAGACGAAGTCCTCGCGCGGCAGCTCGGCGCGCAGCGCCCGCAGGATGCTGAGCCCGCCGACGCCGCTGTCAAAGACTCCGATGGGGCGCGAGCGGTCCATGCAGCGAATCTAGCGCGGCCGCGGGCGCCCCGTGACGGACAAGTTCAGCCCGCCGCGACAGGAATCTTCTTGAACTCGCCCGTGGCGATGCGCTTGGACCACTCGGCCGGGCCGGTGTTGTGCACGCTGGTGCCGGTGGAGTCGACGGCCACGGTGACCGGCATGTCGACCACGTCGAACTCGTAGATCGCTTCCATGCCCAGGTCGCCGAAGCCCAGCACGCGCGACTGCTTGATCGCCTTGGACACCAGGTAGGCGGCGCCGCCCACGGCCATCAGGTAGGCCGCCTTGTGCTGGCGGATCGCCTCGATCGCCGCCGGGCCGCGCTCGGACTTGCCGATCATCGCGATCAGGCCGGTCTGCGACAGCATCATGTCGGTGAACTTGTCCATGCGCGTGGCCGTGGTCGGGCCCGCGGGACCCACCACCTCGTCGCGCACCGGATCCACCGGACCCACGTAGTAGATGACGCGGTTGGTGAAGTCCACCGGCAGCTTCTCGCCCTTGGCGAGCATGTCCTGGATGCGCTTGTGCGCCGCGTCGCGGCCGGTGAGCATCTTGCCGTTCAGCAGCAGGGTCTGGCCGGCCTTCCAGCTGGCGATCTCTTCCTTCGTCAGCGTGTCCAGGTTGACGCGCTTGCTCTGCTGCGTGTTCGGCGCCCATTCCACCTTGGGCCACAGGTCCAGGCTGGGCGGATCCAGGTAAACGGGGCCCGAGCCGTCCAGCACGAAATGCGCGTGCCGCGTGGCGGCGCAGTTGGGAATCATGGCCACGGGCTTGCTGGCCGCGTGCGTGGGGTACATGGCGATCTTCACGTCCAGCACGGTCGTGAGGCCACCCAGCCCCTGCGCGCCTATGCCCAGTGCGTTGACCTTCTCGAACAGCTCCAGGCGCAGTTCCTCCACCTTCGACAGCTTCTCGCCGCGCGAGGACTTCTCCTGCAGCTGGTACATGTCCAGGTCCTCCATCAGCGACTGCTTCGCCAGCAGGGCGGCCTTCTCCATCGTGCCGCCGATGCCGATGCCCAGCATGCCGGGCGGGCACCAGCCGGCGCCCATGGTGGGCACGGTCTTGAGGACCCAGTCGACGATGGAGTCGCTCGGGTTGAGCATCACCATCTTGCTCTTGTTCTCGCTGCCGCCGCCCTTGGCGGCGACGGTCACGTCCACCTTGTCGCCGGGCACCAGTTCGACGTTGACCACGGCGGGCGTGTTGTCCTTCGTGTTCTTGCGCTCGAACTGCGGGTCGGCCACGACGGAGGCGCGCAGCGTATTGTCCGGATGCAGATAGCCGCGGCGCACGCCCTCGTTGACGGCGTCTTCCAGGCTGCCGGTGAAGCCCTCGAGGCGGCAGTCCATGCCGATCTTGAGGAACACGTTGACGATGCCCGTGTCCTGGCAGATGGGCCGGTGGCCCGTGGCGCTCATCTTGCTGTTGGTCAGGATCTGCGCGATCGCGTCCTTCGCCGCGGGGCTCTGCTCGCGCTCGTAGGCGCGCGCCAGGTGGGCGATGTAGTCGGCGGGGTGGTAGTAGGAGATGTACTGCAGCGCGCCGGAGATGGATTCGATGAGGTCGGCGGCTTTGATCGTGGTGGTCATGGCTTGCGGACGGGGGAAGGGGGCTGTCCCGGATTATCCCAGACGCTGCAGAGCTCACCGGCGCGGTGGGATTGGGCCTCGCGGCGCGCAGGTCCTTGCGCGGCGCGCCTTGCAGCCCCGGCCGCATGCTAGATTGCCGCGATGAAGCGCTTCTACCGGTACTTCTTCCGCGGCCTGCTCGCCGTGCTGCCCCTGGCGCTGACCGTCTACGTGCTGGTGCTGTTCCTGGGCTGGGTCGAGTCGGTCGCGCTGTGGGTGCTGCGGCCCCTGATCGGCTCCTTCTACGTGCCCGGAATGGGACTGGTATTCGGCGTGTTGATCATCGTCGGCATCGGCGCGGTGCTCTCGCGGCCGCAGGTGCGCGGGGCGCTGGCGCTGATCGAACTGCCCTTCACGAAGCTGCCGGTGGTCAAGAGCATCTACTCGTCGCTCAAGAGCTTCTCCGACTACTTCGCGCCGGGCAGCAAGCCGGGCAACCAGCAGGTCGTGTTGCTGCGCATGCCGGGGCACGAGCTCGAGGTGGTGGGCCTGGTCACCCGACGCGGATTTGGCGACCTGCCCGCCGGCTTCCTGCCGGGCGAGCGGGTGGCCGTGTACCTGCCCATGGGGTACATGATCGGCGGCTACACGGTGTTCGTGCCCGCGAGCTGGGTGACGCCGATCGCGATGTCGGTGGAGGAGGCGATGCGTTCGTCGCTGATCGCCTGGATGGAGGGGCGGCCGGGCGGCGCGTCCTAGATCTTCGCGTTCTGCGCCCGCAGCGCGTCCATGAGGGCGCGGAAGCGCTGGGCGCATTCGGTGCGCATCTGCTCCACCTCCTGCATCATTGCCTCGGGCCTCTCGGCCTTGCCTTTGACGTAGAGCGCGATGGCTTCGGAGAGCACCTGTTCCTGGACGCGGAGGCGGGAGTGGACGTCTTCCCACCGCGTGTGCAGGTGGGCCAGTTCGTCCGGCAGGTCTTGGGGGGGAAGCATGTTGCATCCTACAACGACGCCGCAGCCCGCGGGGCTCCGGAGGCGGCGAGATTGAACACCTACGGCTTACAAACCGGCTTCCTCGCGGAAGGGAAACCCGCCCCCGTGAAAACATCCCGGGCCTACACTGCGCGATGGCTCAGCAATCCCCTCCGGCGCCGGATGCCGCTTCCGCCGCGGCCTCGCCGCACCCGGCGCAGAACCATCTGCTCGCAGCCCTCTCGCCCGACGTGCAGGGCCGGCTCTTCCCGCACCTGGAACTGACCGAGCTCTCGCTGCGCTCGGTGATGCACCAGGCGGGCCGCCCCATGCGGCACGTCTACTTCCCCACCGATTCGATCATCTCCATGCAGTACCTGATGGAGAACGGCGAGTCCACGGCGATCTCCGTGGTGGGCAACGAGGGCCTGCTGGGGATCACGCTGTTCATGGGCGTGGAGGAAAGCGCGCCGGCGCTGTCGGTGGTGCAGAGCGCCGGCTACGCCTACCGGTTGCCGGGGCGCAGGTGCGCGAGGAGTTCAACCGCCACGGCGAGCTGCTGCTGCTGATGCTGCGCTACACGCAGGCGCTGATCACGCAGGTGGCGCAGACGGCGGTGTGCAACCGGCACCATGCGATCGACCAGCAGCTGTGCCGCTGGCTGCTGTCGATGGACCGGCTCTCGCACGAGCGCCTGACCATGACGCAGGAGTTCATCAGCAACATGCTGGGGGTGCGGCGCGCGGGCGTGACTGCCGCGGCCGGCAAGCTGGAGCGCCTGGGCGTGGTCTCGTACCGGCGTGGGCTGATCCGCGTGCTGGACCGCCCGCGGCTCGAGTCCCTGAGCTGCGAGTGCTACCGCGCGGTGAGGAAGGAGACCGACCTGCTGCTGCACTACCTGCCCCAAAGGCAGGTGCTGGGCGACGCCGCGGGCGTGCCCCGGGTCGACTTGCCGCAGCGCTAGCCGCGACGGCCGCCGTGCTGCGGCTGTTGCTGCTGCGTGTCGCCGGAGCGGTACCGGCCCGCATCGCCCTGCAGGCCGCCCTCGGGCTCCCTTTCCTTGCGCTGCTCGTCTTCGCGAATGTGGTCCCACAGGCCGGCGGTTCCTTCGCCGGAGCGCTGGCCCTGGGGTTGCGATGGAGACATCCTTCTCTCCGCATGCGTGACTGCTCGATGCGAATGATTTTGGACAAATGCGCCGGCGATTTCTGTACGGTGTCGAACACTCCTTCGACGTGGGGTTCAGCGCGACTGCAGGGCCGAGGCGGTGGCGATGCCCGCCGCCGTGAGCAGCAGCGATCCGCCGAGGTGCAGGCCGATGGCCGTCATCGCCAATGCCAGCTTGCCCTCGCGCAGCAGCAGGACCGTCTCGGCCGAGAAGCTCGAGAAAGTGGTGAGGCCGCCCAGGAAGCCGGTGATCACCAGCAGGCGCCAGTGCGGCGCGAGCTCCGCATGGCCCGCGAACACCGCAAGCGCGATGCCGACCAGGTAGGCGCCTATGAGGTTGGCCAGCAGCGTGCCGGGCGGGATCGCGGGGAAGAGGGCGTTGAGGCCCAGGCCCAGCAGCCACCTGCAGATGCAGCCCAAAGCGCCTCCGGCTGCGACCGCGATGACGGAACCGAGCATGCGCCGTTCTTCCCGTGATCAGGCCGCGCCCAGCCGCGGCCAGGAGGACTCCACCGGCGCGGCCCGCAATGCTGTCGTCGCCGCGTCCTGCGCCCCTTCGTCGCGATAGATGCCGCAGCCCAGGACGACGTCGCCAACCAGCTCGAAGTACACGGACTTGGGCCGCACGCGGCCCGTCGCGGGATGCAGGATGTCGTAGTCGTACCAGCCCGCGCCGGCCGACTGCGCCAGTTCCACCGTGGTGCGGGAGAAGAGGCGGCCGTGCGCGTCGCGCGCATCGCGGTCGTTGCGGCCCACGGCGGCGGGATCGGGCGGGAAGGCGAGCAGGGTGCAGCCCAGGTCCAGCACGAACAGGTAGTCGTCGCCGCGCATGAACCCGGCCTTCGGGTCCATGAAATCGCGGCAGGCCTGCTCCACGCCGTGCTCGCGCACGTGCGCGGCGCCGGCCTTCACCAGCGCCATCACGCGGTCGCGGTCCTGGCCGCGGTCGGTCTTGAAGCGGCCCACCACATCGACCAGGCGCTCCGCCTCGCGGCCGAAGGCCTCGGCCGAGCCCGCCGCCTCTTCCACCAGCGCGGCGTTCTGCTGCGTGGCGGCGTCCACCAGCGCGATCGCGCGGCTGATCTCCTCCACGCCCGCGCTCTGTTCCTGCGAGGCGCCGGCGATCTCGCCGATGACGCCCTTCACCTGTTCGACGCTGTCCACCACCTGCGCCATCGTGGCTTCGGCGGCGTCCACCAGCGCGCGGCCCTTGCGCACGCTGCCGGTGGACTGCGCCACCAGCGCCTGGATCTCCCTGGCGGCATCGGCACTGCGTTGCGCGAGGCTGCGCACCTCGCCGGCGACCACCGCGAAGCCGCGGCCCTGGTTGCCGGCGCGCGCGGCCTCGATGGCGGCGTTGAGCGCGAGGATGTTGGTCTGGAAGGCGATGCCTTCCACGGTGGCCAGGATCTCGTTCACGCGGCGCGAGCCCTGGTCGATCTCGTTCATCGTCTCCGCGGCCTCGCGCATGCGCTGCGCCGCTTGCGTGGCCACGTCGCGCGAGGCGGCGGCCAGGTCCGTGGCGCGCGCGCAGTTCCCGGCGTTCTGCTGCGCGCTGGAGGCCAGCTGCTCGATGCCCGAGGCGGTCTCCTCCAGCGACGCGGCCTGTTCCTGCGTGCGTTCCGACAGCTGCGCGTTGCCTTCGGCGATGGTGCGCGCGCCGGCGGCGATGGCCTCGGCGCTCGCGCGCACCTGGCGCACGATGGCCGCGAGGCTTTCGTTCATGTGCATGATCGAACCCCACAGCCGCGCGGAGTCGTGCCGGTCCGATTCGGCGCGGTGGCGGCCGGAACCGCTTGCCAGCTGGCCGCTCGCGATGCGCTCGGTCACGCGGATCAGGCGGGCGATGCCCATGGACATGAAGATGCCCAGGCCCGTCATCAGGTAGACGGCCAGCGCCAGCAGGCCGGCCACGAGCGGCAGCCAGTCCTCGCGCGGGCCCGGCGCGAAGAGCAGCAGGCCCACCGGCGCCAGGAACAGCAGGGCGACCAGCAGGTAGCCGGCCGCGAAGCTCAGGCGGCCCAGCAGCCAGAAGGCGGGCCTGAACAGGGAGTTCACCATCGACGTCTCCTCGCCGGCGCTGCGTGCGCCGGCAGTGCGCGCTGGGGGGCGCGTCTTGCGGCCACTATAGCGCCGCATGGCCGAGCTGGCGCGGCCGCGTCGCGCAGGGGCGACGCAGGGCCGCGCGCACGCGCCCGGCGTTGGTGCTAGGGTGCGCGCATGTCCACCCGCATCGAACACGACACCTTCGGCCCCGTCGCCGTGCCCGCCGACAGGCTGTGGGGCGCGCAGACGCAGCGCTCGCTGCAGAACTTCGACATCTCGGGCGAGCGGCAGCCGCGCGAGATCATCCGCGCGCTGGTGCAGGTCAAGCGCTCCAGCGCCGTGGTGAACCACCTGCTGGGGCTGATGGACCAGCAGAAGGCCGCCGCCATCGTGGCCGCGGCCGACGAGGTGCTGGAAGGCCGCCACTGGGACGAGTTCCCGCTCGTGGTGTGGCAGACCGGCTCGGGCACGCAGACCAACATGAACGTCAACGAGGTGCTGGCCAACCGCGCGAGCGAGCTGCTGGGCGGCGGCCGCGGCGAGGACCGCAAGGTGCACCCCAACGACGACGTCAACAAGAGCCAGTCGTCCAACGACGTCTATCCCACCGCGATGCACGTCGCGGCGGTGGACGCGATCCGCAACCGGCTGCTGCCTTCGCTGGCGGCGCTGAAGGACACGCTGCAGGCGAAGTCCGCGGCCTTCATGGACATCGTCAAGATCGGCCGCACGCACCTGCAGGACGCGACGCCGCTCACGCTGGGCCAGGAGTTCTCCGGCTATGTCGCCCAGCTGGAACAGTGCGACCGCCACCTGCACGCGGCCCTGCCGCACCTGTGCGAGCTGGCGCTGGGCGGCACCGCCGTCGGCACGGGGCTCAACGCGCCCAAGGGCTATGCGGAAAAGGTCGCCGAGGAACTGGCGCGCCTCACCGGCCTGCCGCTGGTGACGGCGGCGAACAAGTTCGAGGTGATGGCCGCGGCCGATGCGCTGGTGCATGCGCATGGCGCGCTCAAGACGCTGGCGGCGAGCCTGATGAAGATCGCCAACGACGTCCGCTGGCTCGCGAGCGGCCCGCGCAGCGGCATCGGCGAGCTGCGCATCCCGGAGAACGAACCGGGCTCGTCGATCATGCCGGGCAAGGTGAACCCGACGCAGAGCGAGGCGATGACCATGCTGTGCTGCCAGGTGTTCGGCAACGACGTCGCGATCAACTTCGGCGGCGCCTCGGGCAATTTCGAGCTGAACGTGTTCCGCCCGATGATCGCCCACAACTTCCTGCAGAGCGTGCGCCTGCTGGCGGACGGCATGCGCAGCTTCGACGAGCACTGCGCGCGCGGCATCGAGCCGGACCGCGAGCGCATCGGCGAGCTGGTGCAGCGTTCGCTGATGCTGGTGACCGCGCTCAACCCGCACATCGGCTACGACAAGGCGGCGGCCATCGCGAAGAAGGCGCACCGCGAGGGCACGAGCCTGCGCGAGGCGGCCATCGCCTCCGGCCACCTCACCGCGGAGCAGTTCGACGCGTGGGTGCGGCCGGAGAAGATGACGGGGCTCTGAGCCTCAGTGCCCGTCGCCGTGCGCGTGCGCCGGCGGCGCCATCAGCCGGTCGGTGTACGCGATCGCCATCGCCGAGAGCAGGAACGTGATGTGGATCGCCGTCTGCGCCATCAGCACGCGGTCGGTGTAGTTGTCCGCGTTGATGAAGGTCTTGAGCAGGTGGATCGACGAGATGCCGATGATGGCCGTCGCGAGCTTCACCTTCAGGACCGAGGCGTTCACGTGGCTGAGCCACTCGGGCTGGTCCGGGTGTCCCTGCAGGCCCATGCGGCTGACGAAGGTCTCGTAGCCGCCCACGATCACCATGATCAGGAGGTTGGAGATCATCACCACGTCGATGAGCGCCAGCACCACCAGCATGATGATGGTCTCGTTCAGCGCCGTCACCGGCGCGGCGGACTTGTAGCCGATGCTGGCCACCAGCTGCTGCACCGCGGCCTGGCTGCCGGCGGCGGCCTCCACCAGGTGCCACAGTTCCAGCAGGAAGTGGACGACGTAGACGGCCTGGGCCGCGATCAGTCCCAGGTAAAGCGGAAGTTGCAGCCAGCGGCTCGCGAAGATCAGGTTCGGCAGCGTGCGCAGGGGCGACGCGCGGGAAAGGTTGTTTTGCATCGGGGGAGGAAGGGGGAGACGGGAAAGCGGGTTTCCGGCCGGGAATTGTAGTTTCGGCCCCGCTGCGGGTAGATTCGGCGCATGCGGCCTCCGTCAGTGGGGTGTAAGTGCCCCCGCCGACAGTACCGCCCGAATTTCATCACCATCCTGGAGACACAGCATGAGCGCCATCGAATCCGTCCTGGTCGAAAACCGCGTGTTCCCCCCGGGCGAGGCGGCCGTGAAGGCCGCCCGCATTTCCGGCATGGAGGCCTATCACGCGCTGTGCCGCGAGGCGGAGAAGGATTTCGAGGGCTTCTGGGCCCGGCTCGCGCGCGAGAACCTGCAGTGGACCAAGCCCTTCACGAAGGTCCTCGACGAGTCGAAGGCTCCTTTCTACAAGTGGTTCGACGACGGCCAGCTCAATGCCAGCGCCAACTGCCTGGACCGCCACATCGGCACGCCCGTGGAGAACAAGACGGCCATCGTCTTCGAGTCCGACGACGGCCAGGTGAGCCGCATCACGTACAAGGAGTTGCTCGCGCGCGTGTCCCGCTTCGCCAACGCGCTGAAGGCGCAGGGCATCAGCAAGGGCGACCGCGTCATCATCTACATGCCCATGGGCATCGAGGGCGTGGTGGCCATGCAGGCCTGTGCGCGCATCGGCGCGACGCACAGCGTGGTGTTCGGCGGCTTCTCGGCCAAGTCGCTGCAGGAGCGCATCATCGACGCCGGCGCGGTGGCCGTGGTCACCGCCAACTTCCAGGTGCGCGGCGGCAAGGAGATGGGCCTGAAGTCCATCGTCGACGAGGCGCTGGGCATGGGCGGCTGCGACACCCTGCGCAACGTGATGGTCTACATGCGCACCAGCACGCCGTGCAACATGGTGGCGGGCCGCGACAAGACCTTCGACGAGGTGCTGGAGGGCCAGTCGGACGTTTGCCCGCCGGTGCCGGTGGACGCGGAGCACCCGCTCTTCATCCTCTACACGTCCGGATCCACCGGGAAGCCCAAGGGCGTGCAGCACGCCACCGGCGGCTACCTGCTGTGGGCGAAGCTCACGATGGACTGGACCTTCGACCTGAAGCCCGAAGACCTGTTCTGGTGCACCGCGGACATCGGCTGGATCACCGGCCACACCTACGTCACCTACGGGCCGCTGGCGGCCGGCGGCACGCAGCTGATCTTCGAGGGCATCCCCACCTTCCCGCATGCGGGGCGCTTCTGGCAGATGATCGAGAAGCACAAGGTCAACATCTTCTACACGGCGCCCACCGCGATCCGCTCGCTGATCAAGGCGGCCGAGACCGACGAGAAGGTGCATCCGAAGAACTGGGACCTGTCCTCGCTGCGCATCCTGGGCACGGTGGGCGAGCCGATCAACCCCGAGGCCTGGATGTGGTACCACCGGAACGTGGGCCGCGAGCGCTGCCCGATCGTCGATACGTTCTGGCAGACCGAGACCGGCGGCCACGTGATCACGCCGCTGCCCGGCGCCACGCCCACCGTGCCGGGCTCGTGCACGCTGCCGCTGCCCGGGATCATGGCCGCCATCGTCGACGAGACCGGCAAGGACCTGCCCAACGGATCGGGCGGCATGCTGGTGATCAAGCGGCCCTGGCCCTCGATGATCCGCACGATCTGGGGCGACCCCGAGCGCTTCAAGAAGAGCTATTTCCCCGAGGAGATGGGCGGGCGCACCTACCTGGCCGGCGACGGCGCGGTGCGCAACGCCGACAACGGCTACTTCCGCATCACCGGCCGCATCGACGACGTGCTGAACGTGTCGGGCCACCGCCTGGGCACGATGGAGATCGAGTCCGCGCTGGTCTCCAAGACCGACCTGGTGGCCGAGGCCGCGGTGGTCGGCCGGCCCGACGACGTGACCGGCGAGGCGGTGTGCGCGTTCGTCGTCCTCAAGCGGCCGCGCCCGACGGGCGAGGAGGCGAAGAAGATCGCCGATGAACTGCGCGCCTGGGTGGGCAAGGAGATCGGTCCCATCGCCAAGCCCAAGGACATCCGCTTCGGCGAGAACCTGCCCAAGACCCGCAGCGGCAAGATCATGCGCCGCCTGCTGCGCAGCATCGCCAAGGGCGAGCAGATCACGCAGGACATCACGACGCTGGAGAATCCCGCAATCCTTGATCAATTGGCCCAGACCAATTGATCAAGGGGCCGCGTGCGGCCCAGCCGCGTAGCGGCTTGCGGGATTCGACGGCACTCATATCGCCGAAGGCGATGTGACGTGCCGGCAAAATCCGGCAATCCTGGATCAACTGGCCCAGACGAACTGACCAGGCCTTGTCATTGCGCGCTTGACCCGCAATCCACGCGGCGCCTGATCGCGCGCCGCCTGGATCCCGGGTCAAGCCCGGGATGACAAAGGGAGAGCGGGCTTAGGGTGGGCAGCCCCGCTGCCCACCATTGCCGCTCAATCGAAGATATCGCTCAACCAGCTCTTGCGCTTGCGGTAGCCGTACCCGCGGTGCTGGTCCGAATCCACGAAATCCGGATGCCTCTGCGGCGGCGCGGAGCGCGCGGGCTGTTGCGGCGCGGTCTGCGCCGCCGCGCGGTCGACCAGCTTGTCCAGTTCGCCGCGGTCCAGCCATACTCCGCGGCAGGTGGGGCAATAGTCGATCTCCACGCCCTGGCGTTCGGTCATCACGAGGGTGGAATCGGGGCAGACGGGGCACTTCATGGCGGCTTTCCTTTCGACGTTGGCCCCACGATACCCCAAGGGAAAGGCCCGGCCTGGCCGGCGAGCTCCCGGCTTGCGCCGGGATGAGCTTCTGCGCAATGAAAAAGGCCCGCTTGCGCGGGCCTCGTTCGATCGCTCGAAGATCACTTCTGGCTGAGCACCCAGGCGGCCAGCTTCTTGGCCTCGGCATCGCTCACCTGGGCGTTGGCCGGCATGGGCACGGGGCCCCACACGCCGGAGCCGCCCTTGATGATCTTGGCGGCGAGGCGGTCGACGGCGTCCTTCTGGCCGGCGTACTTGGCCGCGACATCCTTGTACGACGGGCCGACCAGCTTCTTGTCGGTGGCGTGGCAGGCCATGCAGTTCTTCGCCGTGGCGAGCGCCTGGTCGGCGAAGGCCGGCGACGAGAGGGCCGCCAGGGCAGCCAGCGCGAACAGCGCACGTTTCATAGAGAGAACCTCACAGGTTGAGTTACATTCCTTCAACGCATTGTACGGCTGGCGGTTGACCATGCCGAGTACAGGCACTGGAATACGAAAGACGTACGGAGGACGCATGCTGCTGCTCGGGCTGGGGATCATCCTGCTGCTGATGAAATACCTGGAGTTCGGGGCCGTGGCCACGTGGTCCTGGTGGGTGGTGCTGTCCCCCTTCGCCGGCGCCGTGGTGTGGTGGACCTGGGCCGACTGGTCCGGCTACACCAAGCGCAAGGCCGTCGAGCGCGAGAACGCGCGCAAGCAGGCCCGCATCGACAAGCAGCGCGAGCAGCTCGGGCTGGGCACGCGCCGGCCCAGGCGCTAGGAGCTCAGGCGCCGGCCAGGGGCGGCATCTGCTTGCGCTTGAGCGGGCTGAGCGCCGGCCCTTCGATCACGGTGCCGTCCGGCCGGAAGCGGCTGCCGTGGCAGGGGCAGTCCCAGGTGGTCTCCACGCTGTTCCAGTGCACCTTGCAGCCCATGTGCGGGCACACGTTGGAGACGGCGAACAGCTCGCCGTCCGGCGCGCGCCAGGCCGCGAGCGTCTCGCCTTCCACGTCCACGATGGCGCTGTCGCCGGGCTTCAGCTGCGACAGCTTCTCGTCCTGCCGGCTGGTGAGGTAGTCCTTCACCAGCTGCTTCACCACCGTGACGTTCTCCTCGAGGATGTTCTTCGCGCCCTTCACCGGCGAGAGCCGGTTGGGCCGCACGAGCGCGGCGAAGGCGGCCTCGTGCCCGCGCAGTTCGGCCGCGATCAGGCGCGCGGCCACCGTGCCCCAGGTGAGGCCGTCGGTGGAGAAGCCCGTCGCCACGAAGCAGTTCGCGGCATTGCGGCCGATGTAGGGCAGGCCGTCCGCGCCGCGGTAGTTCTGCGCCGACCAGCGATAGGCCACGGGCCGCGCGCCGAAGTGCTTGTGCGCCTGGGTCTCCAGTGCCAGCAGGCTCGCCTTGGCGTTGTGGATGCCCACCTTGAACTCCTGGCCGGCCACGACCAGGAAGTTGCGGTCCCCGGCCTGCAACGTGCGCATCGACAGGCCTTCGCCGCCGTGCCACCAGAAGATGCCGGGCCCGGGGCTGGGCGCGGCGGCGTCCATCTCCAGCGCGATGGCGTACTCGCGGTGCACCGGCATCTCCGCGTGCACCAGGTGCACCCCCTTGGGCGTGTGCGTGGCCATCACGATCTCGCGTGCCTGCACCGCGCCCGAGGCGGTGACCGCGCGGCGGTTCTTCGTGTCCAGTTCGATCACGCGCGAGTGCTCGTGGAGCTTCGCGCCGGCCTGGGCCGCCAGGCGCGCAAGGCCCGTCACGTAGGCCTGCGGCTGGAACTGCGCCTGGTCGCGCAACACCAGCACGTCGCCGATCGCCGCGGGCAGGGTGGCCGGTGCTTCCTTCGTGCGCTCGACGCGCGCGCCGGCGGCCTCGAGCGCGGCGATCTCCTTGTCGATGTAACCCTGGTCGCTCGTCTTCTGCGCCCACTGCACCATGTCGCAGCGGCGGAAGCCCACGTCGGGCAGTTCCTCGCAGCGGGCCTGCACGAAGGCGATGGCGGCGCGGCGCTCGTGCACCACGTGTTGCGCCACCTCGGCGCCCCAGCGCGAGACGATCTCCTGCATGCCGTTGCCGACGGTCTCGTAGAGGTTGCCGGTCGAATGTCCGGTGGTCCCGGAGCCGATCTCGCCGGCTTCGAGCAGCATGACGTCGCGTCCCTGTTCCGCCAGCAGCAGGGCGAGCGTCACGCCCGTGATGCCGCCGCCGATCACCAGCACGTCGGTGGCGTGCTCGCCATCGAGCAGCGCGAAGCCGGAGGGAGGCGCGGTGCCGCGCCAGACGGAAAGCGTGTCCATGACGTGTCTCCCGGTTGGAAGCCCGATGCTAGGAAGACCGCCGGGCGGACCTCGTAGGACAAAGGCCCACGCCGCACCCTATGATGGGCCGGGGGAGGATGGACGATGAACCGTTCGCTTGCATGCAGGCTCGCGGGCGCGAGCCTGATCGCGCTGGCTTTCGCCGCCGCGGCCCAGGATGCCGACGATGCCGCGCGCCGCCAGGCCAGCCTGCTGATGGTGCCCGACGACACCTTGCGCAGTTGCCTTCCGCTGGCGCTGCCGCGCCCCGATGCAGAGGGCGTGCCCGGGATCGCTCCGCGTCCGGTGCCGGGCCAGCACGCGATCACCTACCTGCTGCGCACGGGCGAAACCGGCCAGGCACGGCGCGACCAGTTGCTGGAGCAACTCGACTATCTCGCGGCGCGTGGGCTGCTGGCGAGCGAGGCGGTGCAGGTCGACGCGCCCGCCGGTTCCAGGGCGGCGCTGCGTTACCGGCTGACGTGGCGAGGCTACGGCGCCCTCGCGCCGGGCGGCAACCAGGAGTTGTGCCTGCGGTTCGGGCGCTGGGAAGCCGGCCCCGCCACGGACCTCCACGCGACCGGCGACGACGTCGCGGGCCTCTCCATCCACGAAGCGACGGTGACCTTCAGGGTGGTGGACATGCCGGACTGGGTGCGATCGGCCGAGACGCAGCGCCTTTTCCCGGAGCTCGCCGAAGCCACGCGCGATCGCGCGCAGAAGGTGCGCATCGCGCGCACGCCGCGCGGCTGGCGCGCGCTCACGGAATTGCAGATGGAACTGGAAGCGGCGGCGCGCGGGCGTCTGGGCGAAGCCGGCACGGAGCGCCTCGCGCGATGGCAGTCGCCGCGAG
>JAEZEB010000011.1 GCA_023438115.1 Pseudomonadota bacterium | reverse complement strand
GAACGCAGTGCACCGCTTTGACCCAGCAATTTTTGAGACGATAAAATTCATCTACCAGCGCTTTCCCCTGAACACGATTCCGCTACGCATTGATGCCAAGCGTGAGACGAGCGGCGGCCTTCCTGTCACCCATTTGTGCGACGACGACGATGCCGCCATTCAGAAGTCGGTAGAGTGCATCAAGCAGGCGACCGCGGAAATCGCCGGCGAAAAGCGAATCTGCGTTATCACGTTGGGCGATGTGGATGATAAGTTGGCGTTCGCTCTTGGTCGTGCGAGCATCCCGCTCGTTCAACTAAGAGGCTTTGACGATGTCGAACAGCTCTCATACCGCAAGAGATCTGTCGTGCTGGCCCCTTGGCAATACGTCGGGGGAACTCAGTTTTCGCACGTGTTAGTTGTTGCCGCCGGAATGAGGCGGGCGAACTCCAGCTTTGGAAAGCTCCGAGAACTAACCGCCATTTACCTCGCATGCAGTCGTGCAGTGGAGCGGTTGGAGATAGTTTGTGGCGACATCGTTCCAACTGTGCTTAATGAGGCAGTTGCCTCTGGCCTAGTTAGGAGGGTCCGTGTTCATTAGCCCATGTCTGCACTTCAGTAGAAATAGTCGCCCGAGGTCTGATCCGAATCTCAAAGAACACAACGCTCTGCCTGCGAAGAGCGCACCGTTAAGCAGCCCGCAGAGGCCGGCGCCTCAGCATTCCTCTCATTGGTAGCCGGAAGTCGGCGCATGCAAAGCGCTCCGCAGCCTGAGAGTTGCCCAGGTCCGTTCAGACACTTGGAAGTCTGTCTCCCCATGCCGGGCCAGACTCACGTGCACGGCTTAATGCACGCCCTTCGCTGAAGCGCCGATCGATCCGTCTGCCGCTCGGTCGTGGTGAAGGTCGAAGGCGTGCTCAGGGCAGGAATGCGCCCACCGTCGTCGAACAACGCATCACATCCCGCGTAGAATCCCCGCTGAGTCCGCGGGCGTCGTTCAATGGCAGGACCTGAGCTTCCCAAGCTCAAGACGTGGGTTCGATTCCCATCGCCCGCTCCATGCGAACCTTCTTCGCATGCTTCCGGCTTTCCCCATCACCGGCATCCACGGCGTCCTACACCGCGCTCCGCTCGGCCTTCCTAGGATGCGTTCTTCCACATGGAACCAGATGCCGACCATGATCCACCCGCAAAGCCGCACCCCGCGTTCCGCGCGCAAGGAACGCATCGACGTGAGCTACGACTACGCCGTCTGCGCCTGGGCGCGGCACTTCAATGTCAGTGAGAAGAGGGTGAAGGAGGCGGTGGCGGCCGTGGGGGATGAGGCGGAGAAGGTGCGGGAGCATCTGGGGCGGACGGCTGGGGTGTCGGACAGGCCTTCGGCGCGGTAGGTGAGGGCTGGCGCCGCGCGATTCCCGGCTCCGGGACGCATGCCGGCGCCGTCTGGATTGCGGGTCAAGCCCGCAATGACAAGGCATTGGGGCACTAGGCCCCGTCCAGGAACTCCGCCGGTGACGGAGCCGCTACCCCGAAAACCTGCCGCAAATACGCCAGGAAAGTCTCGTCCGTCGCCAGCGTCTTCCCCGGCGCGTCCGACAGCTTGGCCACCGGCTGGCCGTTGGCTTCCACGATCTTCATGACGATGTTCAGCGGCTGCAGGCCCAGGTCGTTGGTGAGGTTGGTGCCTATGCCGAATCCCATCTGCACGCGGTCGCCGAAGTGGCGGTACAGCGCCAGCGCCTTCGGGATGTCCAGGCTGTCCGAGAACACCAGGCGCTTGGTGTGGGCGTCGATGCGCAGGCGCGCGTAGTGCGCCAGCGCCTTCTCGCCCCACGCGACGGGGTCGCCGGAGTCGTGGCGCAGGCCCTCGAACAGTTTCGCGAAGTACAGGTCGAAGTCGGCCAGGAAGGCGTCCATGCCGACGGTGTCGGTGAGGGCGATGCCCAGGTCGCCGCGGTACTCCTGCACCCATTCCTCCAGCGCCGCGCGCTGGAAGTCGCGCAGCCGCACGCCCGTGGCCTGGAAGGTCTGCAGGTACTCGTGGCCCATGGTGCCTATGGGCACAGTGCGCAGGTCGCGCGCCAGCAGCACGTTGGACGTGCCCTTGAAGAACTGCGGCACCTGCTCCGCCAGCGTGGCCACCACCTCGCGCTGCCAGTCGCGGCCGAAGCGGCGGCGCACACCGAAGTCGAAGAACTCGAAGGGGTGCGCCAGCGCGGGTTCCCTTGCGAAGGACCGCAGCTGCGCCACCTTGCCGGCCAGCCGCCGGCGTCCTTCCTGGAGGGCGGCTTCGCGGTCGAAGCGGCGGAAGTACAGCTCGTTGACGATGGCCAGCACGAAGATCTCGAAGCCCATCACGTGCACCTGCGGGCCGGTCGCCTCGATGCGCAGCGCATCGCCCTCCGCCCACGCGCGGATGAAGTCGCGCTGGAAGTGGAAGATGCGCAGGAAGTCGACGAAATCCGGTTTGATGAAGCGCAGGCCGCCGAGGAATGCCAGTTCGTCGGCGCGGAAGCGCAGGCTGCACAGGTGGTCCAGCTGCGCCTGCACCTCGGGCAGCAGTTCCGCGAGTGGGTACGCCGGCTCGTTGCGGCACACGAAGCGGTAGGTCGCGCGGGTCTGCGGATGCCGGTGCAGCATCGGCTGCCACATCGTGAACTTGTAGAGATCGGTGTCGATCAGGCTGCGGACGACGGGATCGGAAGGCATGCGCCCAGTGTGGCAAGAAAAAAGGGCCCGCGAGGGGCCCGGGAAAGGGAGAAGCCGCGTCTGGAGCTCATCCCCCCTCGGCATCGTGGCGCCGGCCGGCGGGAATGGGCGTGCTTCCGCCCGGCGTGCCGCCGCCTTGCGGATAGCCGCTGGTGGGCCACTGGCCGGGGCCGTGCGCCGGGTCCTCGCGGCGCGGGTCGTCGTCCATGCTCTCGGCGAGGCGCCGCATTTCCTGCTGGCGCTCCTGCGCTTTCGCGTACCACTTGTTGACGATCTCGGCGGCCGTCTCGCGTCCGCCCAGGCCGAAGGCCAGGCCCAGGCCCAGGGCGAGCGCGCCCACCACCGCCATGAAGAGCGTGTTGACCAGTTCGGTCGCGATGCCCAGCTGGTTCACGGCCACCACGATCGCGAAGGCCCACACCACGACGGCCGCCGTCTTCGCGAGGAAGTGCGCATTGGTCAGGCCGGCCTCGTTGGCCGCGCCGCGCACCACGTTGCTCAGGCCGCGCGCGGCCAGCCCGCCGATCACCAGCACCACCAGCGCAACCACCACGTTGGGCAGCCACAGGAGCAGCTGGCGCAGCACGTCCGACACGGCGGGCAGGCCCAGCGCGTCGAAGGCCACCACCAGCGCGATCAGGCGCACGAACCACTTGACCACCAGGCCGATCATCCCGGAGGCGTCGGTCTTCATGCCCATCTTGCGGATGAAGTCCGTCAGGCCCGCGCGCTGCGACAGGTCGTTGAACTTGATGGAGCGCAGCACGGAGGCGAGGCCGCGCTCGATCAGCGAGGCGATGAACCAGCCCGCGACGATGATCAGCACGAAGCCGATGATCTTGGGCACGGCCGAGAAGAAGAGGGCCAGGGCGGCCGCGAGCGACGTGAACATCGCGTCGCTCCATTCGGTGACTTGGGTGGGCATCGGGGATCTCCAGTCCGCGGAAGCGCGTCAACTTCCTCACACTTTCAATCCTTTGCATTCAGTCCCGAGTCGGCTGGGCCTGCGCCCGGGTGTAGGAGCGGCCTGCGGCCGGGCAGGGTCCGCGTCGGGCGGAGGCGCACTCGCCAGGTTCAGTCGTCCAGCACGTCCGCCGGCACGGTGTCGAAGTACTCGTCGGGATACTTCTCCTGCAGCAGCTCGTGCAGTTGCCGCAGCTGCGCGGCGGGATCCGTGCCATGCACGCCGAACTGCTCCAGCGCCGCGCGTGTCCTGGGACCGACGTCGCCGTCGAGGTTGCCGAGGATGGCGCCCAGGCGGATCAGCGCCGACTGGATCTGCGCGCCGGGGAGCTTGTTGCCGAAGGCGTCGACGCGCACGCCGGTCGCCACGATCGCGCTGGCCGCCATCGCCGCGGCGGGCGAGCGGAAGTTGCGGCCCAGCTTCTCGCGGTAGTAGTCGTACACCTTCTGGTGGCTGCCGCGGCATTCGAAGTGCCAGGACTCGCTGGCGCCGGAGACGGGCTGCGCGATGATGGGCACCACGCCCAGGGGCCGGCACAAGTCCCAGAAATCGGCGAGCGGCATGCCCAGCGCACCGAGGTCCACGTCGAAGGCGCGTCCGGCCTCGTGCATGCTGCCGCCCGGCGCCGGGCTGAAGGCGGACTTCTTGCCGGTCTTGTAGTCCAGGTGGGCCTGCAGCTGCATGTCGTAGCTGCGGTACAGGTCCGACAGCACGAAGCGGCCGCCGCGGTCCGCGACCTCTTCGACTATGCGCGCGATGGCCGCCTTCATGTCCGGCGTCGCGATCGCCATGCGCTTGGGCAGCAGCACCTGCTGGCCGGAGACCTTGTAGATGGAGAGGACCTGGACGGGAACGAGCGGTGCGTTCATGGGAACCTCCTTCACGGGGAGCCCAGTGTCACGAGCGTCCGTGCAAGGCGCATCCCCACGACGGGGGAGCGGCTCAGCCCCCCATCCACTGCGGCAGCATGCGCACCAGCACGATGCCCGCGATGCCCTGCACCACCACGTAGTGCCAGAAGAGCACGGTGTTGTCGAGGGTGGCGCGCGCGTTCGTGCGCAGCAGGCCGGCGAAGGAGCGCGCCAGCAGGTAGCCGCCCATCACCAGCAGCACCAGCACATGGAAGCCTTGCCAGGCGAGGATCGCGGCGACGGTGGCGCTCCAGGCGTGGTCGCCGGGCGAAAGGCCGGCCTCCAGGTGCATCGCGAGGTCGAGCGCGTAGGCGCCGGTGGTGGCGACCATCGCCAGCACGACGGCAGCGCGCAGCAGGCGCTGGGGCGTGTTCCGCAGGCGCCATGGTGAAAGGGCCATCGCGAGCGAGGCCAGCACCAGCAGCGCGGCGGACCAGCCGCCATCCGCGGGCAGCTGCGCGCCCGGCGGCGGACACACGTCCAGCTTCATCGACACGTGCACGTGCGAGAAGGCGAGCGAGGCGAAGATGGTGGCGTCCACCGCGATCAGCACCACGGTCGCCCACCAGGAATGCGAGTGGCGGCCGAAGGCCACCGAAGGGATGCTCACGCCCTTGCCGATCTGCGCCATAGGCCGTGGAGGCGGCCGGTCCAGCTCCCACACCCACCCGAGGATGGCGGCGATGGCGATCACGCCGCTGACGAAGGCCGGGATGATCCAGGCCACGGTGAGCAGCAGGAAGAAGCCGGCCGTGCCTGCCGCCGCGACGAAGTGCATCCAGCCGTCGGTGGGCAGGCGGATCAGGTGCCGGATCTCGCCCGATACCGGCGTCGTGATGATGCTTTCGCGCCCGCCGAACGCGGTGCCCGGCAGCCAGTGCCGGCCGTCGACGATCTCCTGCGCCAGCGTGGGCTGGTCCCACAGCGGATCGCGCGAGCGCACCTGCGGGATGCTGCGCATGCCGTAGCTCGGTTGCGGCACCCATTCCAGCGACGAGGAGTTCCAGGGGTTGCCGCCCTCGACCTCCGGCTTGAGAACGCTGCGCGCGAGCGCGATGAAGGAGGTCACGACGCCGCTCGCGAAGATGAACGCGCCTATCGTGGAGAGCACGTTCCACAGCGTCCAGCCCAGACCGGCGTCGTAGGTGTAGACGCGGCGCGGCATGCCTTCGAGGCCGGCGATGTGCATGGGGAAGAAGGCGAGGTTGAAGCCGACGAACATCAGGGCGGCGCTCCAGCGTCCCATGCGCTCGGACATGCGGTGGCCCTTGAGAAGCGGCGCCCAGTACCAGAAGGCGGCGAAGAGCGGGAACACCATGCCGCCGATCAGCACGTAGTGGAAGTGCGCCACGACGAAGTAGGTGTCGTGCACCTGCCAGTCGAAGGGCACCACGGCCACCATCACGCCGGTGAGCCCGCCCAGCACGAAGATGAAGTGGAAGCACAGCAGGAACAGCGTGGGCGTCTGCATGCCCACGCGGCCCTTCCAGAAAGTGGCGATCCAGGAGAACACCTGCACCCCGCTGGGGATGGCCACGGCGAAGCTGGCGATAGACGTGAGGTACAGCGCCCACGGCCCCAGGCCCGCCGTGAACATGTGGTGCATCCACAGCAGGAAGCTGATGGCGCCCACGCCACCCAGCGCCCACGCGATCGCCGTGTAGCCCACCAGCTTCGTCTGCGCCATCGCGGGCACCATCATCGAGACCATGCCCGCGGCCGGCAGGAAGATGATGTAGACCTCCGGGTGGCCGAAAAACCAGAACAGGTGCTGCCACAGCAGCGGGTCGCCGCCGCGCGCCGGGTTGAAGAAGGGCCAGTCGAAGGCGCGCTCCAGCTCCAGCAGGATGGTGCCCGCGATGATGGCCGGGAAGGCGAAGACGATCATCAGCCCGGTGACCAGCGAGGCCCAGGCGAACAGCGGCATCTGCGACAGGCGCATGCCGGGCGCGCGCGTGAACAGCACGCCGATCACCAGCTCGATCGCGCCGGCGATCGCGGAGATCTCGATGAATCCGATGCCGAGCAGCCACCAGTCGGCGCCTATGCCCGGCGAATGTTCCTTGCTCGTGAGCGGCGGATACATGAACCAGCCGCCGTCCGGCGAGGCGCCGAAGAACACGGTGCAGAAGAAGGCGATGCCGCCGATCGCGTAGGCCCAGAACGCGTAGGCCGACAGGCGCGGGAAGGGCAGGTCGCGCGCGCCCAGCATGTTGGGCAGGATCCAGACGGCCATCGCTTCCACCACCGGCACGGCGAAGAGGAACATCATCACCGTGCCGTGCATGGTGAAGAGCTGGTTGAAGGTGCCGGCGTCCACCAGCGTGTTGCCGGGCACCGCCAGCTGCACGCGCATCACGAGCGCCAGCACGCCCGCGCCGACGAAGAACAGCAGCGCCGTGGCCAGGTAGTAGATGCCGATCTGCGAGTTGTTGACGGCGGTGAGCCGCCGCCAGCCCTTGGGCGGGTCCCACGCCTTCCTCAGCGCCTCCAGCTCGCCCTCGGGCCGCGGCAGGTCGTTGGGCAGCCTTCCTCCCTCCCCCTCTGGGGG
>JAEZEB010000377.1 GCA_023438115.1 Pseudomonadota bacterium | reverse complement strand
CCGCTTCCGCGCGCCGCCCGCGCCGCCGCGGGTGCCGCTCCTGCTGCTGGCGTCGACGCGCGACCGGCTGGTTTCCGTCCAGTGCTCGCGCGCGATGGCCCGCACCTGGCGGGTCCCGCTGGCGGAGCATCCGCGGGCAGGGCACGACCTCGCGCTCGACGATCCTGCGTGGCTGGCGGAACGCATCGCGCAGTGGGCCGCCGCGACCGCGGCGACGCGCCGTCACCGAACCGCCATCGAACTGCCATGAACGGGTCACCGCGGCTTCCGACACTCTCCTGCATCCCCTGCAGGAGCGTGCATGAACGAGCTGTCCGTCCCCACCTTGCCCCTGTCGCCCGAGCGGCTGTCGCGGGGAGCCTTTCACCGCGCTGTGCCCACTGCGAAAGCCGGCGAGGACGCCGAAGGCATCACGGTTGCCTGGGCCCGCCACGAGGACGAAGTCCGCGCGGCACAGCGGCTGCGGTATGAAGTGTTCTGCGGCGAGATGGGGGCACGGCTGGAGACCGGCGTCCCCGGCCACGACGTGGACCTGTTCGACGCCTATTGCGAGCACCTGCTGGTGCGCGAGAGCCGGACGCAGCAGGTGATCGGCACCTATCGCGTGCTCACGCCGGCGCAGGCCGACCGCATCGGCGGCTTCTACAGCGACACCGAGTTCGACCTGTGGCGCCTGCGGGGCCTGCGCGCGCGCATGGTGGAACTGGGGCGCAGCTGCGTGCATCCCGCGTACCGCCAGGGCGGCGTGATCCTCGCGCTGTGGGCGGCGCTGTGCGCCTTCATGCAGCGCAATGGGCTGGACGTGATGATCGGCTGCGCGAGCATCCCGATGCTGCGGGGCGGCGTGCTGAGCGGCGATGCCGCGGCCAGCGTCTGGCGGCAGGTCCGCGCCACGCACCTGGCGCCCATCGAGTTCCGCGTCACGCCGCGCCTCGCGCTGCCGGTGGACCTGCTGGACGACACCGCGCCGGCCGAGCCGCCGGCGCTGATCAAGGGCTACCTGCGCCTGGGCGCGAAGGTGCTCGGCGCGCCCGCGTGGGACCCGGACTTCAACACGGCCGACCTGCCGATGATGATGCGCATCCAGGACCTGCCGGAGCGCTACCGCAGGCACTTTCTGGGGACGTGAGGCGCGCGCCGCTCGCGGCGGCGCGCCTGTCACGGCGCTGTCATCGGTCCCCCGGACACTGCCACGGCCGAGTCACTTCCCCGTCACCCCGCATGTGCGATGCCGCCGTCACGGCCGTTCCCTTCCTCGATCGCGACCACAGCATCCTGGCGTTCAACGAGCGCGTGCTGGACTGGGCGGCGCGCGCCGGCGTGCCGCTGCTGGAGCGGCTGCGTTTCCTGACCATCGTCTCCTCGAACCTCGACGAGTGGTTCGAGGTGCGCGCCGCCGACCACCTCGGCGCGGCGCTGGCCGGCGAGCAGGACGGGCCGTACTCCGTGCGCAGTTTCGAGCGGCTCGCGGCCGCCGCGCATGCGCTCGTGGAGCGCCAGTACGCGCTGTACAACGACGAACTGCTGCCGCTGCTGCATCGCCAGGGCATCTCCATCGTGTCGCACGGCGAACGCAATGCGCGGCAGAAGGCCTGGGTGCAGGACTACTTCGAGCGCGAGGTGCGGCCGCTGCTGATCCCCGTCGGCCTGGACCCCGCGCATCCCTTCCCGCAAGTGGCCAACAAGTCGCTCAACTTCATCGTGCGCCTCGCGGGCAAGGACGCCTTCGGCCGCGAGAACGAGATCTCGATCGTGAAGGTCCCGCGCGTGCTGCCGCGGCTGATCGTCCTGCCGCCCGAGGTCGCGGGCCGGCGCAAGCTGCTGGTGTCGCTCTCCAGCGTGATCCGCGCCCACCTCGACGTGCTCTTTCCGGGCCGCGAGGTCGGCCAGTTCTCGCAGTTCCGCGTGACCCGCCATTCCGACCTCGCGGTGGGCGAGGAGGAAGTGCGCAACCTGCGCACCGCGCTGCGCCTGGGGCTGCACCAGCGCCATTACGGCCAGGCCGTGCGGCTGGAGGTGTCGGCCGGCTGCTCCGAGCACCTGTCGTCTTTCCTGCTGCAGCAGTTCGCGTTGCCGCCGCAGGCGCTGTACCGCGTGCACGGCCCGGTCAACCTGGGCCGCCTGCAGCAGATGATCGGCGAGATCGGCAACCCGAAGCTGCTGTTCCCCACCTACACGCCGGGCCATCCGCGCGACCTGGTGCCGGGCCGCCCGATCTTCGAGCAGCTGAAGAAGCGCGACGCGCTGATCCACCAGCCCTACGAGAGCTTCGACGGCGTGCTGGACTTCCTGCACGAGGCGGTGCACGACCCGCAGGTGCTCGCGATCAAGCAGACCATCTATCGCACCGGCAAGGACCCGCGGATGATGGAGCTGCTGCGCGAGGCCGTGCGCCGCGGCAAGGAGGTCACCGTGGTGGTGGAGCTCAAGGCGCGTTTCGACGAGGAGGCCAACATCAACTGGGCCGAGGCGCTCGAGGCCGTGGGGGCGCAGGTGGTCTACGGCGTCGTCGGCCTGAAGACGCACGCCAAGATGCTGCTCGTCACACGCCGCGAGGGCCGCGCGCTGGTGCGGTATGCCCACCTGTCCACGGGCAACTACAACCCCGGCACGGCGCGCCTGTACACCGACATCAGCCACCTGACGGCCGATGCGCAGATCACCGCCGACATCGAGCAGGTCTTCGTGCACCTTGCCGGCCAGAGCCGGCTGCCGAAGCTGCACCACGTGTGGATCGCGCCCTTCCACCTGCACCGGCGGATGATCGAGCGCATCGACCTCGTGGGCGCCGCGGCGGCGGCGGGCCAGGAGGCGCGCATCGTGCTGAAGATGAACGCGCTCACCGACGAGCCCATGATGCAGGCCCTGCTGCGGGCCGGGCGCCAGGGCGCGCGCATCGACCTGGTGGTGCGCGGTGCCTGCATGCTGCCGGCCGGGGTGCCGGGGCTGAGCGAGAACATCCGCGTGCGCTCCATCATCGGCCGCTTCCTGGAACACTCGCGGGTGTTCTACTTCCGCGCCGCGCAGGAGGAGCACCTGTACCTCTCCAGCGCGGACTGGATGAACCGCAACATGCTGCGCCGCGTGGAGCTCGCCTGGCCCGTGCTCGATGCGCAACTGCGCCAGCGCATCATCGACGAATGCCTCGTCGCGAGCCTGCACGACGAGCGCGATGCGTGGGACCTGCAGCCCGACGGCACCTACCGGCGCGCCAGGCGCGCGCAGGAGCAGGGCGCCGATGCCGTGCAGTCGGCGCTGATGGCCCGCTATGCCGCCCCGCCGGGGCAGGAGGAGCGCACATGGAGTTGATCCTCTGGCGCCACGCCGAGGCCGTCGAACGCCGCGAGGGCTTGCCCGAGCTGGAACGCGCGCTCACGCGCCGCGGCGAGAAGCAGGCCGCGCGCGTCGGCGCGTGGCTGGCCGCACGGCTTCCGGACGACGCACGTATCTTCAGCAGCCCGGCGCTGCGCTGCCAGCAGACCGTGCTGGGGCTCGGGCGCCGCTTCGACGTGCGCGCCGAACTGGGCCCCGACCTGGATCCGGCCGGCATGCTCGAAGCGGCCGACTGGCCGCGGGCCGCCCATCCCGTGCTGTTGGTCGGCCACCAGCCGGCGCTGGGGAGGCTGGCCGCCCGCCTGCTCGCGCTGCAGGGCGGCGAGTGCCCGATCGACAAGGGCGCTGTGTGGTGGCTGCGTTCGCAGGACGCGGGCGGCCCGGCGGCGCTGCGCGCCGTGCTCGGCGCCGAACTGGTCTAGGCCGCGGCCTTCGCGGGACGGCCGGTCTTCAGCGCCGGCACGCCGCCCACCGCGGCGAGGAACGCGGAATCCGGCATGGCGGCGAGCGCCTGCACGCCCGCGCGCAGCACCTCGCTCTTCTTGGTCGGCCGGCCCAGCTTCGCCGCGCGCTGCTTGAGCGCATCGAGCACCGCGTATTCGTCCTTGGGGATCGTGAAGCTGTCGCGCACCAGCTTGGGCTTGCGCGGCTTGTCGGCCTTCGCCTCGGCCGCGGCCGCGGGCTTGGCCGGCTTCGCGGGCTTGGGAGGCTTGGCCGCGGGCTGCGCCTGCGTCTCGAGCGCGGCGGGCGCCGCGGTCGATTGCGTGGCCACCTCGCCGGTCGCCTTCGCC
>JAEZEB010000283.1 GCA_023438115.1 Pseudomonadota bacterium | reverse complement strand
GCCGGGGCCGGCGCGGGCGCGGGCGGCTCGGACTTGCTGCAGGCCGCGAGACCCGCGACGGCGGCTGCCATGGCGGCAGCCTTCAGCAGCGAGCGCTTGGAGAAGTCAGTCATTTTGTTCCTCTGGGACTAGGGACGAAAGTGGCGATTATGAACCGGGGTAAAACGGCTTTCCAAGGGAGGCCGGCATGTTGATGCGGATCCACGCGGGGTTGCGGGAGATCAGCGCCAGCACCACGATGGTGGCCAGGTAGGGCAGCATGGTCAGGAACTCGCTCGGCACGTCGACGCCGGTGCCCTGCAGGTGGAACTGCAGCATGGTCACCCCGCCGAACAGGTAGGCACCAAGCAACACGCGTGCCGGGCGCCAGGTGGCGAAGGTGGTGAGCGCCAGCGCGATCCAGCCGCGGCCGGCCGTCATGCCCTCCACCCACAGCGGCGTGTAGATGATCACCAGGTAGGCGCCCGCCAGCCCGCACAGCGCGCCGCCCGCGACCACCGCCGCCAGCCGGATCAGGCGCACGTTGTAGCCGAGGGCATGGGCCGACTCGGGCGACTCGCCCACCGAGCGCAGCACCAGGCCGGCGCGCGAGCGGTAGAGGAACCACACCAGCCACAGCACGAAGCCGATCGCGAAATACACCATGGGGTGCTGGCGGAACAGCGCCGGGCCGAGAACCGGCAGGTCCGCCAGGCCGGGGATGGCGAAGTGCGGCCGCTCGGGCAGCTTTTCCTGCACGTAGCGGATGCCGGCGAAGGCCGAGAAGCCGGCGCCGAACAGCGCCAGCGCCAGCCCCGTGGCGTACTGGTTGGTGTTCATCCAGATCACCAGCACGCCGAAGCAGGCGGCCAGAAGCGCGCCCGCGCCCATGCCGGCGGCGAAACCGATCCAGTCGCTGCCCGTGTGCACCACCGTGGCGAAGCCGGCGATCGCCGCGCACAGCATCATGCCCTCGGCGCCGAGGTTCACGACGCCGGCCTTCTCGTTGATCAGCAGCCCCAGGGACGCGAGCGCCAGCACGGTGCCGGCGTTGAGCATGGAGGCGAAGAGGTTGATGTAGCTTTCCATGGTCAGGCTCGGGCCGCCGAAGGCAGGAAGCGGATGCGATAGGCCATGAGGGTGTCGCACGCGAGCAGCGTGAACAGCAGCAGGCCCTGGAAGACGCCGGTGATCGACTTGGGCAGGCCCAGGCGCGATTGCGCGAGTTCGCCGCCGATGTAGAACATGCTCATGAGGATGGCGGAGAACACCATGCCCACGGGGTGCAGGCGGCCGACGAAGGCCACGATGATCGCGGCGAACCCGTAGCCCGCCGGCACGTAGGGCGTGAGCTGGCCGATGGGGCCGGCGACTTCCAGCGCGCCCGCGAGGCCCGCGGCGCCCCCCGAGATCAGCAGCGCCGTCCACAGCGCGCGGCGCGAGGAAAAGCCCGCGTAGCGCGCGGCCGCCGGCGCGAGGCCCCCGACCTGCTGCGCGAAGCCCGCGCGGGTGCGGAACAGGTAGATCCACAGCGCCGCCACGCCCGCGAGCGCGATCAGCACGCCCACGTTGACGCGCGAACCCTTCATCAGGCGCGGCACCTGCGTGACCGCCTCGAAGGTCTTGGTCTGCGGGAAGTTGTAGCCGCCGGGGTCCTTCCACGGCCCGAAGACCAGGTAATTCAGCACCTGCGCCGCCACGTACACCAGCATCAGGCTGACCAGGATCTCGTTGGCGTTGAAGCGGTCGCGCAGCAACGCCACGATCGCCGCCCAGGCCATGCCGCCCAGCACGCCGGCGAAGAGGATGGCCACCACGATGAAGCGGCTGGTGTCCTTGCCGGCCAGCAGCGCGATGCCGCCGGCGGCGATGGCGCCGATCACGAACTGCCCTTCGGCGCCGATGTTCCACACGTTGGAGCGGAAGCACACGGCAAGGCCCAGCGCCACCAGCAGCAGCGGCGTGGCCTTCACCAGCAGCTCGCCGATGCGGTAGCCCGAGCTGAGCGGCTCCCAGAAGAACACGCGCAGGCCCTGCACCGGGTCCTTGCCGAGGGCGAGGAACATCAGCGCGCCGAAGACGACGGTGATCGCCAGCGCCAGCAGCGGCGAGGCCAGGCTCCAGAATCGCGACGCCTCCGGCCGCGGTTCAAGCTTCAGCATGTTGGTCCTCCTCCCTCCCCCCCTGGGGGAGGGCCGGGGTGGGGGCACCCCACAGCCCGCTCATCCACTCGCCGATCAGCGTCACGGTCGCCCGCGCCCGCGCGATCGAGGGCGACAGCCGCCCCTTGGCGATCACGTGCAGGCGGTCGCTGATCTCGAACAATTCCTCCAGCTCCTCGCTGAGCACCAGCACGGCGCAGCCGGCATCGCGCAGCGCGAGGATCTCCGCGCGGATCTGCGCCGAGGCGCCCACGTCCACGCCCCAGGTCGGCTGCGACACGATCAGCACCTTCGGATTCGCGGCTATCTCGCGGCCGACGATGAACTTCTGCAGGTTGCCGCCCGAGAGCGACTTCGCCGCCGCGTCGGGTCCGCCCGCCTTCACGTTGAAGCGGCGGATGATGTCGGCCGCCTGCCGGCGCAGCAGGCCGGTGCGGATCCAGCCGCCGCGCGCCACGCTGTCGGTGCGCGTGAGCAGCAGGTTGTGCGCCAGCCCGAGGCTGGGCACCGCGCCGCGGCCCAGGCGTTCCTCGGGCACGAAGTGCAGGCCCAGGTGGCGGCGGTGCGCGGGACCGAAGCGGCCCACGGGCTTGCCGCCCAGGCGGATCATGCCGGGCGCCGCGCGCGTGTCCTCGCCCGAAAGCGCGAACAGCAGCTCGCGCTGGCCGTTGCCCGAGACGCCTGCGATGCCCACGACCTCGCCCGCGCGCACCTCGAAGGAGATGTCCTCCAGGTCGTGGCCGAACTGGTCCTCGCGCGGCAGCTTGAGCGATTCCACCTGCAGCACCACCTCGCCGGGCTGGCGCTCGTGGTGTTCCAGCTGCGGCGGCTCGGCGCCGATCATCAGGCGCGAGAGCGAGGCGTTGGACTCGCCGCGCGGATCGACCACGCCCGTGACCTTGCCGCCGCGCAGCACCGTGCAGGCGGTGCACAGCGCGCGGATCTCGTGCAGCTTGTGGCTGATGTAGAGGATGCTGCAGCCCTCGGCCGCGAGCTGGCGCAGGGTGACGAACAGCGTCTCCACCGCCTGCGGGGTCAGCACCGAGGTCGGCTCGTCGAGGATCAGCAGCCGCGGGTTGGTGAGCAGCGCGCGGATGATCTCGACCCGCTGCATCTCGCCCACCGACAGGGTGTGCACGGGCCGCGACGGATCGACGTCCAGGCCGTATTCGCGCGCCTTGGCGGTGATGCGCTCGGTCACCTGCCGGAGCGACAGGCTGCGCTCCAGCCCCAGCCAGACGTTCTCGGCCACCGTCAGCGTGTCGAACAGGCTGAAGTGCTGGAACACCATGCTGATGCCCAGGGCCCGCGCCTCCTGCGGGTTGCGGATGTGCACCGGCTTGCCATCGAACACGACGCTGCCCTCGTCGGGCTTGACGGCGCCGTAGATGATCTTCATCAGCGTGGACTTGCCCGCGCCGTTCTCGCCCAGCACCGCGTGCGTCTCCCCGGGCTGGACCACCAGCGAGACGTCGCTGTTGGCCACCACCGACGGGTAGCGCTTGGTGATGTGCGCGAGCTGGAGTCGCGGGATCGTCACGGGGCCGGCCCCCGGGCTTGGGTCTGGTTCATCGTCTCTATGGTCTGAGGCTCGCGGCCGCCGCCTTCACCTGCTCGCGCAGCCAGCGCCCCGCGGCGGACTGGTGCGTGCGCTCGTGCCACAGCTGGTAGTACACGAGGTCGGGAAAGGCCACCGGGCATTCCAGGATGCGCACCGGCAGCCCCTCGGCGAAACGCTCGCAGAACTGCCGGCCGGTGGTCAGCACGAGCAGGCTCGCGGCGACCATGCGCGGAAGCAGCCCGAAATGGGGGCAACGGGCCGTGATGTTACGCGCGAGGCCCAGGGTCTCCAGGAACTCGTCGATCACGCCCCGGGCGCCGGGGTGCGTGGCCGTGGGCGCGACGTGGCTGGCGGCCAGCCAGTCCTCCTGGGTCCAGCCCCGCCGCACGGCCGGATGGTCGGCGGATACGAGGCAGGCGATCCGGTCGGAAAACAGGGGGGCGATGTGCAGGTCCTGCGGCGGCTTGAGCCAGTTGCCCACCACCACGTCGACCTCGCCGTGGGCCAGCTGCGCGTGGTAGTCCGAGGCGGCGGTGAGCGGATGGATCTCGATTTGCGCCTGGGGCGCCTGCGCGGTCACCCGCGCCACCAGCAGCGGCAGGAAATCCGGATCGAGGTAGTCGGCCGCAGCCACGCGGAAGGTGGTGCCGGCCGTCTGCGGATCGAAGCCGCGGGCGTCCGAGAACAGCATCTCGGCGGCGCGCAGGATGTTCGCGGCGGGCTCGACCATGCGCAACCCGGCATCGGTGGGCACCATGGCGGCGCCCGAGCGCACCAGCAGCGGGTCGCCGGCGAGCTCGCGCAGGCGCTTGAGGGCGGCCGAGACCGCCGGCTGGTACATGCCCAGCCGCACGGCGGCACGCGAGACGCTGCGTTCGGTCAGCACGGTATGCAGGACGCGGATCAGGTGGAGGTCGATCTTGTCGAAAAGGGCCTGGTCTCTCATACCTCTGCGTGCATTCCGCCCATAAGGCGGCCGGTATGCGGGGGGCGCCCGTAGCGCCTACCCTCGCAGCATCCCCCGATTAGACCCATACTGAAGCGAATGGAACCCAGGACGATCCGCCTGGTCAGGCGCGGCGAACTCATCAGCCTGGCCAATGTACCACCCGACCGCACGCTGCTGGAGGTGCTGCGCGAGGACCTGGGCTGCACCGGCACCAAGGAAGGCTGCGGCGAAGGCGACTGCGGCGCCTGCACCGTCGTGCTCGGCGAGGCCCGGGACGGCAAGCTCGAATACCGCGCCATCAACAGCTGCATCCGCCTGGCCCACTCGGTCGACGGCATGGCGCTGTGGACGGTGGAAGACCTCGCCGGCGAGGACGGCAGCCTGCACCCCGCGCAGGAGGCGATGGTGCAGTGCCACGGCTCGCAGTGCGGCTTCTGCACGCCGGGCTTCGTGATGAGCCTGTTCGGCATGTACCAGAACCACGTCTGCCGCGGCGAGCCGGTCTCGCGCGAGCTGGCCCAGGAGGAGCTCTCGGGCAACCTGTGCCGCTGCACGGGCTACCGGCCCATCCTGGATGCGGCGCAGCAGATGGCGCGCCTTCCCCGGCAGGACGTCGACGAGGCCGCGGTCCTGCGGCAGCTGGACGCCATGGCGGAAAAGCGCGCCCAGGTTCCCGCGGCCGGCACCTACCTCGATCCGCGCTCGCTGCCGGAGCTGCTGGCCCTGCGCACCGCGCATCCCGAGGCGCAGGTCGTCGCCGGATGCACCGACGTGGGGCTATGGGTCACCAAGATGCACATGCAGTTCCCGCGCGTGCTGGACGTGACGCGGGTGGAAGAGCTGCGGCGCGTGGAGCGCTACGAGAACCACGTGGCGATCGGCGCGGCGGCGACGCTCACCGAGGCCTTCGCCGCGCTGGTGGCAGAGCGACCCCAGCTGAAGACCTTCGCCGCGCGCTTCGCGGGCCTGCCCGTGCGCAACTCGGGCACCCTGGGCGGCAACATCGCGAACGGTTCGCCGATCGGCGATTCGATGCCGCTGCTGATCGCGCTGGGCGCGCACGTCGTGCTGCTGTCGCAGCGCGGCCACCGCGACCTGCCGCTGGAGGACTTCTACACCGGCTACCGCAAGAACCTGCTGGCGCCGGACGAGGTGGTGGCCTGGATCAAGGTGCCGCGGCCGGTGCCCGGGGAGCTGCTGCGCGCCTACAAGATCTCCAAGCGCTACGACGACGACATCTCCGCCGTCTGCCTGGCGATCGCCATGCGCGTCGAGGACGGCGTGGTGGCGCAGGTCGGCATCGGCGCGGGCGGCGTGGCCGCAACCCCGGTGCGCGCGCGCCAGGCCGAGGCCGTTCTGCGCGGCAAACCCTGGACCGAAGAAGCGGCACGCGCGGCAGCCGACGCCTTGCGCGCGGAGTTCCAGCCGATCAGCGACATGCGCGCCTCGGCGGCCTACCGCAGCACGGTGCTGGGCAACCTGGTGCAGCGCTTCTGGCTGGAGAGCCAGGGACAGGCGCACATCAACCTGGAACACTTCCGCATCGAGGAGGCGCTGGCCCCATGAACGCGCCCGAGAAACACCTCGCCGCCACGGCGGCGCCGGCCACCGGCGCTTCGCATCCCCACGAGAGCGCGCGCGCCCAGGTTGCGGGCGCCGCCACGTACATCGACGACATCCCCGAGGTGAAGGGCACGCTGCACGCGGCGCCCATCCTCTCCAGCGTGGCGCACGGCCACCTGCGCGGCGTGGATGCGACGGAGGCCCTGCGCATGGAAGGCGTGCGCGGCGTCGTGCTCGCCGCCGACATCCCGGGCGACCCGCTGCTGGCCACCTTCATGCACGACGAACCCGTGTTCGCGCGCGACAAGGTGGAGCACCTCGGGCAGGTGGTCGGCCTGGTCGTCGCCGACACCGTGATGCAGGCGCGACGCGCCGCGCGCAAGGTGAAGCTGGACATCGAAGTCCTGCCCGCCATCCTGGACGTGCGCGAGGCGATGCGGAAGAAGAGCTTCGTGCTCGATCCGGTGACCGTGCGCCGTGGCGATCCCGAGCGCGGCATCGCGCAGGCGCCGCATCGCCTGTCCGGCTCGCTGGACGTCGGCGGCCAGGAGCACTTCTACCTGGAGGGCCAGGTCGCGTACGCGCTGCCGCTGGAGCAGGACCAGTGGTGGATCTACTCCAGCACGCAGCATCCCTACGAGGTGCAGCACTGGGTGGCGCACGCGCTGGGCCTGGCCGCCCACGACGTCAAGGTGGAGTGTCGCCGCATGGGCGGCGGCTTCGGCGGCAAGGAGACGCAGGCCGGCCACATGGCGGTGTGGGCCGCGCTCGCGGCACGCAAGTTCCGCCGCCCGGTCAAGCTGCGCATGGACCGCGACGACGACTTCATGGTGACGGGCAAGCGCCATCCCTTCGCCTACGACTACGAGGTCGGCTTCGACGACGAGGGCCGCATCACGGGCCTGAAGCTCGCGATGGCCGCGAACTGCGGCTTCAGCGCCGACCTGAGCGGCCCGGTGGCCGACCGCGCCGTCTTCCACGTCGACAACGCCTACTACCTGGGCGACGTGGAGATCGTCTCCTACCGCTGCAAGACCCACGTGCAGAGCCACACGGCCTTCCGCGGCTTCGGCGGCCCGCAGGGAATGATCGTCACCGAGGCGATCCTCGCGGACATCGCGCGCCTGCTGGGGCGCGATCCGCTGGACGTGCGCAAGGCCAACCTCTACGGCATCGAGGAGCGCAACGTCACGCACTACGAGATGCAGGTGGAGGACAACATCCTCGCGCCGCTGATCACGCGGCTGGAGGAGAGCTCGCGGTACCGGCAGCGGCGCGAGGAGATCGCGCGCTGGAACGCGCGCAGCCCCGTCATCAAGCGCGGGCTGGCGCTCACGCCGGTCAAGTTCGGCATCTCGTTCACGGCAACCTTCTTCAACCAGGCCGGCGCGCTGGTACACGTCTACGGCGACGGCAGCGTGCAGGTGAACCACGGCGGCACCGAGATGGGCCAGGGCCTGCACACCAAGGTGCTGCAGATCGTGGCCGACGAACTGGGCGTGCCCTTCCACCGCGTGCGCATCAGCGCCACGGACACCAGCAAGGTGCCCAACGCGAGCGCCACGGCGGCCTCCAGCGGCACGGACCTCAACGGCCGCGCCGCGCAGTTCGCGGCGCGCCAGATCCGCGAGCGCCTCGCGGAATTCGTGGCGCAGAAGCAGGGTTGCCGGCCCGAGCAGGTGATCTTCGCGCACGGGCAGGTGAGCGGCCCCGACGCGGCGATCCCCTGGGAGCAGCTGGTGGACGACGCCTACAAGTCGCGCGTGCAGCTGTGGAGCGACGGCTTCTACGCCACGCCCAAGATCCACTACGACAAGCACACGCTCACGGGCCGGCCGTTCTACTACTTCTCCTACGGTGCGGCCTGCACGGAAGTGGCGATCGACACGCTCACCGGCGAGAACCGCGTGCTGAGGGTGGACATCCTGCACGACGTGGGCACCTCCATCAATCCGGCCATCGACATCGGCCAGATCGAAGGCGGCTTCGTCCAGGGCATGGGCTGGCTCACCACGGAGCAACTGGTGTGGAACGACAAGGGTCTCCTCGCAACCCACGCACCCAGCACCTACAAGATCCCGGCGACCGGCGACGTGCCGGAGCACTTCCGCGTCGAGCTCTGGCCCGAACCGAACCGCGAGGACAACGTCGGCGGCAGCAAGGCCGTGGGCGAGCCGCCCTTCATGCTGGCGATCAGCGTGTGGGAGGCGCTGCGCGACGCGGCCGCGGCGGCGCGCCCTGACGGCCGCGTGCGGATGGATGCGCCGGCGACGGCGGAGAACGTGCTGAAGGCACTCACCGCCTGACTTCCCCTCCCCCTCTGGGGGAGGGCTGGGGT
>JAEZEB010000280.1 GCA_023438115.1 Pseudomonadota bacterium | reverse complement strand
CGCCACGCCCGCGGGCATGGCGTGGATTCCCGGCGGCACCTTCCTCATGGGCAGCGACCACAAGCTCGCGCGTTTCGACGAACGTCCCGCGCATGCGGTGCGCGTAAAGGGCTTCTGGATGGACGTCACGCACGTCACCAACGACCAGTTCACCGGGTTCGTGCGCCAGACCGGCTACGTGACCACCGCGGAGCGCAAGCCCGATTGGGAGACGATCCGCGTGCAGCTGCCGCCCGGCGTGCCGCGTCCGCCCGACGAAGTGCTGGTCCCCGGCGCGATGGTGTTCGCCGGCACCGCCGCGCCCGTGCGGCTGGACGACTATTCCCAGTGGTGGCGCTACGTGCCCGGCGCGAACTGGCGCCGGCCGCAAGGGCCCGGAAGCAGCATCGCGGGCAAGGGCGACCATCCGGTGGTGCAGGTCAGCCACGCCGACGCGCTCGCGTATGCGAAGTGGGCGGGCAAGCGGCTGCCCACCGAAGCGGAATGGGAGTTCGCCGCGCGCGGCGGACTGGAGCAGGCGACCTATGCGTGGGGCGACGATCTCGCGCCCGAGGGGCAGATGCTGGCGAACTACTGGGACAGCCGCGCGCGGCCCTTCCCCGTCGTCAGTGCCGCGGCCGGCGGCGCGGTGGGCACCACGCCGGCGAAGACTTTTCCTCCCAACGGCTACGGCCTGCATGACATGACGGGCAATGCCTGGCAGTGGGTGGCGGACTGGTACCGCGCCGACTACTTCGCGCTGCAGGCGCGCAAGGCCGAGGGCACGATCGTGGACCCGCAAGGCCCCGACCGCTCTTTCGATCCCGCGGACCCGGGCGTGCCGCCCGACGCGCCCAAGCGCGTGATCCGCGGGGGCTCGTTCCTTTGCAACGAGGACTACTGCCTGTCGTATCGCCCCAGCGCGCGGCGCGGCAGCGACCCGCACAGCCCGATGTCGCACCTCGGGTTCCGCCTCGTGCGCGACGCGTGAGCGGCGCGATCGCACCCGCGGGCCATCGCTACCATGAA
This sequence comes from Pseudomonadota bacterium, assembly GCA_023438115.1. Classification (GTDB taxonomy): domain Bacteria; phylum Pseudomonadota; class Gammaproteobacteria; order Burkholderiales; family Burkholderiaceae_C; genus Ramlibacter. The sequence continues at coordinate 5,286 of JAEZEB010000280.1, read as the reverse complement.
ATGGGTATTGGCGCTGCGCCTGCCGAGCTTGATCATCGCGCCCGTCCGGACATGACCGGCAGGAGGAGGCAGGACCCGTGAAGCGCGGCGACGCCGGGCGCGGGCCCGTGCGCAGGCACGCGCACGCTTCTTCGCAGGCCATGGCCGCCGCGGCCCGTGCGGCCGCACGCATGGCTTTTCACAAGGAGCGGCATATGTCCAAGAAACCTCTCGAGCGCCTCGGCGCCCTGCTCGTCCTGCCCGTGATGTCCCTGGCCCTGCTGCCCACCGCGGCCGCGGCCGCCGACGCGTGCACCACCAAGCTGGACGACGTGAAGGCGCGCATCAACAGCCTCTCGGGCACGATCGACAGCGCGGGCAACGCGCTGCGCGGCGACTTCGAATCCGGCACCTCCAAGGACTACGCGAAGAAGTACTTCGACGCGTTCGATGCGCTGAACAAGTCGGCCAAGGATGCGACCGCGCTGGTGAACACCGGCTACAAGCTGGCCGGCTACACCGCGCCGCTGAAAGAAGGGCAGATCCAGAAGTCGCTGCCGCCCAAGGTGACCACCACGATGTCGAACGCGCAGGAGCTCGCGCAGGCGGCCCTGGACGAGGACAACACCAAGCTGGACGTGGCCCAGATCCGCTGCAACCAGTCCACCGAGGATGCGGCGCTGTCGGCGGCGCTGGGCAAGCTCGATTCGAACACGCAGTCCAAGTTCAAGTCCGGCAAGACCAAGGCCTGCAAGATCGTGCACGTGCTGGCCGACCTGCAGGACAAGCGCCAGAAGCTCAACGACATCCGCGAGAACGGCTATCCGCTGTTCCACCTGAAGGCCAAGGACAAGAAGAGCTTCGCCGGCAAGGAGCGCACCATCCAGATCCGCGCCGACCTGCGCCTGTTCCCCATCTACCCCGACAAGGCCATGGGCGTGGACGGCAAGGACCAGCCGATCCTGCTGGGGCAGATCAAGGGCATCGACCTCTCGTACAACTCCTACTTCAAGTGGAGCGACAACAACTGGACCACGCTGAACCTGTACCAGTACTTCATCGGCGACACCCAGAAGGAAGAGATCTGCCAGCCGCAGCTGAAGCTCTCCAGCAGCGTGAAGGTCGCGACCTGCGTCAAGGTGGAGGACATCACCACCGACTACATCAAGGTCAAGGTGCGCGGCAAGTACTGGTACAACGGCGAGTCCAGCGCGGTGAGCCTGGGCACGCAGAAGATTCCGGCGCCCTTCGGCTACCTGGCCGACCTGTCGGACATGAAGGAGGAGAAGATGCAGAAGCTCAAGTCCAAGGCCGTTGACCGCCTGGCCTCCGTGCTTGGCCCCTACGGTGAAGCGATCAAGAAGGCGCAGGAATGGAAGTCGTCTTGCGCCGGCTGATCCGCCGCGCGCCGCTGCCGCTGGCCGTGTGCCTCGCACTCGCCGGCTGCGGCGGCATCCCGAAATTCGAGACGCCGATGGTGCCGGCGCAGACCCTGGGGCAGGAGTGGCGCCCGCATTTCCGCCACGCGGTGGACATGCTGGCCAGCGAGCGCCTGGAGCACCACAAGGGCGTCTTCGCGCGCTCCGCGTTCGCCAGCGCGGCGCGCTTCGCCCAGGACCACGCCCCCTCGTACGTGGGCCTGGGGCTCGTGGAACTGAACCTGGGCAACGCTTCCGAAGCGCAGGTCGCCTTCCTGCGCGCGGCGCTGGTCGAGGACCGCAGCATGCACTGGGCGCTGTCGGCCATGGCGGCGCTGCGCGCGGGACGCGAGCGCGTGGCGCGCACGCTGTACGACGCGATGCAGGCCGCCAAGCAGCAGGACGACGATCCCGCCAGCCGCTTCGTGCGCGCAGTCTATGGCGCCGAGGATCCGGCCTATCCCGGCGCGCTGGTGACGATCCCCCATTCGACCGGCGCCAAGCCGGTGCGCGAGGACCTGGTCTGCACGACCGAGAACCTCGGTGACGAGCCGCTTTGCCGCGACCTCAACGTGGTGGCCAGCGTCTACTTCGTGCGCCACTATGCGTCGGACGCGACGACGCGCGGCAACGGCGTGCTGAACGACCTGGTCGTGCAGCTGGGCGCGCTGCCGGACAACAACTACTACACGCTGGAGCGCACGCGCAACGACGACGGCATCTCCGAATCGCGCTACGGCGTTCTGCAACCGCACCTGTCGATCCCGGACATCCAGTACGCGGTGCGCCTGATGCCGCTGAACGTCCGCAGCAGCGTGTACCTGAATGCGGCGCCGTCGGTGGTGACCTCGATCGGTACCGAGTCCGAGGTGCGCGAAGGCGGCGACCTGACCATCCTGTACGCGGGCACCCAGGGCGGGGACGCCACGGAGTTCACCGCGAAGACGGGCACGGTGCTGAACATCCAGCCCGAGCTCGTCTCGCCCGAGCACGTGAAGCTCAAGCTCAACTTCGAGTTCAGCTCCATCGCGGCGCTGGAGCCGGGGCTGAACGCGCAGATCCTGAACGTCTCGACCAACAAGTACACCGTCACCGGCAACTTTCCCTACGGGCGCCCGGTGGTGCTGGGCACGCTTTCGAACGGCACCCAGAAGTACGACGGCTCCGGGCAAGTGGGCCTGCGCCGCATCCCCGGCGTCGGTGGCGCCTTCGGCGAGTCGCGCGACGAGGTCACCACCTCGGAGACGCTGGTGCTGGGCGTGCTCTCCGAACCGGCGGCCTTCCGCGGCTCGCACGAGGCCCGCGTGCTCGAGGCGATGCGCGGGCTGGGCGTGAAGACGCCGGAGTACGAGACGATCCGGCGCCGCCGCATCCTGCACCAGGCGCCGGACCTGTCCGGCTTCCTGTCGGCCTTCCTGAAGGAGCAGAGCGCGGCGCTCGCCGCGGCGAACACCGGCTCGTAGAACGCGCGGCTCAGGACGAGGCTTGCGCCTTGCCCGGCGCCTCGCGCCGCGCCAGTTCCCAGAATGCGCGGCCGGCGGGCGACAAGCGCGTCGCATCCAGGCAGGCGATGGCGACGCGGCGCGCCACGCGCGGTGCCATCGGCCGGAAGGCCAGGCCCGGACGCGGCTGCGGCACGGTGAGGGAGGCCAGCACCGACAGGCCGTTGCCGTGCGCGACGAACTCCAGGATCGAGACGATCTGGAACAGTTCGTGCGCCACCTTCGGCTGCACGCCCGCGCGCTCGAACATCGCCATCACCATGTCCTGCGATCCGGCCTGGGTCAGGATCAGCGGATAGGCCGCCAGGTCGGCGGCGGAGACGCTGGCCTTGCGCGCGAGCGGATGGTCTTCCGGCAGCACCGCCACCAGTTCGTCGGTGGCGAGCGCCACCGTGTCCAGCGTCGGCTGGGGCAGGCGGACCACGCCGATCTCCACCTTGCGCTCCACGATGTCCTGCACGATCGCCTGGTCGGCGCGTTCGGTCACGTGCACCTCGACGCCGGGATAGCGGCGGCGGAACTTCTCCAGCAGCGGCGGCAGCAGGCGCAGCGACGTGCTGGGTCCAATGGAGCCGATGCGCAGCAAGCCCGTGTGCAGGCCGGCCGAGGCGGCGGCGACGGACTTCATCTGCTGCAGGGAGGCGAAGACATCGCGTGCATGCGCCAGGGCCAGTTCGCCCGCGTGCGTGAGCACCGCGCCCGCCGCCATGCGATCCACGACCTCACAGCCGAGGTTGGCTTCCAGGGCACGCAGGGCGTGGCTGGTGGCCGAAGCGCTCATGCCGATCTTCGCGCCGGCGGCCGCGATGCTGGAGGCGCCCGGCAGGGAAACCAGCAGTTCCAGCTGCCGCAGCGTGGGAAGGCCTTCGCCCGTGAACATTGAAATCGGACTCAATTGAATGTGAAAGTGCTTGATCCTAGACTTGAGACCATGAACACGCAAGAACGCATCCATCGCCTCGAGGCCGGCCAGGCGCTGCCGTTTCCGCGCCGGGGCGGCGGATCCGTCGTCCTGAGCGAGGGCGAACTGCTCGTGCAGGAGCCCGCGCGCTGGCTGGCCGAGATGTTCGTGCAACCCGCGGCCGTGCGGCTGGTCGCGCCGGCCGTGCTGCCCATGGCCGGCGACTGCACCGTCGTCGCCCTCCAGCCTTCGTGCGTCTCGGTGCGGGAGCCGGCGCCCCGCTTCTCCGCGGCGCAATGGCGCGGCTGGTTCGCGAACCTGCGCTTGCGCGGGCGCGAAGGCGCGCCTTCGAACGCCTGAAAGCGCTCGGCCTCCGTCGCGGAGGCCGAATGGGGGTTGGGTGAAGTGGCGCGGCTGGCGGGGATCGAACCCACGACCCTTGGCTTCGGAGGCCAATACTCTATCCACTGAGCTACAGCCGCGGCAGGGCGCATTGTATCGCTCCCGGCGCTGGCGAAGGCGGGTGCCGCGAACACCGTCTTTCCCGCCACGGATGTTTTGGTTGTGAGTTCATGCCGATAAGCAATTGAAAACTCAGTCGTTCCACTTGAACGAGCGCGCTCCCAGAATGCGCCGCATCGCATCAAGCCTGGAGCATTCATGAGTTTTCACGGTGGCCTCGCAGCCGGTACGGCATGACGGTCCTTCTCGTCGCCGGCAGCCCGTCCGGGCGTTCGCGGTCCGCGGCGCTGCTGGGCGCGCAGTTCGCTTATATCGGCTACGACCCCGCCGCGCTGCGCGCCGAAGCGATCCTGGTGACGGCCGATTCGCCGATCCGCTCCGTGGCCGAACTGAAGGGGCGCAAGGTCGCCCTCAACAAGGGCAGCAACGTGCACTACCTGCTGGTGCGCCTGCTGGAAAAGCACGGCCTGAAGTTCAGCGACATCACGCCCGTCTACCTGCGCCCGCGGACGGCCGCGCGGCCTTCGAGAGCCGCAAGGTCGACGCCTGGGTGATCTGGGAGCCTTTCCAGTCCGCGGCGGAGAAGGCCGTGAACGCGCGCGTGCTGGCGGACGGCAGCGGCGGCGTGGCCAACAACTACCTCTACTACCTGGGCGAGCGCGGTTTCGTGGCCAGGCACCCGCAGGTGATCCGCGCCCTGTTCGAGGACTCGGTGGAGCGCGGCGCCTGGCTGAAGGCCAACGTGCGCGCGGCGGCGCAGATCATCGCGCCGCAGCAGGGCCTGCCGCTGGAGGTTGTGGAGCAGGCGCTGCGCCGCTACGAATTCAACGTGCAGCCGGTGACCGACGACGTGCTGGCGCAGCAGCAGAAGATCGCCGACACCTTCCACGAACTGAAGCTCATTCCGAAGCCGATCGTGGTGCGCGAGGCGGCCTGGAAGCCGGCGCCCTGAGCGGGTCGCGATGCGTGCGCATCGCGACGAACTCCTTCTCGCGAATGCCGCCTTCGCCGCCCTCCGGAGGAG
>JAEZEB010000169.1 GCA_023438115.1 Pseudomonadota bacterium | reverse complement strand
GCGCACGGCATCGGCGATGGCGCGCGCGTCCTTCTCGTTCCAGAGGCGGTCGGCGCGCTTTTCCGGGTCTTCCGGGTCCTTCTTCCAGGCCGGGTCGAACCACTTGGCCGGGTATTCGCCGGCCTCGGCCAGGAAGGAGGCGTGGATCTCCCAGTAGTCGCGGCTGACGAACTTGCGGATCTGCTCCTCGCGCTCGACCACGATCGCCAGCGTCGGCGTCTGCACACGGCCCACGGTGGTGAGGAAGAAGCCGCCGTCGCGCGAGTTGAAGGCAGTCATCGCGCGCGTGCCGTTGATGCCCACCAGCCAGTCGGCCTCCGAGCGCGAGCGCGCCGCGTGCGCCAGGCCTTCCATCTGCTGGTTGGTGCGCAGCTTCTCGAAGCCTTCGCGGATGGCCTGCGGCGTCATGGACTGCAGCCACAGCCGCCGCACCGGCTTGCCCAGTTCGCCCTTGGCGCCGCCGGCGTACTGCTCGATCAGCCGGAAGATCAGCTCGCCCTCGCGGCCCGCGTCGCAGGCGTTCACGAGTTCGGAGACGTCCTTGCGCTTGGCCAGCTTGACCACCGCGTTCAGGCGTGTCTTGGTCTTGTCGACCGGCTTGAGGTCGAAATAGGGCGGGATCACCGGCAGGTGGGCGAAGCTCCACTTGCCGCGCTTGACGTCGAATTCCTCCGGCGCGTGGATCTCCACGAGGTGGCCCACCGCGCTGGTCACCACGTACCTGTCGTTCTCGAAGTACTCGTCGTGCTTGTCGAACTTGCCGGCCACGGGCGTCAGGGCCCGGACGATGTCCTGGGCCACGGACGGCTTTTCGGCAATCACCAATGTTTTGCTCACGTCGATCCTGCGGCTGCCTTCCGGCGGCCCCTCCTTGGGGTTCATACAATGCGCTTCCACGCGCGTACGCGCACGCGCACGCGCGCATGTGTACGAAATCAAATTAACAGAAATCTTTTCCAGATGCCCGCCAAGTCCGCCCCGGCCGCGCCGAAAACCAACAGAAGGATCCAGGTCCGCCGCTCGGGCGTCCACGGCAAGGGCGTCTTCGCCCTGCAGGACATCCCCGCGGGCGAGACGCTGATCGAATACGTCGGCGAGATCATCAGCTGGAAGGAAGCCCAGCGCCGCCACCCCTGGAACCCCGACGATCCCAACCATACCTTCTACTTCCACGTGGACGACGGGCGGGTGATCGACGCCGCCGTGGGCGGCAACGCCTCGCGCTGGATCAACCACTCCTGCGACCCGAACTGCGAGGCGGACGAGGAAGACGGCCGCGTGTTCATCAAGAGCCTGCGCAACATCAAGGCCGGCGAGGAACTGAACTACGACTACGGCCTGATCATCGACGAGCCGTACACGAAGAAGCTGAAGGCCGAATACCCCTGCTGGTGCGGCAGCAAGAACTGCCGGGGCACGCTGCTGGCGCCCAAGCGGCGGCGATGAACTGGCCGGCCGAGTCGGTCTGGGAAGCCGTGGCGCCCCTGCTGCCCGGCTTCACGGTGGAAGTCCTGCCCGAGGTCGACTCCAGCAATTCCGAGCTGATGCGGCGCGCCCGCGCCGGCCAGGCCGACCCCGTGCTGCTGGTAGCGGAGCGCCAGACCGCCGGCCGTGGCCGGCTGGGCCGGGCTTGGCGGAGCGCCCCCGGCGACTCGCTGACCTTCTCGCTGGGCCTGTCGCTGGCGCCCGCCGACTGGTCGGGCCTGTCCCTCGCCGTTGGGGTAAGCGTGGCGGAAAGCCTGCACCCGGACCTCCGGCTGAAGTGGCCCAACGACCTGTGGCTGGGCGACCGCAAGCTCGGCGGCATCCTGATCGAGACGGCCAGCTTCGGTGACGGGAGCGGCGCCCGCCAGGCGGTGATCGGCATCGGCATCAACATCGCGGCGCGGCCGGCCGAAGGGCTCTCGACGCCGCCGGCGGCGCTGCGCGAGCTGTTGCCGGACATCGACGCCGGATCGGCGCTGTTGCGCATCGCCGCGCCCCTGGTGCGCGACCTGCAGGGCTTCGAGCAGGCCGGCTTCGGCGCCTTCCAGCTGCGCTTCGACGCGCGGGACGTGCTGCGCGACCGGGCCGTGACCCTGAGCGACGGCACCACGGGCACCGCCCACGGGGTGAGCGGCTCGGGCAGCCTGCTGGTGCATACTGCGGCCGGCCTGCAGGCCGTCGCCAGCTCCGAGGTGAGCGTGCGGCCCGCGGCGTCCTGAACCCATGCTGCGCCTGATCTTCCTCCTCCTGTTGCTGGCCAACGCACTCTTCTATGCCTGGTCGCAGGGCTACCTGCTGGCCTGGGGCCAGGGGCCGGTGCAGCAGTCCGAGCCGCAGCGCATGGGGCAGCAGCTGCGGCCCGAGTCCGTGCGGGTGCTGCCGCCTGAAGAGGTGCGGCTGCTGGAAACGCAGGTCGCGCAAGCGCCGCGGCCCGCCGAGTGCCTGGCCTCGCCGCTGCTCACCGAGGCCGAGGTGGGCAACCTGCAGCCCTTGCTGGCCGAGCTTCCCGCCGGTGCCTGGTCGCTGGAACAGGCCACGGCGCCGGGCCGCTGGATCGTCTACATGGGACCGTACGCCGGCAAGGAACAGGTCGCCCGCAAGCGGGCCGAGCTGCGCCAGCTTGGCGTGTCCTTCGAGGCCGTCGCCAACCCGTCGCTGGAGCCCGGACTGTCCCTCGGCGGCCATGCCAGCGAAGCGGCCGCCAACCGGCAGCTCGCGACCCTCGCCGAGCGCGGCGTGCGCACGGCGCGCGTGGCCCAGGAGCGGCCCGAGGAGCGCGGCCAGCGCCTGGTGCTGCCCATCGTCGACGAGATCCTGCGGCCGCAGCTGGATGAACTGCGCGCCGCGCTGAATTCGAAACCCCTGCGGCCCTGCCGCTGACCTCCGGAGATTCCGATGTCCATGAAGCTCTATTTCGCCCCGGGCGCCTGTTCCTTCGTTCCGCACAGCCTGCTCGAGACCGCCGGCGCCGCGTTCGAACCGGTGATGGTCAAGCTGCACAAGGGCGAGCAGAACGAGCCGGCCTACCGCGCCGTCAACCCGCGCGGCCAGGTGCCGGTGCTGGTGGACGGCGAGAACACCATCACCCAGATCCCGGCGATCGTGCAGTACCTCGACGCGAAGTTTCCCGAGCAGGGCTTCCTGCCGCGCGAGACGCTGGCCCGCGTGAAGGTGCTGGAGACGCTTTCGTGGATGAACAACACCGTGCACCCGACGTTCACGCACGTGTTCATGCCGCACAAGTTCGCCGCCACGCCCGAGACGCAGGCGGAGCTGAAGACCTTCAACGCCAAGGTCTACGCCGGCCTGCTGGGCGAGATCGAGCAGATGGCGCAGAACGCGGCCGCGAAGGGCCAGGCCTTCCTGGGCGGGGACAAGCTCGGCCCGCTGGACGTCTACGCCCTGACCCTGCTGCGCTGGGGCGGCTTCGCGCAGATCGACCCGAGCGGCTTCACGGCCCTGTGGGCCCACGTGCAGAAGGTGGCGCAGCTGCCGGGCGTGGCGAAGGCGATCGAGCGCGAGCGCCTGCAGCTGAACCTCTACAAGGCCGCCTGAGCGTCCTCTTCGCGCGGCGCCTGCGCGGCGCCGGTGGCGAAGCGCACCGTCACGCGCGTGCCGGGCGGCACCTGCCCCGGCCGCGCGTCCCCGATCTCGATCGTGGCGTCGTGCTGGCGCGCGATCTCCAGCACGATCGGCAGCCCCAGGCCGGAGCCGTCGACGTTGGTGCCGAGCGAGCGGTAGAAGGGCTGGAACACCAGCTCGCGCTCGGACTCCGGGATGCCCGGGCCGGTGTCGTCCACCTGCAGCACCACGGTTTCGCCGAGCGGGTCCGCCAGCACGTGCACGGTGACCACGCCCGGCTGCTCGGGCGTCGAGGGCGTGTAGTTCACCGCGTTGTCCAGGAGGTTGCGCACCATCTCCTTGAGCAGCGTCGGGTTGCCCTGCAGCAGCGCGCGGTCCGCGCCGGGTTCGGCGCCCTCGTAGCCGAGGTCCAGGTGATGCTCCATCGCCCGCGGCACCGTGTCGCGCACCACCTCCATGGCGAGCGCGGCCAGGTCGCAGGGCTGCCGCACCAGCGCCTTGCCGCTGGTCTCGGCCCGCGCCAGCGACAGCAGCTGGTTGACCGTGTGGGCGGCGCGCATGCTGGAGCGGCCGATCTGCTTGAGCGACTGCTTCAGCTCCTCCGCGTTGAACTGCTCGCGCTGCGCGAGATCGGCCTGCATCCGCAGGCCCGCCAGCGGCGTCTTCAGCTGGTGGGCCGCGTCCGCGAGGAAGCGCTTCTGCGTGGCGATGGAACTCTTGAGGCGCGTGAGCAGGTCGTTCACCGAGGACACCAGCGGCGCCACTTCCAGCGGCACCACCTTCTCGTCCAGCGGGCTCAGGTCGTCGGGCTTGCGCGCGCGGATGCGTTCCTCCAGCTCCGACAGGGGCTTGATGCCGCGCACCAGCGCCAGCCACACCAGCAGCACCGCCAGCGGCAGGATCACCAGCTGCGGCAGCATCACGCCCTTGATGATCTCGGTGGCGAGCACGGAGCGCTTCTCGCGCGTCTCGGCCACCTGCACCAGCGCGGGCTGCGCCTCGGCCTGGCCCAGCGGGACCCAGGTGTAGGCCACGCGCACCTCGACGCCGCGCATCTCGTCGTCGCGCAGCAGGGTCTCGCCCGTCTCCAGCGGCGCGCCGGCGGGCGGCGCGGGCAGGTCGCGCTCGCCGCCCAGGAGCTCGCCGTGCGATCCGACCACCTGGTAGTACAGCAGGTCGGCGTCGTCCGCGCGCAGGATCTCGCGCGCGGGCTGCGGCATGTTGAAGGCGGCGCGGCCGTCCTGCACCGTGACCAGCTGCGCGATGGCCTGCACGTTGTATTCGAGCGCGCGGTCGAAGGGCTTGCCGGCGATGCTCTGCGCCACCAGCCACGTGAGCGCGAGGCTCACCGGCCACAGCAGCAGCAGGGGCGTGAGCATCCAGTCGAGGATTTCGCCGAAGAGCGAACGCTGCTCACGCTGGAAGAGTTTCATCGTCTACGGGATCTTCTCGAGACAGTAGCCGAGCCCCCGCACGGTGGCAATCCGGATCGGGCCTTTCTCGATCTTCTTGCGCAGGCGGTGGATGTACACCTCGATGGCGTTGTTGCTCACTTCCTCGCCCCACTCGCACAGGCGCTCCACGAGCTGGTCCTTGCTCACCAGGCGGCCGGCGCGCTGCAGCAGCACCTCCAGCAGTCCCAGCTCGCGGGCGGACAGTTCGACCATGCGGCCGTCGATGGTGGCCACGCGCCCGGCCTGGTCGTAGACCAGCGGGCCGTGCTTGATCGTGCTGCTGGTGGCGCCCATGCCGCGGCGCGTGAGCGCGCGCACCCGCGCCTCCAGCTCCGACAGCGCGAACGGCTTGGCCATGTAGTCGTCGGCGCCCAGGTCCAGGCCCTTGACGCGCTCCTCGATGGCGTCGGCCGCGGTGAGGATCAGCACCGGCATCCGCGAGCCGCGCGCGCGCAGCTTGCGCAGCACCTCCAGCCCGTGCATCCTGGGCAGGCCCAGGTCGAGGATCAGGAGGTCGAATTCGTTGTTGGTCACCAGCGCGGTGTCGGCCTCGGTGCCGCTCGCCACATGGTCGACGGCGGCGCCCGACGCGCGCAGGCTGCGCAGAAGGCCGTCGGCGAGCACCTGGTCGTCTTCGGCGATGAGGATCCGCATGCTTGTCTCCTGGAAGGGGTCGCGCCTTCGTGGCGGGCGCTGTTGCGGCGGATTCTAGGCGGGGGTCCTTGTCGGCGACTGACGCGCCTCAGGCGGTCGCGCCGGCATAGGCCTCCAGCCCGATCTTGACCACCGTCGCGACGTCGGTCCCCACCTCCGCGCGGAATTCCCGCTCCGCCTGCGAGACGGCCTCGCGGAAGGCCTGCAGCCACAGCAGGCCGGTGGGCGTGAACTGCACCAGGCGCGCGCGCGCATCGCGCGGATCGGCCTCGCGCGTCACGAGGCCCCAGGCCTCGCACTGGTTCACCAGGTCGCCCATCGCCTGCTTGCTCATGCCGGCCTTGGCGGCCAGGTCGGTGAGGCGGGTGCCGTCCAGGTCCAGGTGGCGCGTGATGTGGATGTGGGCGGCGCTGATCTGCGCCCGCGCCGCCAGGTTGGACAGCGCCAGCGGCACGTCGATGTTGTGCGCCATCAGGTGCAGCACGCGCTCGTCGAAGCGGCGCATGGCGTGCCCCAGCAGCCGGCCCAGGTGGGTGAGCCGCCACCCCTCGTCCAGTGTCGTCATTCACCAATCGTAAGGCAAACTGACCAAAAAACAGCTTGTCCTCGAGGAACCTCGTTCGTTACAGTACTGGCCATGCATCCAGCCTGTTCGTCGAACCAGTGGGTGCAGGCAACGTCAAGTGAGTGATGCGCAAGGAGAAACAGATGGACGCTCAAGTCAAGGGCACGAAGATCGCGGCGGCGGACAGCGAGAAGGCCAAGGCCCTGCAGGCCGCCCTGGCCCAGATCGAGAAGCAGTTCGGCAAGGGGACCATCATGCGCCTGGGCGAGGGCGAGGCCATCGAGGACATCCAGGTGGTCTCCACCGGCTCCCTCGGCCTGGACATCGCCCTGGGCGTCGGCGGCCTGCCGCGCGGCCGCGTGATCGAGATCTACGGCCCGGAATCCTCGGGCAAGACCACGCTGACCCTGCAGGTCGTGGCCGAGATGCAGCGCCAGAGCGGCACCTGCGCCTTCGTCGACGCCGAGCACGCCCTGGACGTGCAGTACGCGCAGAAGCTGGGCGTGAACGTCTCCGACCTGCTGATCTCCCAGCCCGACACCGGCGAGCAGGCGCTCGAGATCGTCGACAGCCTGGTGCGTTCCGGCGCCGTCGACCTGATCATCGTCGACTCCGTCGCGGCCCTGGTGCCCAAGGCGGAGATCGAGGGCGAGATGGGCGATTCGCTGCCCGGCCTGCAGGCCCGCCTGATGAGCCAGGCGCTGCGCAAGCTGACCGCCACGATCAAGAAGACCAACTGCATGGTCATCTTCATCAACCAGATCCGCATGAAGATCGGCGTGATGTTCGGCAGCCCCGAGACCACCACCGGCGGCAACGCGCTGAAGTTCTATTCCTCCGTGCGCCTGGACATCCGCCGCACCGGCACCATCAAGAAGGGCGAGGAGGCCATCGGCAACGAGACCAAGGTCAAGGTGGTCAAGAACAAGGTCTCGCCCCCGTTCAAGACGGCGGAGTTCGACATCCTGTTCGGCGAGGGCATCAGCCGCGAGGGCGAGGTGATCGACATGGGCGTGGCCAACCAGGTGCTGGAGAAGTCGGGCGCCTGGTACGCCTACAACGGCGAGAAGATCGGCCAGGGCCGCGACAACGCCCGCGAGTTCCTGCGCGAGAACCCCGAGCTCGCCCGCGAGATCGAGAACAAGGTGCGCGACAAGCTGGGCATCCCGCTGCTGCCCGCCGACGTGGACGCCGTGGCCGAGGCCGAACCCGAGCCCAGGGGCAAGGCCGCCAAGGCAGCCTGAGCGGCATGGCCTTCGGGCAGCTGTCGGTCAAGGGCCGGGCGCTGAAGCTGCTGGCCGGGCGCGAGTACTCGCGCTTCGAGCTGGAGCGCAAGCTGGCCGCGAAGGAGGCCGACCCGGCCGAAGTGAAGAAGGCGCTCGACGAGCTGCAGGCCAAGGGCTTCCTCGACGAGCAGCGCGCGGTCGATTCCCTGCTGCACCGCCGCTCGGGCCGCCTGGGCGCCGCGCGCATCCGGCAGGAACTGCAGGCCAAGGGTATCGATGCGGAACGCGTCGCGATCGCCGTGGCCAGCCTCAATGCCACCGAGTTCGAGCGCGCGCGCGAGGTCTGGCGCCGCCGCTTCGGCGCGCTGCCCGCGGACGCGTCCGAGCGCGGCAAGCAGGCGCGCTTCCTGGCCGCGCGCGGCTTCGGGGGCGAGGTGATCCGGCGCGTGCTGAATACGCCGGACGACGAGTAGGCCGAGCCTCGTTCCCGCCTGCGCGGGAACAACGCGAGGCTCAGATCCCCAGCATCAGCTTCAGGTTCTGCACCGCGGCGCCGCTGGCGCCCTTGCCCAGGTTGTCGAGGCGCGCCACTAGCACGGCATGGTGGTAGTCCATGTTGCCGTACACGCGCAGCTCCATCTTGTTGGTGTCGTTCAGCGCCGTGGGCTCCAGCTTGCCGTCCTCCGTGACGGGCTGCACGGTGACCCATTCGCTGCCTTCGTAGTGACGCTGGAAGACGGCCTCGATGTCGCCGACCTTCGGCTTGCCGGGCAGCGTGTCCAGGTGCAGCGGCAGTTCCACCAGCATGCCCTGGCGGAAGTTGCCCACGGAGGGGATGAAGATCGGGCGGCGCGTCATGCCCGTGTACTTCATGATCTCGGGCAGGTGCTTGTGCTTCAGGCCCAGCGCGTAGACCTCGTACGGCGGCGCGCTGCCGGCTTCGTAGGCCTCGATCATCGCGCGGCCGCCGCCTGAATAGCCGCTCACCGAAGGCAGCGCCACGGGGTAGTCGGCCGGCAGCACGCCCGCATCCACCAGCGGACGCAGCAGCGCGATGGCGCCGGTGGCATAGCAGCCGGGGTTGCTCACGCGCTCGGCTCTCCGGATCGCTTCGCGCTGCGCCGGCGCCAGTTCGGCGAAGCCGTACACCCAGCCCTCGGCCACGCGGTGCGCCGTGGAGGCGTCGATGATGCGCGGCTTGCGGCCGCCCGCGCGCCCGATTTCCTCGATCATCGCGGCCGACTCGCGCGCGGCATCGTCGTGCAGGCAGAAGATCACCAGGTCCACGCCCGCCATCAGCTCGCGCTTGGCGGCCGGGTCCTTGCGCTTCTCGGGCGCGATGCTCACCAGTTCGATCTGCGGCATCGTGACGAGCCGCTCGCGGATCTGCAGGCCGGTGGTGCCGGCCTCGCCGTCGATGAAGACCTTGGGCATCTGAATCGTTCCTATAGCGAAGGCTTATGGTGAGCCAAAGCCGTTCGCTCTGGTTGGTGCGGTGCACCATGATACATTCGCAGTCTGCTCCGTGCAGGCCTGCGGCTTGCGCGCCGCATGCGTCCCGCCGCTGGGGCGCTCCTCCCCGACACCCAGTCCCTCGAGAGAAACCTCATGAAGATCCACGAGTACCAAGGCAAGGAGATCTTGCGCAACTTCGGCGTGCCCGTGCCGCGCGGCATCCCGGCCTTCACGGTGCAGGAGGCGGTGGAAGCCGCCCAGAAGCTCGGCGGCCCGGTCTGGGTGGTCAAGGCCCAGATCCACGCCGGCGGCCGCGGCAAGGGCGGCGGCGTCAAGGTCGCCAAGACCATCGACGACGTCAAGACCCTGGCCGGCCAGATCCTCGGCATGCAGCTGAAGACCCACCAGACCGGCCCCGAGGGCCAGAAGGTGCGGCGCCTCTACATCGAGGACGGCGCGGACATCCAGAAGGAGTACTACCTCTCCGTCGTCACCGACCGCGCGAGCCAGAAGGTGGCCTTCATCGCGTCCAGCGAAGGCGGGATGGACATCGAGGAAGTGGCGCACGCCACCCCCGACAAGATCGTCAAGGTCTTCGTCGATCCGCTCACCGGCTTCACGCCGGCCCAGGGCGAGGAACTCGCCAAGGGCATCGGCATGCCCGCCGACTCGCAGGCGCAGTTCGTCGACATCTGCCAGAAGCTCTACAAGTGCTACATGGAGACCGACGCCTCGCTGGTGGAGATCAATCCGCTCAACCGCGACAGCAAGGGCAACGTGATCGCCCTGGACGCGAAGTTCAACTTCGACAGCAACGCGCTGTTCCGCCACCCCGAGATCGTGGCGCTGCGTGACCTGGACGAAGAGGACCCCGCCGAGATCGAGGCCTCCAAGTTCGACCTGGCCTACATCAGCCTCGACGGCAACATCGGTTGCCTGGTGAACGGCGCGGGCCTGGCCATGGCCACCATGGACACCATCAAGCTGTTCGGCGCCGAGCCGGCCAACTTCCTCGACGTGGGCGGCGGCGCCACCCCCGAGAAGGTGACCGAGGCCTTCAAGATCATGCTGAAGAACAAGAAGGTCGAGGCCATCCTCGTCAACATCTTCGGCGGCATCATGAAGTGCGACACCATCGCCACCGGCGTGATCACCGCCTGCAAGGCCGTGAACCTGAACGTGCCGCTCGTGGTGCGCATGAAGGGCACCAACGAGGAACTGGGCAAGAAGATGCTGGCCGAGAGCGGCCTTCCCATCATCAGCGCGGACACCATGGCCGAAGCCGCGCAAAAGGTCGTGGCCGCCGTCAAGAAGGCCTGAGGAACAGACATGTCGATCTACATCAACAAGGACACCAAGGTCATCACCCAGGGCATCACGGGCAAGACCGGCCAGTTCCATACCGAGAAGTGCCAGGAGTACGCGAACGGCAGGAACTGCTTCGTCGCGGGCGTGAACCCCAAGAAGGCGGGCGAGAAGATCTTCGACATCCCGATCTTCGGTTCCGTGAAGGAAGCGGCCAAGGAAACGGGCGCGACGGTCTCCGTGATCTACGTGCCGCCGGCGGGCGCCGCGGCCGCGATCTGGGAAGCCGTGGAAGCCGACCTGGACCTCGCGATCTGCATCACCGAAGGCATCCCGGTGCGCGACATGCTGGAAGTGCGCAACCGCATGAAGGCCAAGGAAGCCGCGGGCGGCAAGAAGACGCTGCTGCTGGGCCCCAACTGCCCCGGCCTGATCACGCCTGACGAGATCAAGATCGGCATCATGCCCGGCCACATCCACAAGAAGGGCCGCGTGGGCGTGGTGTCGCGCTCCGGCACGCTGACCTATGAGGCCGTGGCGCAGCTGACCGAGCTGGGCATCGGCCAGTCGTCCGCCGTGGGCATCGGCGGCGACCCGATCAACGGCCTCAAGCACATCGACGTGATGAAGGCCTTCAACGACGATCCCGACACCGACGCGGTGATCATGATCGGCGAGATCGGCGGCCCCGACGAGGCCGACGCGGCGCGCTGGTGCAAGGAGAACATGAAGAAGCCGATCGTGGGCTTCATCGCCGGTGTCACGGCGCCTCCCGGCAAGCGCATGGGCCACGCCGGCGCGCTGATCTCCGGCGGCGCCGACACGGCCGACGCCAAGCTGGCGATCATGGAGGAGTGCGGCTTCAAGGTCACGCGCAATCCCTCCGAGATGGGCAAGCTGCTCAAGGGCCTGCTGTAAGGCTTGCGCTTTCCCTGATGACGGGCCGGTTGTCCGCGCGGACAATCGGCCTTTTCGCCTGAAAGAACAACGAGGCAGACCTCCATGGAATTCCTGGAATTCCTGACCCCCGCCTTCTGGGTCGCGGTGGGCCAGATCATCCTGATCGACATCCTCCTCGGCGGCGACAACGCCGTCGTCATCGCGCTCGCGTGCCGCGGCCTGCCGCCCAAGCAGCGCAAGATGGGCATCATCTACGGCACGGCCGGCGCCATCCTGCTGCGCGTGATCCTCATCGCTTTCGCGCTCGCGCTGCTGGCGATCCCCTACCTCAAGGTGGTGGGCGGCCTGCTGCTGATCTGGATCGGCGTGAAGCTGCTGATGCCGCAGGACGAGGGCGACGACCACGGCAACATCCAGTCCAGCGACAAGCTCTGGGCCGCCGTGAAGACCGTCATCGTGGCCGACCTCGTGATGAGCGTCGACAACGTGCTGGCGATCGCCGGCGCGGCCGAGAGCGCCGGCCAGCACCAGCTGCCGCTGGTGATCTTCGGCCTGCTGGTGTCCATCCCGATCATCGTGGCGGGGAGCCAGATCGTGCTGAAGCTGATGGACCGCTTCCCGATCATCATCACGCTGGGCGGCATGCTGCTTGGCTGGATCGCGGGCCAGATGATGTTCACGGATCCGGGGCTCAAGCCCTACCTGCCGGACGCCAAGACCTGGGAGTACATCGCGGCCGCCACCGGCGCGCTGCTGGTGCTCGCCATCGGCAAGGGCCTGGCGCTGCGCAAGCCGCCCGCCGAAGCGGCCTGATGTCACGAGGCGGCCATCGTGCCGCCTCGCGCACGCAACAAAGCTCCCCCCGCCGCCACAAAGTCCCTTGTCCGCGGCTTTGCGCTCTGTTACCTTCAAGCGAGGAGTCCTGCGCCCCATAGGGAGGTGATTGGGCACATCGAGGGGGCGTCCGCGGACGCCGGCTGTGGTTTTCCACAGGCCGACCGGCGCCACGCCGGACAAGGGGCAGGCAAGTGAGCACATCGTCATCGGCGCGTCGCGCGGCTTTCTGGCGGACCGACTGGTTCGTGGGCGTGCTCGTGGTGCTGGCCGTGGTGGTCCTCCACCAGGCCTTCGACTTCATCGGCACGCTGGAGCGGCGCTACTACGACTTCGCCAGCACCAGCGCCGCGCGCCAGCCTTCCGACCGCATCGCCATCATCGCCATCGACGACGAGTCGATCGCCAACATCGGCCGCTGGCCCTGGCCGCGCGACGTGCACGCGGAGCTGATCGACAAGCTCGCGGGCGCCAAGGCCAAGACCATCGTCCACACCGCCTTCTTCTTCGAGCCGCAGACCGACCGCGGCCTGGCGTACATCCGCCGCATCAGGGAGGCCCTGGCTGCGGGGAACATCGAAGCCGAGGAGGCGACGAAGCTGATCGACGAGGCTGAACACGCGCTCGACACCGACGGCAAGCTCGCCGCCAGCATGGCGCGCGCGGGCAACGTGCTGGTGCCTTCCTTCTTCGTGCTGGGCGAGCCGCAGGGACGGGCCGACAAGCCGCTGTCGCCCGCGGCGCTGCGCAGCGCGATCGACGAGAACGACGCCTTCTCGCTGCCCAGCGTGGCCACGCAGCAGCCGATCGAGGCCATCGCCAATGCCGCCGCGGGCATCGGCCACCTGAACCAGCTGAACGACGTGGACGGCGCCGTGCGCTCCGAGCCCATGCTCGTGAACTACTACGGCAAGGCCGTGCCCTCGATGGCGCTGCTGGCCGCGGCCAAGAGCCTGAACCTCGACCCCGCCGACATCCGCCTGAACGTGGGCGAATCGGTGCAGATCGGCAAGCTGCGCGTGCGCACGGACGAATATGCGCGCCTGCTGCCGCAGTTCTACAAGGCCCAGGGCGGCAAGCCGCCCTTCCCCGTCGATTCCTTCTACGACGTGCTCTCCGGCAAGATCCCGCCGGCCAAGTACGCGGACAAGATCGTGCTGATCGGCGCCACCGCCGCCGGCGTGGGCGTGCAGTCGCCGGTGCCCGGCTCGCCCGCGATCACGCCGGTGGAGATGATCGCGCACATCACCTCCAGCATCCTGGGCGAGCACTTCATCGTGCAGCCGTCCTGGTCCGCGTGGGCGGCGCTGGGCGCCTTCCTGCTGGTCGCCGCCTATCTCGTCGCGGTGCTGCCGCGCCTGTCCGCCGGCATGGCCGGCGCGGTCACCGCCTTGCTGTTCCTCGTCCTGATCGGCGCCGAATACGGCTTGCTGTCCGGTGGATCCACCTGGGTGCAGCTGGTGTTCCCCGCCACGCTGCTGCTGGTGGGCCACATCGCGCTGACCACCAAGCGCTTCCTGGTCACCGAGGCCGGCAAGCAGAAGTCGGACGAGGAATCGGCCGAGACCAACCGCATGATGGGCCTGGCGCTGCAGGGACAGG
Organism: Pseudomonadota bacterium; assembly: GCA_023438115.1. Lineage (GTDB taxonomy): Bacteria > Pseudomonadota > Gammaproteobacteria > Burkholderiales > Burkholderiaceae_C > Ramlibacter. The sequence continues at coordinate 1,079 of JAEZEB010000169.1, read as the reverse complement.
GCCAGCTGGACATGGCCTTCGACCGCTTCCGCCGCGTGCCCATGGGCGACGAGCTGATGGCCAACCTGTACAACCTGGCCCTCGACTTCGAGCGCAAGCGCCAGTTCAACAAGGCCCAGGCCGTGTACGAGCACATGGCCGGCTTCAACCGCAAGTACAAGGACCTCGAGGCCAAGCTCAATCGCGCCAAGAACCTGTCGGAGACGGTGATCCTGGGCGGCGGCGGCAGCCATCCGGGCGGCACGCTGCTGCTCGATGGTGGCGCGGTCGAAAAGCCGATGCTGGGACGCTACCAGGTCGAGAAGGAACTGGGCAAGGGCGCGATGGGCATCGTCTACCAGGGCCGCGATCCGAAGATCGGCCGCGTGGTGGCGATCAAGACGATGGCGCTGGCCCAGGAGTTCGAAGGCGACGAGCTGAACGACGCGCGCGAGCGCTTCTTCCGCGAGGCCGAGACGGCCGGCCGCCTGCAGCACCAGAACATCGTCACCATCTTCGACGCCGGCGAGGAGCACGACCTCGCGTACATCGCGATGGAATTCCTCAAGGGCCGCGACCTCGCGGACCATTGCCGCGACGGCAACCTGCTGCCGGCGCCGCGGGTGCTGTCCATCGTCGCGCGGGTGGCCGAGGCTCTGGCCTATGCGCACCGGCAGAACGTGGTCCACCGCGACATCAAGCCGGCCAACATCATGTACGAGCCCGAGGCGGACGTCGTGAAGGTTACCGACTTCGGCATCGCGCGCATCACGGATTCCAGCAAGACCAAGACGGGGCTGGTGCTGGGCACCCCCAGCTTCATGTCGCCCGAGCAGATCGCCGGCAAGAAGGTGGACGGCCGCTCCGACCTGTATTCGCTGGGCGTGATGCTGTACCAGATGCTGACGGGCGTGCTGCCGTTCCGCGGCGACTCGATGGCGGGGCTGATGTACAAGATCGCGAACGAGGAGGCGCCGGACCTGCGCGTGGCCAGTCCGCAGCTGTCCGAACGCCTGGCGCAGGTGGTGGCCCGCGCACTGGCCAAGAAGCCCGAACAGCGCTTCCAGGACGGCGACGAGTTCGCCCGCGAGCTGCGCGCC
>JAEZEB010000066.1 GCA_023438115.1 Pseudomonadota bacterium | reverse complement strand
TGTTCATCGACACGTCGCCGAAGTCGATCTTCACCGGGCACGGGTTGGCGCACTTGTGGCAGACCGTGCAGTGGTCGGAGACGTCCTCGAACTCCTCCCAGTGCTTGATCGACACGCCCCGGCGCGTCTGCTCCTCGTACAGGAAGGCCTCCACCAGCAGCGACGTGGCGAGGATCTTGTTGCGCGGGCTGTACAGCAGGTTGGCCCGCGGCACGTGGGTGGCGCACACCGGCTTGCACTTGCCGCAGCGCAGGCAGTCCTTGATGGAGTCGGCGATGGCGCCGATGTCCGACTGCTGCATGATGATCGACTCGTGCCCCATCAGGCCGAAGGACGGCGTGTAGGCATTGGTCAGGTCCGCATACACCGAGGTGTCCGCGTCCACCGCGCCGGCCGCCGAGGGCCGCAGCAGCTTGCCCTTGTTGAAGCGCCCTTCCGGGTCCACGCGCTTCTTGTAGTCGGCGAAAGGCGCGATCTCCTCGTCGCTGAGGAATTCCAGCTTGGTGATGCCGATGCCGTGCTCGCCGGAGATCACGCCGTCCAGCGAACGCGCCAGCACCATGATGCGCTTCACCGCCTCGTGCGCGGTCTGCAGCATCCGGTAGTCGTCGCTGTTGACCGGGATGTTGGTGTGCACGTTGCCGTCGCCGGCGTGCATGTGCAGCGCCACCCACACGCGGCCCTTGAGCACGCGCTGGTGGATCGCGTTCACCTCGCCCAGGATGGGCGCGAAGGCGTTGCCGGCGAAGATGGTCGCCAGCGGCGCGCGGATCTGCGTCTTCCAGCTCGCGCGCAGCGAGTGGTCCTGCAGCTGCGGGAACAGCTCGTCGGCGTGGTCCAGCCAGTCCTGCCACTGCGCGCGCACGCTGCGCACCAGGTCCACGGCCTGGGCGACACGGTCTTCCAGCAGTTCCGCCGAGGGGATCTCGCCGGCGTCGTCCTGCTTGCCCAGGGGCAGCCGGCCGCGCAGGAACAGCGCTTCCAGTTCGTCGGCCAGCAGGATCTTGTTGCGCAGGCTCAGCTCGATGTTGATGCGCTCGATGCCGTCGGTGTACTCCGCCATCCGCGGCAGCGGGATCACCACGTCCTCGTTGATCTTGAAGGCGTTGGTGTGCTTGCTGATCGCGGCGGTGCGCTTGCGGTCCAGCCAGAACTTCTTGCGCGCCTCGGGGCTGACGGCCACGAAACCCTCGCCGCTGCGCGAGTTGGCCATGCGCACCACCTCCGAGGTGGCGCGCGCCACCGCGTCGGGATCGTCGCCGGCGATGTCGCCGATCAGCACCATCTTGGGCAGGCCGCCGCGCTTGGACTTGGTGGCGTAGCCCACCGCCTTCAGGTAGCGGTCGTCCAGGTGTTCCAGGCCCGCGAGGACCACGCCCGAGCGCTTCTGCTCGGCGAACATGAAGTCCTTGATCTCCACGATGCTGGGCACCGCGTCCCTGGCATTGCCGAAGAACTCCAGGCACACCGTGCGCGTGTGCGCGGGCATGCGGTGCACCACCCAGCGCGCACTGGTGATCAGGCCGTCGCAGCCTTCCTTCTGGATGCCGGGCAGGCCGGAGAGGAACTTGTCGGTGACATCCTTGCCCAGGCCTTCCTTGCGGAAGCGCGCGCCGGGGATCTCCAGGCGCTCGGTGCGCTTCGGCTTCGTCCAGTCGATCCTGGACGCCGCGTCGAAGTAGCGCAGCTCGAAGGTGGCGACGGGCGCGTCGTGGATCTTGCCCAGGTTGTGGTCCAGGCGCACGACTTCCAGCCACTCGGCGTCGGGCGTGACCATGCGCCAGGACACCAGGTTGTCCAGCGCCGTGCCCCAGAGAACCGCCTTCTTGCCGCCGGCGTTCATGGCGATGTTGCCGCCGATGCAGGACGCCTCGGCGGAGGTCGGGTCCACCGCGAACACGTAGCCCGCGCGCTCGGCCGCGTCGGAGACGCGCTGCGTCACCACGCCGGCCTCGGTCCACACGGTGGGCACGGGCTGCGCGTGGCCGGAGATCGCGAAGGCCTCCACCTCCGTCATGGCCTCGAGCTTCTCGGTGTTGATCACCGCGCTCTTCCACGTCAGCGGGATCGCGCCGCCGGTATAGCCGGTGCCGCCCCCGCGCGGGATGATGGTCAGGCCCAGCTCGATGCAGGCCTTCACCAGCCCGGCCATCTCGGCCTCGGTGTCGGGCGTGAGGACCACGAAGGGGTATTCGACGCGCCAGTCGGTGGCGTCCGTCACGTGCGAGACACGCGACATGCCGTCGAACTTGATGTTGTCGCGCGCGGTGTACTTGCGCAGCAGGCGCTGGGCGCGCCCGCGCAGTTCGGCGGTCTCGCCGAAGGCGGCGTCGAAGCGGCGCACCGCCGCGCGCGCGGCCTGCAGGAGTTCGCCCACGAGTTCGTCGCGCTGCGCGTCCTGCTGCGGCTCGCGCCGCTTCTCGATCTCGGCGAGGCGGTGGTTCAGCGCCTCCACCAGCATGCGGCGGCGCTTGGGGTTGTCCAGCAGGTCGTCCTGCAGGTAGGGATTGCGCTGCACGACCCAGATGTCGCCCAGCACTTCGTAGAGCATGCGCGCGGAGCGGCCGGTGCGGCGCTCCTCCCGCAGGCGGTCCAGCACGTCCCAGGCCCGGGAGCCCAGCACGCGGATCACGATCTCGCGGTCGGAGAACGAGGTGTAGTTGTAGGGGATCTCGCGCAGGCGCGGCGCGTCGTCGCCGACCGCGGCCATGAGTTGTTCGAGTGTCGTTGGCGCGTTCATCGAGTCAGGAGCTTGTCAGCCAACGGAAGGCGCTCGGCTGAAAAGGGATGTTACCGCAGTGCAGCAACACGGGCCGGTCCCGTCATGGGAAACCCGCTTGCTGACGGCAGGTCGCCTATGTCTAATCCCCGACACAAAGACACCGTAGAGTTACGGCCTTTCCAAGGCCTCGATCAGGAGTTGAATTGATGAAACGAAAGCTTTCCCTGCTGGCGCTGTCCGCCGCCTTCTTCGCCGCGGGATCCGCCCAGGCGCAGACCGAGATCCAGTGGTGGCATTCCATGGGCGGGGCGCTCGGCGAGTGGGTGAACGACCTGGCCAAGGAGTTCAACGCCAGCCAGAAGGACTACAAGATCGTCCCCACCTTCAAGGGCAGCTACGCGGAATCCATGACGGCCGGCATCGCGGCCTACCGCGCCGGCAACGCGCCGCACCTGATCCAGATCTTCGAGGTCGGCACCGCCACCATGATGGCCGCCAAGGGCGCCATCGTGCCGGTGGCCCAGGTGATGAACCAGGCCGGCCTGAAGTTCGACCCCAGCATCTACGTGCCGGCGGTGGCCGGCTACTACACGGCGCCGAACGGGCAGATGCTCAGCTACCCGTTCAACAGCTCCACCCCGGTGTTCCACTACAACAAGGACGCCTTCAAGGCCGCGGGCCTGGATGCGGAGAACCCGCCCAAGACCTGGCCGGAAGTGGCGCTCGCCGCCGCCAAGCTGAAGGCCTCGGGCCACAAGTGCCCCTTCACCACCAGCTGGATCAGCTGGACGCAGCTGGAGAGCTTCTCGGCCTGGCACAACGTGCTGTACGCCACGAAGAACAACGGCTTCGGCGGCCTCGACACGCGCCTGGCCTTCAACAGCCCGCTGCACGTGCGCCACATCGAGAACCTGGCGAACATGGCCAAGACCGGCCTGTTCGTCTACAAGGGCCGCGAGAACAAGGCCGACGCCACCTTCGTGTCGGGCGAGTGCGCCATGATCACCGGCTCCTCCGGCCTGTCCGGCAACGTGAAGCGCAACAGCAAGTTCGCCTACGGCATCGGCACGCTGCCCTACTACCCTGACGTCCAGGGCGCGCCGCAGAACACCGTGATCGGCGGCGGCAGCCTGTGGGTGATGGCCGGCAAGAAGCCCGAGGAGTACAAGGGCGTGGCCCAGTTCCTGGCCCACCTCTCCAAGACCGAAGTCGCGGCGGCCAGCCACCAGCGCACCGGCTACCTGCCGGTGACCAAGGCCTCGTTCGAGCTGACCGAGAAGTCCGGCTTCTACAAGCAGAACCCGGGCTTCGACGTCGCGGTGAACCAGATGATCCGCAAGACCACCGACAAGTCGCGCGGCGTGCGCCTGGGCAACTTCGTCCAGATCCGCACCATCATCGACGAGGAACTGGAAGGCGTCTGGCAAGGCAGCAAGGAGCCGAAGGCGGCCCTGGACAATGCCGTCAAGCGCGGCAACGAGCAACTGGAGCGCTTCCAGCGCGCCAACCGCGGCTGATAGCCTCCCCGCACGAAAAAAGCCCCGCACGGCGGGGCTTTTTCGTGCTCCGGACCGCGCGGAACAACAT
>JAEZEB010000063.1 GCA_023438115.1 Pseudomonadota bacterium | reverse complement strand
CCTCGAAGCAGGTGCCTTCCCTGCGCGAGCTGCCCACGCGGATCGCGCCGCCGTGGCGTTCGACCACCGTGCGGGCGTAGGCCAGGCCCACGCCCCATCCGGGCTGCAGCGCCACCTGCGGACCCTTGCCGCGCGAGAACGGGCGGAAGATGGATTCCCACTCGCTCTCGGGGATCGGCGTGCCCTGGTTGGTGACGGTGAGGCGGGCGCGCTCGTCGGGCAGCTTCTCGACGCGGCAGACGATGTCGGCCGCGGGCACGCCGTATTTCACCGCGTTCAGCAGGATGTTCTCGACGACGCGGAAGAGCGCATCGCGGTCCCACCAGCCCGCCGCCTGCTCGGCGTGGATCCGCGTGCGCCGGGCGAGCCGCGCATCGTTCTCGTCCACCACTTCGTGGACCAGTTCGCCCAGGTCGAAATGGCTGGGCCGCAGCACGAGTTCCTGCTCGTCCTCGATGGACAGGCTGTCGAGGAGCGAGCGCAGCAGGCGGTCGATGCGGCGGTGGTTGCGCTGCAGGCGCTCGAGGATGGGCCGCGTGTCGCCGCCGTCCGGCGCCATGCGCAGCAGCGCCTCGCACGACAGCGTGGCCACCTGCACGGGGCTGCGGATGTCGTGCGTGAGTGCCGCGATCACCATGTGCCGGATCTGGTTGCGGCGCCGCTCGGCCTCGGCCTGCGCCTGCGTGGCGCGATCGACCGTCACCGCCAGGGCCCACAGCATGCTTCCGAGCAGGGCCATCGCGCTCCACGCCATCAGCATCACCGCCGTCGCGCCGTCGAAGAAGCGCCAGTGCAACGCGAACACCAGGGCCATGCACAGAAGCAGCGGCACCACGAAGCCCGCGAGGATCAGGCGCAGGCCCGCGCGGCCCGCGGCATTGCGCGAGGTGAGCGCCGCCACCATGCCGCGATCGGGAAACGCGAGGAGCTGGCCGATGGCCAGCAGCACGAAGGCGATCACCGTGGGCACTGCGATGCCCGCGCGCGGCAGGTGCTGGTACAGGTCGGCCACCGGGAAGACGTGGCCGATGCCGATCAACGCGGTGAACAGGAGGTTCGCGAAGGCCCAGGTCTGCCCCTGCCAGTGCCGGCCCGAGGCGAGCAGCCAGGTCGACGCGGCCGATGCGAGCAGGCCCGCAGCCGTCAGCGGCGAAGGGCAGGAGAACAGCGTCTGCACCGGCGCCGCGGCCCCCCGCAGCAGGCACACCAGCACCAGGGCGCCGCAGCAGATCTGCAGCAATGCGATCCTGCGCGCGAGCCGGCCCCGGTGCAGGCAGGCCACCCCCATGGCGGCGAGAAGCAATGCGAAGGCGCTCAAGGGAACCATTGCGGGCCGCTGCGGCAGGAAGCTGGCGAGCAGCGGCAGGTCGAGCGCCCAGCCTCCCAGCGTGGCGAAGCACAGTGCGGCGGTGGCCACGGCGACGGCGACATGCCGGGGCACGGGGAGCCGCCGCTCGCGCACCAGCGGCGCGAAGAAGCCGGTCGTCGCCCAGCGGATGCCGTCACGCATGGCGAGCTCACCGGCCGCTTCGAGGCGGCTGCGTGCCGGCGCCAGCGTCACCGGCTTGAGGAGAGGATGCATGCGTGTCCACCCGCCCATGCTCCCGGCTTCGAGAGGCGCATGCCATGGGACCTTCGCCCCACTCGGTGCACGGTGGCGGAGGGAGGGGTGCACGGTGGCGCTCTTGGCGGGCGGACGATGGTCACGCGGGGCGCGTCACCTCGCGGCCTGCGATGGATCCACGGCGAGGAACTGCGCCAGCGGCCTGCCCGCCGCATCCGACAGCGTCAGCTGCCGTCCGGTGACGCGCCAGCGCTCCGTGCGTTCCAGGGCGTCCAGGAACGGGCGCTCGGCGGCATCGCCACCGGGGCAGACCATCATCGTGGCGCCGGCCTGGTCGATGGAGATGCGGTCGCCCGTCACGCGATAGCCCCCGATCAGGCGGTTGCACCCGGTCGATCCCGAGATGCGGCCGGTGTGCTGGTCGAACTCGATGTAGGGATGGACTTGCGTATCGCCCGGAAGCGGGCGGCCGCCCAGGGTCGCCAGGCGCCAGTGCTGCCCCTCCAGCGGCGCGAGGAATTCCGGCCCCGGGGAAACCTCCGCGCGCGGCGGCTGCTGCGGTTGCGGCATCGTCATGCAGGCCGTGGCCAGGGCGGAGGCCGCAACGGCGGCGGCGAGGGTTGCGACGATGCGGTTCTTCGGTTGCTGCTGCCTCATGATGCTCTCCTTGCTCGCGCCCCCTGCGGGGCGCCTCAGTCTTCGAGGGGGTCGCGCGCCAGCGGGCACGTCATGCAGTGCCCGCCGCCGCGGCCGCGTCCCAGTTCCGCGCCCACGATCGTGATCACCTCGATGCCGGCCTTGCGCAGCAGCGAATTGGTGTGCGTGTTGCGGTCGTAGGCGAACACCACGCCGGGCGCGGCGGCCACGAGGTTGTTGCCGCTGTCCCATTGCTGGCGTTCGGCGGCATAGAGGTCGCCACCGGTCTCGACGATGCGCAGCTTGCGCAGGCCGAGCGCCTCGGCGACGACGGCCACGAAGGGCCGGCGCTCCTCGGTGACGGACAGGCCCGGCGCGGCGTCTTCCGGCCGGATCGTGAAGGTCCTGATGCCGTCGACGATGCCCGCGAAGGCCGTGGCGCAGTCGCGGTCGGCGAAGGTGAAGACGGTGTCCAGGTGCATGGCGGCGCGCAGCTTCGGCATGCCCGCCACGATCACGCGTTCGGCGGCGCCGCGCGCGAACAGCGCCTGCGCCAGTTGCGTGATGGCCTGGCGCGAGGTCCGCTCGCTCATGCCCACCAGCACCGCGCCGCGGCCGGCGGGCATCACGTCACCGCCTTCGAGCGTGGCGGAGCCCCAGTCGCGCTCCGGATCGCCCCACCACACCGTCACCTTGTCGCTGCCGAAGGCGGGGTGGAACTGGTAGACCGCCTTCATCAGCAAGGTCTCCTCGTGCCGCGCCGGCCAGTAGAGCGGATTGAGCGTGACGCCGCCGTAGATCCAGCAGGTGGTGTCGCGCGTGTAGAGCGTGTTCGGCAGCGGCGGCAGCAGGTACTCGCGCGGGCCCGGCGAGTTGCGCGCGAGCGCGAGGTAGGAAGGCTGCAGGTCAGCGGGCAGGTCCTCGGTGGAGAGGCCGCCGATGAACAGCTCCGCCAGCCGGCGCGGCTCCTGTTCTTCCAGGTAGGCGCGCATGTCGTCGACCAGCCCCAGCCCGACCTCGTTGGCGACGATGGTGCGATCGAGCAGCCAGGTGCGCGCGTGCGGGATGCCGAGGACGTCCGTGAGCAGGTTGTGCAGTTCGAGCACCACGATGCCCCGGCTGCGCATCTTGTTGACGAAGTCGAAGTGGTCCCTCTTGGCGTTGTCCACCCACAGCACGTCGTCGAACAGGAGGTCGTCGCAGTTGCTGGGCGTGAGGCGCGCATGCGCGAGGCCCGGCGAGCAGACCAGCACCTGGCGCAGCGTCCCCACCTCGGAGTGCACGCCGAAGGGCGTCGATGATTCAGTCATGGCTTTTTCTCCCGACCGGCCGGTGGGCCGGCAGGACGGCAGCCACATCGGCCATCCGGGGATTTCATCGCGGCCCCCCGGTGCACGCCATTGGACCTTGGGTCCATGCGCCCTGCCCCGCGCACGCGCACGGAAAAACGCCCGCCGGCGGCACTGCCGGCGGGCGAACGGGCAGGGGAAGGACCTGCCCCGGCCTCGCGAAGCCTGTCCCTCGACACGCGGGTGCCCGCGTGGCACGGGCACCAGGAGGCACGTGTCCGCGCGTCATGCAGTATGGATGGCGGGCGGCCGGCGGCAATCGGACTTGGGTCCTACTTCCGCGCCGGCAGCGTGCAGATGAAGGTGGCGCCCTCGCCTTCGCGGCTGTCCACGGACAGCTTGCCGCCGTGGAGCACCAGGATCTTGCGGCAGATCGGCAATCCCAGGCCCGTGCCCGTCGCCTTGGTCGTGTAGAACGGATCGAAGATGCGGCGCAACTGGTCCGGCGCGATGCCCGGCCCCGAGTCGGCGACGGCGAGGCGGACGTGCGCGTCGCCGTCCATGCGCGTGCTCACGACGAGAGTCCGCTGCCCCGGCGGGCGCGCGTCCATCGCCTCGAACGCATTGAGCACCAGGTTCATCAGCACCTGGTGGAGCTGGACCGCGTCGCCGTAGACCGGCGGCAGCTGCGCCGCGGTCTGCACCCGCACCTTCACCTGCCGCACCATCGCCTCGCCGCCGATGAGGCTCACCGTCTCCAGCACCACCGCGTTCAGGTCGACCAGCTCGAAGTGCTCCGCATCGTTGCGCGTGAGCAGGCGCAGGCTGTTGACCAGGCCGCTCGCATGCTTGCTCGCCGCGACGATGTCCTTCAGGATCGCGGGCACCTGCGACAGGTCCGGCGGCCGCCGCTCCAGGCAGCGCAGCGCCGCCTGCGCGTTGCTGAGGATCGCCGCCAGCGGCTGGTTGACCTCGTGCGCCAGCGCGCCGGAAAAGCCGCTCAGCGACGCGGCACGCGCGACGTGGCGCGAGATCGCGACGGTGCCGGGACTGCCGTGGAAGGCGGACGAGAGCCATTCCTCCGAGGCACGGTTTTCCTCCTGCGCGCCGCGCAACGACTCGCCCAGGGCGGCGAGGAACATCAGCGTGACGCCCAGCGCCAGCAGCGGCAGGTGGATCGCGAATGCAGGATCCTCCAGCAGGTCCTGCGCGAATGCGCGGTTGCGTCCCGAAGCGAAGAACAGGGCCAGCGCGACCAGCGCGAAGGACAGGCTCGTGACGCGTGGTCCGAAGCGCAGCGCCGCCCACAGCAGCACGGGAACGAACAGGTAGGGCACCGCCGAAGGCTCGGGCAGGGCCACGTCCGGAGCGAAGGCGAGCACGGCGATGCCGAGCACCGCGGCCAGCAGGCAGGCGGCCTCGAAGCGCCGCTCCCGCTCGGCGCCGCTGCCGGGCAGCAGCCAGGTGATGATCGCGGGCGCCAGCGCCACGTGGGAAAGGAGGTCGGCATAGAAGCCCACGGCCGCCCCTGGCGCGCGTGGCGAGCCGATCGCCCGCATCGCCGCGCCCTCCACGATCCACGCGATCAGCGCCGCCACCGCCGCGGCCGCGCAGAACACGGCCACGGAACGCGCGGAGGCCAGCATGCGCTCGTGCGAGGCATCGGCGCCGCGCACGATCGCCGCGCCGACGACGGCCCCGGCCGCATTGCCCGCGAACCAGGCCACCGC
>JAEZEB010000049.1 GCA_023438115.1 Pseudomonadota bacterium | reverse complement strand
GCCCCAGGTGGCCGCGCGCACGAAGCCGCCCCCGGTTTCCGGCACGTAGAGCGCGCCGACGGCGACGCCGGCGTACTGCGACAGCGCTTCCAGCGCACCGTGGCCCACGCCGGCCAGCTCCTGCTCGCCCGCGAGGCGCTGCGCCACGCGCGACTGGCCCTCGCGCAGCCAGGCATGCGCCTGCAGCGCCGAAGCCTGGCGCTGCTGTTCCTCCAGCGCGCCCTCGTAGCTTTCCGACAGGCCCAGCAGGTCCTTGCGGCCGCGCCAGGCGATCAGGATCCCGGTGCCGACCATGAACAGCACGAAGCCGCCGGCGGTGATGGCGGTGTTGCGGCTCGCTTGCGCGATGCGCTCGGAGCGCGCCTGCCGCTCCGCCGCCGTGAAGGCATCGAACTCGGCGCGCACGGCGTCCTTGAGCTCGCGGCCGGTGGAGGCGCTCAGCTGCGCCTGCGGATCCTGGCGCTTGCGCTGCATGCGATCGCGGGCGTATTCGCGCCAGCGCGCCTGCAACTGCTCGATGCGCTCGAGGCGCTGCAGCTGCGCGGCGTCCTTGCTCACGTCGGCCTTGAGGCGCTCCATCGCGGGGGCGAGCTGGCTGGCCGCCTGCTCGAATGGCTCCAGGAAGCGTTCGTCGCCGTTCAGGAGGAAGCCGCGCAGCCCCGACTCCATGTTCAGGTCCAGCCGTTGCGCGGCGGAGGCGCGGTTCAGGAGCTCGTCGCTGCGCTGGACGTTCTCGATCTCGGAGGCGAGATAGGCAAGCAGGCCCAGGAACACCAGCGCGCTCACCAGGCCGATGGCCAGGGGGAGCGTCAGGTTGCGGTTGAGGATGCGGCGGAAGGCCGCGGGGGTGTTGGAACTGGTTTCAGGCATGTCGGCTGCGCATCAGGCAGCCGGCCAGTTTGCCGGAAAACGACTCGGCCGTGGGGCGGTTGCCCGCCCGGGCGCCTCAGCGGGCGGTGGCGGCGCCGAGCCGGGCCTGGGCGGTGCGGCTGCCGAGGTTGGCGGCGCGCTGCAGCCAGCGGACGGCTTCGGTGGAGTCCTGCGGCACGGTCACGCCTTCGAGGTACGCGATGCCCAGGAAGTAGCTCATTTCCATGCGTCCGAAGCGCACGCCCTCGTGGGTGGCCTTCCCCGAGCGCTTGACGATCATCGGGATGTCGCCGTTGCCGTCGGCGAAGGCCTGCATCTGCTCGACCACGCGGGCGAAGAAGCGGTCCCGCTGGCCGGCGGCCCTGGCCGGGTCGGGCATCAGGGCCACCAGTTCGTCGGCCAGCACGGGCAGCGCCTCGAAGGGCGTCATGCCGCCGCGCATGCGCGGCGAGTACCAGGCGCGCAGCATCGCGCGATCCAGGGGCATCAGGCCGTCGACCTGGCTCGGGAAATAGCTCAGCACCGTCTTGCCGGCCGGATGGCCGCGCACGCCCATGACGTGCATGGCCTCGTGGTAGGCGCAGCGCCAGGCGTCGCGGTTGCGCATCTGCATGGCGGCCGAGTCGATGCGGGTTTCGGTCTGGAAATTCAGGAAGGTCACGCAGGGCTGGTTGTCTTCCAGCATGTGGTCGGGCGTGATCTCGATGCTGACGTTGGCGATCTGCGCCGCGTCCGGGCGGTCGCTCACGTCGATGAGCCGCACGCCGGCTTCCGCAGCGACGTCGGCCATGGCCTTGAGGGTGTGCGGCTTGTGGGTGGCGATGTTCACGCCGAAGATGCGCACGCGCATCTCCTGCTCCCAGCGCACGAGCCGCGTGGGCGTGCCGCTCTGGTGCCAGAGCACTTCCCACATCGTCCCGAGCCCCTGCTCGAACTCATCGGCCTGCGCGTAGGCCGGGCTGATCACTGCAGCCGCCATGATGGCGGTCACGACCGACTTCCACATGAGCCACCCCTATCGAAGAATCCCGACTATGGGGTAGGACGACTCCTACGGCAAGGCTTGCCGCGAACAAACCGTTGCGCCAGGTTTCCGGGGCAGAAAATTTCACGAAATCGCGCGCGCATGAGGCCCCGGGGCCTCAGGGCTTTCCACTAGGCAGGGAGGAAGTCCTCGATCAGTTTCGCCAGCGCCGCCGGCTGGTCGTGGTGCAGCATGTGCCCGGCATCATCGATACGCGCGATGCGCATGTCGGACACCGCCTTCAGACGTTCGTGGTACTCCGCCAGCGTGTAGCGGCCCTGCCACCATTGGCCGAGGCTGTCGTCGCTGGCTTCCACGGCGAGCACGGGACAGCGGATGGCCCGATAGCTCTCCAGCACTTCGTCGACCCGGAAGAGGCTCGCATTGATGATCTTGTGCGCGGCATCGCCCAGGATGTGCCACTTGCCGTCGGCTGCCTGCCGTGCCCAGTGCCGCGCCAGCCACTGCGCCTGGTCCTCGGCCAGGCGGCGGTTGGTCTTCATGAGCCGGCGGGCGACGCCGTCGGCGTCGTCATAGGCCTTCAGCGCCATCTCGCCGCGGTGGAAGGCCTTCAGCTCGGCTATCCACTTCGCGTGGCGGCCGGGCGCCTGCGACGGGCGCGTGGCCGGCATGCCGAAGCCCTCGAGGTTGACCAGCGCACGCACGCGTTCCGGACGCGCGCCCGTGTACAGCATCGCGATGTTGCCGCCCATGCTGTGGCCCACCAGGTCCACCGGCTGGTCGCCGGCGTAGTGATCGAGCAGGAAATCGAGGTCCGCGAGGTAGTCGGGGAACCAGTAGTTGTCGGAGGGCGGGCCTTCGGTGAGGCCGTAGCCGCGCCAGTCGGGCGCGACGACATAGCGGTCGCGCGCGAAGGCGTCCACCACGAACTGCCACGAAGCGGCCACGTCCATCCAGCCGTGCACCAGCACCAGCGGCACCTTGCCGGGGCCCGGCTCGCCCCAGGTCCGCACGTGGTAGCGCAGGTGGCGAATCGGGACAAACTCGCTGCGGGACGCGCGCTTCGGTTGGTACATTCTCCCGATCATAGGAGAGCGCACGATGGCGGGCAGTCAAGGCAGGGACAACTGGGCGGCGATGCATGGCGGCTTCGGCTGGCAGGTGCCGGAACGCTTCAACATCGCGCAGGCCTGCTGCGGCCGCTGGAGCGCGCGCGCGGATGCGGCGGAGCGCATCGCGATCCGCGCGCACGGCGCGCAAGGCAAGGCGAACCTGAGCTTCGCCGAACTGCAGCGCGAGGCCGATGCGATGAGCCGCCTGCTGCAGGAGCTGGGGGTGCAGCGCGGCGACCGCGTGGCCATCGTGATGCCGCAGCGCTTCGAGACCGCCATCGCGTACATGGCGGTCTTCCAGATGGGCGCGGTGGCGATGCCCCTGTCCATGCTGTTCGGCCCCGACGCGCTGGAGTACCGCCTGCAGGACAGCGAAGCCGTGGTCGCGATCTGCGACGAGAGCTCGATCGGCAATCTCTCGCAGGTGCGCGGCAACTGTCCGGCGCTGCGCACGGTGGTCGGCGTGGGCGAGGCGGCGGCGCAGGCGGACATGGGCTGGGAGGCGCGGCGTGCGTCGCTCGAAGGCGGTTTTACGGCGGTGGAGACGCAGGCCGACGAGGGTGCCGTGTTGATCTACACCAGCGGCACGACCGGGCCGCCGAAGGGGGCGCTGATCCCGCATCGGGCGCTGCTGGGGAATTTGCCGGGGTTCGTTTGCAGCCAGAACTGGTTCGGGTTCGATCCGGGGGAGTGCCCCCACCCCCACGTCCACCCCGGAGGCCCTCCCCCAGAGGGGGAG
>JAEZEB010000044.1 GCA_023438115.1 Pseudomonadota bacterium | reverse complement strand
GGGCGACCTGGGCACGCTGCTGCCTTACCTGGTGGGTTTCATCACGCTGGCGGGCGTGGATGCCGCGTCGGTGCTGCTCGCCTTTGGCGTGGCGCTGCTCGCCGCCGGCTGGCGCTATCGCCTGCCGTTCCCCGTGCAACCGATGAAGGCGATCGGCGCGGCGGCCCTCGCTCAAGGGGCCTTGGGCGACCTGCATGCACCCACGGTGCTCGCGCTGGCCGCGGCGGTGACCGGCGTGTTCTGGCTGGCCGCGGCGCACACGGGCCTGGCCGACCGCCTGGGGCGCATCGTTTCGAAGGACGTGGTGCACGGCATCGTGCTGGGCCTGGGCTTCGCGCTGGTGCTGCAGGCGCTGCGGCAGCTCGCCGCCGATCCCTGGGTGGGCGTCGCGGCGGTGCTGGCGACCCTGCTGCTGCTCGGGCGGGCCGGCTGGCTGCTGATGGCGCTGCTGCTCGCCGGCGGCATGATGCTGGGCGCCTGGCGCCAGCCGCAGCTGCTGCAGCAACTGGCCTGGGAACCGGCGCTGTCCCTGCCCAAGCCGCAGTGGGCCGGCCTGGACCAGGCCCAGGTCTGGATCGCGGCGCTGGCCCTGGCGGCCGCGCAGGTGCCGCTCACGCTGGGCAACGCGATCCTGGGCGTGGTGAACGAAACGCGGCGCCTGTTCCCCGGCGTGCCGATCGCCGAAGGGCGCGTGGCGCGCAGCACCGGCTGGATGAACCTGCTGGCCGCGGGCCTGGGCGCGCCGCCCATGTGCCATGGCGCCGGCGGGCTGGCGGCGCAAGTGGCTTTCGGCGCGCGCACCGGCCGTGCGCCCATGCTGCTCGGCGCGGTGCTGGTGGTGCTTGCGCTCGTCGCCGCGCCTTCGGTGGCGGCGCTGCTCGCCTTGCTGCCGCCGGGCATCCTGGCCGCGCTGCTGTTCGCCGTGGGTCTTTCGCTCGCGATCGGCACGGGCGCGAGCGCGCGCGACAAGCCTTCACGCGCGGTGCTCCTCGGCACCGCAGCGGTGTCGGTGTGGAATCCCGGCGCGGGACTGCTCTTCGGCGTGGTGCTGCAGGCGGGGCTGCGGCGCGGCTTGTTCCGCCTCTGAGGGCGAAAAAAAACAGCCACCTTGCGGTGGCTGTATCAAGTCCTTGGAAGGACGTCGTTGGGAGACTTGAATCCCGTGTGTCCGACGATGCGTGACAGTGATCGCAACTCTAGCCAGCCTGGCTGCGGCGTCCATCCTCCTCTTGGGGGATGCCTGGGGACGCGCCCGGCGCTCACGAGGTGATCTTCCCGATTTCCGGCGCGCAAGGCGAGGGGTTTTTACGAGCCCTTACAACTGGCCGCGAGGCAGGGTCAGGACGAAGCAGGCCCCGCCGCCGGGATTGGCCTCGCAGTGGGCGCGCCCGTGGTGGCGCTCCGCGATGGAGCGCACCAGCGCCAGGCCCAGGCCCACGCCGCCTTCGCGCTCGCTGGCGCCGCGCATGCGGTAGAAGGGCTCGAAGATGCGCTCGCGCTCGGATTCCGGCACGCCGGGGCCGCGGTCGCAGACGCGCACGACGGCGTTGGTGCCTTCCTGGCCGATCACCACGTCGACGGGCCCGTCGCTGTAGCGGCGGGCGTTTTCCAGCAGGTTGCGGATGGCCCGGCGCAGCAGCTTGGCGACGCCTTGCACCACCACCGTTTCCTGCGCGCCGGCCGTCGCCAGGTCGGCGCCGGCGCGCGCGCTTTCCTCCGCGGCCAGGCCCGTGAGGTCCACGGCCTCCACGGTGCCCATGTCGGTTTCGCGCGCGTCCAGGCGGCTGGCCAGCAGGATCTCGTCGATCAGCTGGTCCAGTTCCGCGATGTTGCGCGTGATCTCGGCCCGCGCGCGCGGCGAGGGCTCCGGGTCCATCAGTTCGAGCCCCATGCGGATGCGCGCCAGCGGCGAACGCAGCTCGTGCGAGGCGTTCGCCAGCAGGGTCTTGTTGGCCTGCATCAGGCTCTCGACGCGCTCGGCCGCATGGTTGAAGCGCCGCGCGAGGAAGGCCACTTCGTCGTTGCCGCTCTCGTCCACGCGCACGCTCAGGTCGCCTTCGCCCCAGCGCTCCACGCCGCGGCGCAGCTGCTCGACGCGGCGCGTCACGCGCCGCACCACCGGGTAGCTGCCGACCGCGACGGCCAGGCCGACCAGCGCCAGCCGCCAGATGTAGCCGGAGGTGGTGCGCGGCAGCCAGGGGCGCGAGGGCGCGCGCGCGCCGGGTGCGCGCTGGCGCGGCGGCACCTCCAGCGTGAGGCTGGTGCCGTCCTTCATCTCGACTTCGAGCTCGATGCCCTGGTCGCGGTTGCCGCCGCGGCGGTTGTTGCGCAGCACCGTGCGGCCGACTTCCTCGCCGGCTTCGTTGCGGATGATCAGTTCGCGCGCGGGGCGCTCCTGCTGCTCGGCGTTGATGCGCCACAGCCAGCCGAAGGCGACGGTGAGCAGGCCGACCGTCACCACGACGGCCAGCCAGATGCGCAGGTACAGCGGGAAGCGCCAGCGATCGTTCCAGGATGTCATCCGGTGGCCGTTCAGTCCTGTTGCTTGGCGAACACGTAGCCCACGCCGCGCACGGTCAGGATGCGCTTCGGGTTCTTGGGGTCGGCTTCGATGGCGGCGCGGATGCGGCCCATGTGCACGTCGATGGAGCGGTCGAAGGCCTCGAGTTCGCGGCCGCGCACGGCTTCCATGATCTGGTCGCGCGTCAGCACGCGGCCGGCGCGCTCGGCCAGCACGACCAGCAGGTCGAACTGGTAGGAGGTCAGCTCGGCCGGCTTGCCGCCCACGGCCACCGTGCGCGCGTCGCGGTCGATCTCCATGGAACCGAAGCGCATCACCTTGGCCGGCGCGGGCGTGCCGTCGCTGCGCCGGCGCAGGATGGCGCGGATGCGCGCCAGCAGCTCGCGCGGCTCGAAGGGCTTGGGCAGGTAGTCGTCGGCGCCGAGCTCCAGGCCGACGATGCGGTCCATGGGGTCGCCCTTGGCCGTGAGCATCAGCACCGGGATCTTGCCGGCATCGCCCGGCATGGCGCGCACGCGGCGGCACACCTCGAGCCCGTCGATGTCGGGGAGCATGAGGTCGAGCACCAGCAGGTCGGGCGTCCCGCCCGAGGGTGGATCCTCGAGCAGGTTCAGGCCCGCCGTGCCGTCGACGGCGTGGGTGACGCCGAAGCCGGAACGCTCCAGGTATTCGCTGACCATCTGGGCCAGGCGGGCGTCGTCTTCGATCATCAGGAGTTGATGCTGCTGCATAAGGGGAATGTTACTGTTGGGGCCATCAGAGCCGGGCCGGTTGCTTTACATGGTCCGCCGCACCCATCGCGCCCTCTTGAACCGGCCGTAAAGTTAGGTAAATGCAGGTCCCGCCGCCCGCGAAACATTCCACGCTCGCCGAGGTCTTGCGGCAGGCGGCGCCCGGCCGTCCCGCTTTGCAGTACGACGGACGCTGGCACAGCTACGGCGACCTCGATGCCGCCGCGCGCCGGGCAGCCGCGGTGGCGTGGCACCGGTGGGGCGTGCGGCCGGGCGACCGGGTCGCCTGGCTGGGGGCGAACCATCCGGCGCAACTCGTGCTGCTGTTCGGG
>JAEZEB010000042.1 GCA_023438115.1 Pseudomonadota bacterium | reverse complement strand
CCTTCATCCACCCGGGCCGGCGGGCCGGGGGTGGGGCGGGCGCCGCGCGCGGCGCCTCTTCGGCCGCCTGCGGAAAGCGCGTGGCGAGGAAAACATCACGGCCCGCCGGCGCCTGCGCCGCGGCCTGCGCGCGGGCGAGTTCCTCCAGGGCCGTGGTGCCTCCCTGGCGCAGGCGCTCGCGGGTGCTGTGGAGGTCGTCTCGGGGCATGGCTCGTCGGGGCGGAAGGGTGGGGCCTGTGCTAGAATCTCGCGGTTTTGCTGGCGGCACTTGCAAGGTGCTCGCGCCGCAGTCAGCAGGACGAATCGCGGATCCCGCCCCTCGAGGTGTCGCAACAACCCCTTGCGATTCACGGCGGCGATTCTAGACCCAACCTTCGGAGCTCTTTCATGACCGTATCCATGCGTGAAATGCTGGAAGCCGGTGTCCATTTCGGGCACCAGACGCGCTTCTGGAACCCCAAGATGGCCCCCTTCATCTTCGGCCATCGCAACAAGATCCACATCATCAACCTGGAAAAGACGCTGCCGATGTTCCAGGAGGCGACCAAGTTCGCCAAGCAGCTGGCCGCCAACCGCGGCACCATCCTGATGGTGGGCACCAAGCGCCAGGCGCGTGACCTGGTCGCGGCCGAAGCGCAGCGCGCCGGCATGCCTTTCGTGAACCAGCGCTGGCTGGGCGGCATGCTGACCAACTTCAAGACGGTCAAGACCTCCCTGAAGCGCCTGAAGGACATGAAGGCCCAGCAGGAAGCCGGCCTCGAGTCCATGTCCAAGAAGGAACAGCTGATGTTCCAGCGCGAGCTGGACAAGCTGGAGAAGGACATCGGCGGCATCCAGGACATGAACACCCTGCCGGACGCCCTGTTCATCGTGGACGTCGGCTACCACAAGATCGCCGTCGCCGAAGCGCAGAAGCTGGGCATCCCGATCATCGCGGTGGTGGACTCCAACCACTCGCCCGAGGGCATCGACTACGTGATCCCCGGCAACGATGACTCCGCCAAGGCCGTGACGCTGTACGTGCGCGGCATGGCCGACGCCATCCTGGAAGGCCGCAACAACGCCGTGACGGACGTCCAGCGTGCCGTGGCCGCCGGCGGGGGCGACGAGTTCGTGGAAGTGCAGGAAGGCGCCTGAGCCTCCCGCGGGCCGATGCCGTGACGAAGGGGGCTCGCGTAGCCCCCTTTGCACACCCAGATTCAACTGATCAGAGACACGAGGACACGAAAATGGCTGCAATCACCGCAAGCATGGTCGCCGAACTGCGCGCCAAGACCGACGCGCCCATGATGGAATGCAAGAAGGCGCTGACCGAAGCCGGCGGCGACATGGACAAGGCCGAGGAGCTGCTGCGCGTCAAGCTGGGCAACAAGGCCGGCAAGGCCGCCTCTCGCGTGACCGCCGAAGGCGTGGTCGCCGCTTCCATCGAAGGCACCACCGGCGCCCTGCTGGAAGTCAACTGCGAAACCGACTTCGTCACCAAGAACGACAGCTTCATCGGCCTGGCCAAGGCCGCCGCGGAACTGATCGCGAAGAACAACCCGGCCGACGTGGCCGCCCTGGGCGCGCTGCCCTACAGCCAGGACGGCTTCGGCCCCACCCTGGAAGACGTGCGCAAGGGCCTGATCGGCAAGATCGGCGAGAACATGAGCTTCCGCCGCTTCAAGCGCTTCGACGGCGGCGCCAAGCTGGTGAGCTACCTGCACGGCACCCGCATCGGCGTGGTCGTGGAGTACGAGGGTGACGAAGTCGCAGCCAAGGACG
The DNA here is from genome assembly GCA_023438115.1 of Pseudomonadota bacterium. GTDB lineage: Bacteria > Pseudomonadota > Gammaproteobacteria > Burkholderiales > Burkholderiaceae_C > Ramlibacter. The sequence goes on along the minus strand of JAEZEB010000042.1, from coordinate 16,497 downwards.
TCGCGATGCACGTGGCCGCCATGAAGCCGGTGGCGCTGTCGTCGGCCGAGGTGCCCGCCGAGCTGATCGAGAAGGAGCGCTCGATCGCCCAGCAGAAGGCCGCCGAATCCGGCAAGCCCGCCGACATCGTCAACAAGATGGTGGAAGGCTCGGTGCAGAAGTTCCTGAAGGAAGTCTCGCTGCTGAACCAGCCGTTCGTGAAGAACGACAAGCAGAGCGTGGAACAGATGCTCAAGGCCGCCAATACCACCGTCAAGGGCTTCACCCTGTACGTGGTGGGCGAGGGCATCGAGAAGAAGGCCGACGACTTCGCCGCCGAAGTCGCCGCGCAGGTCGCCGCCGCCAAGCAGGCGGGCTGATCCTGCTGCTTCGCCGCAGCCGCCCCGCTACACTCGAACCCATCACTCAGGAGAACCCTTCATGTCCGCCCCCCAGCCAGCCCACAAGCGCATCCTGCTCAAGCTGTCGGGCGAGGCGCTGATGGGGGACGACGCCTTCGGCATCAACCGCGCGACCATCGTGCGGATGGTGCAGGAGGTGGCGGAGGTGGTGCACCTGGGGGTGCAGGTGGCGGTGGTGATCGGCGGCGGCAACATCTTCCGCGGCGTGGCCGGCGGCTCGGTGGGCATGGACCGCGCCACCGCCGACTACATGGGCATGCTGGCCACGGTGATGAACTCGCTGGCCCTGTCCGACGCGATGCAGAAGCAGGGTCTGGTGCCGCGCGTGATGTCCGCCATCGGCATCGAGCAGGTGGTGGAACCCTACGTGCGGCCCAAGGCGCTGCAGTACCTCGAAGAGGGCAAGGTCGTGATCTTCGCGGCCGGCACCGGCAACCCGTTCTTCACCACCGACACGGCCGCCGCGCTGCGCGGCGCGGAGATCGGCGCGGAGCTGGTGCTCAAGGCCACCAAGGTCGACGGCGTGTACACGGCCGACCCGCAGAAGGACCCCTCGGCCGAGCGCTATTCGCGCATCAGCTTCGACGAGGCGATGGCGAAGAACCTCGGCATCATGGACGCCACGGCCTTCGCGCTGTGCCGCGACCAGAACCTGCCGATCCGGGTCTTCTCGATCGTCAAGCACGGCGCCCTGCGGCGCGTGGTGCTGGGCGAGGACGAGGGCACCCTGGTCTACGCGTGATCAGAGGAGAAGAACCATGGCAACGATCCCCGAAATCAAGCAGACGACGCAAGGCAAGATGGACCAGACCATCGCCGCCTTCAAGAACACCCTCTCCAAGATCCGTACCGGCCGCGCCAACCCCGGCATCCTGGACACCGTGCAGGTGGACTACTACGGCTCCGCCGTGCCGATCAGCCAGGTGGCCAACGTCTCCCTGCTGGACGCCCGCACGATCAGCGTGCAGCCCTGGGAAAAGGGCATGGGCGCCAAGATCGAGAAGGCCATCCGCGACAGCGACCTCGGCCTGAACCCCGCCTCCATGGGCGACCTGATCCGCGTGCCGATGCCGCCGATGTCCGAGGAGCGCCGCAAGGAGATGACCAAGCTCGTGCGCCACGAGGGCGAGAACGCGAAGGTCGCGATCCGCAACCTGCGCCGGGACGCCAACGAGCACGTGAAGAAGCTGGTCAAGGACAAGACCGCGACCGAGGACGACCAGAAGCGCGCCGAGGCCGACGTGCAGAAGGCGACCGACAAGCACATCGCCGAGATCGACCAGCTGGTCGCGGCGAAGGAAAAGGAAATCATGGAGGTGTGATGCCCCGGCATCGCGCATTCCAGCTTCCATGACCGCTCCCCGCGCCGTCCCGCACCACATCGCCATCGTCATGGATGGCAACGGCCGCTGGGCCACCCGGCGCTACCTGCCGCGCGTGGCCGGCCACAAGAAGGGCGTGGACGCGCTGCGCGCCTGCGTGCGCCACTGCGGCGACATCGGCGTCAAGGTCCTCACCGTCTTCGCCTTCTCCTCCGAGAACTGGAACCGCCCGGCCGAGGAGGTCTCCGGCCTCATGGAGCTGCTGGCCGCCGCGCTCTCGCGCGAGGTGCCGCAGCTGCAGGGGGAGGGCGTCCGCATCCATTTCGTCGGCGACCGCACCACGCTGTCGGAGAAGGTCCGCAACGGCCTGGCGCTCGCCGAGTCGCACACGGCGCCCAACCACAAGCTGGTGCTGAACATCTGCTTCAACTACGGCGGCCGCTGGGACATCGCGCAGGCGGCGGCCAAGCTGGCCGCGCGCGGCGAGCCGATCACCGAGCTGAGCCTCAACCGCGCGATGGCGCTGGCGCACGTGCCGGACCCGGACCTCGTGATCCGTACCGGCGGCGAGACGCGCATCAGCAACTTCCTGCTGTGGCAGGCCGCGTACAGCGAGCTCTATTTCACCGACAAGCTCTGGCCGGAGTTCGACGCCGCGGCGCTGGACGCCGCGATCGCCGACTATGCGCGGCGCGAGCGCCGCTTCGGCCGCACCTCCGAGCAGGTGGCGCAACCGGGCGGCGCGAGCCGCAAGGTCGCCTGAGCCCGGGCCGTCGATGCTGAAGCAACGCGTCATCACGGCGGTCGTCCTGCTGGCCATCCTGCTGCCGGCGCTGTTCTGGCGCACGCCCGAACCCTTCCTCGCCATCACCCTGCTGCTGATCGCCGCCGGCGGCTGGGAGTGGGGCCGCCTGAACGGGTCCTCCCCGCTGGGCAGCGTCGTGCTGGGCGTCGGCACGCTGGTGTGGTGCCTGCTGTTCTGGGCGATGGGCTGGATCCATGCACCGTCGCCCTTGCTGTGGACCCTCGTCGGTGCCTTCTGGGTGGTGGCCGGGGCGCTGCTGCTGCGCGCCGGCATCGACGGCTGGCCGCGCGTGCCGCGCGCCGTGCGCGTGATCGGCGGCGTGCTGGTGCTCGTGCTGGCCTGGCTGGCCATGGCGCAGGCGCGCGTGATCGGCGTGAACTTCCTGCTGTCGGTGCTGGTGCTGGTGTGGGTGGCCGACGTCTTCGCCTATTTCGCCGGCCGCGCCTTCGGCGGCCGCATCACGCAGCGCAAGCTGGCCGCAGCCATCAGTCCCAAGAAGAGCTGGGAAGGCGTGTGGGGCGGCATGGCCGGCGTGGTGGTGTTGGCAATTTGCTGGGTGCTCGCGGACGAGGCCACCGGCGCGCAGGTGCCCAGCCTCTACTCGCGCCTGGCCGAGGCCGGCTGGTGGCTGGTGGTGCTGGCCGCGGTCTTCCTCGCCGCCATGAGCGTGGTGGGCGACCTCGCCGAGTCGCTGGTCAAGCGCAGTGCCGGCTTCAAGGATTCGAGCCAGCTGCTGCCGGGCCACGGCGGCGTGCTGGACCGCGTCGACGCCTTGCTGCCGACGCTGCCGCTGGCGATGATGCTGGCGGGCCTGGCCACGCTGGCCGCACGATGAAACAGAACATTGCAGTCCTCGGCTCCACCGGTTCGGTGGGCGCCAACACCCTGGACGTGGTCGCGCGCCATCCGGAGCGCTTCTCCGTCTTCGCGCTGAGCGCCTCCACGCAGGTCGACCTGATGCTGCGGCAGTGCCTGCAGTTCCGCCCGGCCTTCGCCGTGATGGCGCAGGAAGAGGCCGGCCGCGCGCTCGCCGCGCGGATCGAGTCCGCGGGCCTGCCCACGCGCGTGCTGTGGGGCGGCGCCGCGCTCGACACCGTGGCCGCGCACGAATCCGTCGATGCCGTGATGGCCGCCATCGTCGGTGCGGCGGGACTGTCCTCCTGCCTGGCGGCGGCGCGCGCCGGCAAGAAGCTGCTGCTGGCCAACAAGGAAGCCCTGGTGGTCGGCGGGGAGCTGTTCATGGACGCGGTGCGCCAGGGCGGCGCGACGCTGCTGCCGATCGACAGCGAGCACTCGGCCATCTTCCAGTCGCTGCCGGAAGATCCGGCGAGCTGGGAAGCGCGGGTCGAGAAGATCATCCTCACGGCCTCGGGCGGGCCCTTCCGCACGCGCGAGCCCGCCTCGCTGCGCGAGGTCACGCCGGAGCAGGCCTGCGCCCATCCGAACTGGGTGATGGGCCGCAAGATCTCGGTCGACTCCGCGACCATGATGAACAAGGCGCTGGAGGTGATCGAGGCGCGCTGGCTGTTCGGGCTGCCGCCCGCTCGCCTGGAGGTGGTGATCCATCCGCAGAGCGTGATCCACTCCATGGTGCAGTACCGAGACACCTCGGTGGTCGCGCAGCTGGGAACGCCCGACATGCGCGTGCCCATCGCCTACGGCCTTGCCTGGCCGGATCGCGTGGCCTCCGGCGCGCAGGCGCTGGACTTCTCCACCCTGGCGGACATGAGCTTCGAGTCGCTGGACAGCCGTGGCCACCGCGAGCGCTTTCCCGGCCTGCAGCTGGCCTGGGACTGCCTGGCGGCCGCGCCGGGCACGACGGCCGTGCTGAACGCGGCCAACGAGGTCGCCGTGGCGGCCTTCCTGGAGCGCCGCGTGCGCTTCGACCAGATCCATGCCGTGAATCTTGCAACTTTGGAACGGATGAGACCCTCCAAGCCTGCAAACTTGCAGGACCTGCTGGATCTGGATGCGCAAGCCCGCCGCACGGCGGAAGAGGCGATCCGGAAGCTGGCATCCTGAACGGAGCCCGCGCATGCTGACCGTCGTCGCCTTCATCGCCGCCCTGGGGCTGCTCATCGCCATCCACGAGTACGGCCATTACCGCGTGGCCGTGGCCTGCGGCGTGAAGGTGCTGCGCTTCTCGGTCGGGTTCGGCAACACCCTTTACCGCTGGAAGCCGCGCAGGCCGCGGCCCGGCCAGGACACCGAGTTCGTGATCGGCGCCTTCCCGCTGGGGGGCTACGTGAAGATGCTGGACGAGCGGGAAGGCCCGGTCGATCCCGCCGAGCGCCACCGCGCCTTCAACACGCAGCCGCTGAAGGCGAGGGCGGCGATCGTCGCCGCCGGCCCGGCGGCCAACCTGGTGCTGGCGATCCTGCTGTACGCCGGCGTCAACTGGATCGGCATGCAGGAGCCGCAGGCGATCCTGGGCACGCCGGTGGCCGGCTCGGTGGCCGCGGAAGCGGGCCTGCGCGGCGGCGAGCGCGTCGAGCAGGCGGGCTTCGACGGCGAGGAGGTCCGCCCGGTGCGTTCCTTCGAGGACCTGCGCTGGATGCTCACGCGCGCGTCGCTGGACGGGCACGACCTGCGCCTGGAACTCGCGGGCGGCCAGGCGGTCACGCTGCCGCTGTCGCGCCTGGACACGCGCGATGCCGACGCGACGCTGGTGCGCAAGGTGGGCATCGTCGCCCCCTGGAGCTCGCCGGTACTGGGCGAGGTGATGCCGGACGGCGCCGCGGCCCGCGCCGGCCTGCGCCAGGGCGACGTCGTCCTGCGCGTCGGCGGGCAGCCGGTGGGCGATGCGCAGCAGCTGCGCGACCTGATCCGCGCCCAGGTGAAGGACGGCCAGCCGGTCACCTCCACCTGGGACATCGAGCGGGAGGGCCGACGCCTGCAGGTGCCGGTGACGCCCGAGGTGGTGGGCGACGCGGCCGCGCCGGCCGGGCGCATCGCCGCCTACGTGGGCGTGCCGCCCGCCATGACCACCGTGCGCCACGGCCCCATCGAGGGCCTCTGGAACGGCGTCGTGCGGACCTGGGAAGTCTCCGAGCTCACGCTGCGCATGATCGGCCGCATGGTGATCGGCGAAGCGTCCATCAAGAACCTGAGCGGCCCCCTCACGATCGCCGACTACGCGGGCAAGTCCGCGAGCATGGGCTTTACGCAATACCTGCTGTTCCTGGCCCTCATCAGCGTGAGCCTCGGGGTGCTGAACCTGCTGCCTCTCCCGGTCTTGGATGGGGGACACCTGATGTATTATCTTTGGGAGGCCGTCACGGGCCGGAGCATCTCCGACGCGTGGATGGAGCGCCTGCAGCGCGGTGGCGTCGCGGTGCTGCTGGTGATGATGTCGATTGCGCTGTTCAACGACGTCGCCCGGCTCCTTGGATAGAACAACATTGCTGCCGCCAACAGCGGATCCCGCCGGCGCCTTCCTGATCCGATGAAGAAACAATTCAAGCGCTTCCGCGTGCGTACCGTCGCGGCCGTCGTCGCCCTGGCCTTCGTGGGCCACGCCTGGGCCGTCGATCCCTTCACGGTGCGCGACATCCGCGTCGAGGGCCTGCAGCGCGTGGAACCCGGCACGGTGTTCGGCTCGCTGCCGTTCCGCGTCGGCGACCAGTACAACGACGAGAAGGGCTCGGCCGCGATCCGGGCCCTCTTCGCTTTGGGCCTGTTCAAGGACGTGCGGCTCGAGGTCAACGGCGACGTGCTCATCGTGGTGGTGGAGGAGCGGCCCACCGTGGCCGAGGTGTCCTTCGTCGGCACGCGCGAGTTCAACGAGGACACGCTCAAGAGCGCGCTGCGCGAGATCGGCCTGACCGAAGGCCGGCCCTACGACCAGGCGCTGGCCGACCGCGCCGAGCAGGAGCTGCGCCGCCAGTACATCAACCGCAGCCTGTACGGCGCCGAGGTGGTGACCACGGTCACGCCCATCGAGCGCAACCGGGTCAACCTCACGTTCACGGTGACGGAGGGCGAGCCCACCCGCATCCGCGACATGCGCATCATCGGCGCGCAGACCTTCAGCGAGGACACGCTGAAGGACCAGATGGAGCTGGACACCGGCGGCTGGCTGTCCTGGTACACCAAGTCCGACCGCTATTCGCGCACCAAGCTCAACGCCGACCTGGAGGCGCTGCGCTCCTACTACCTGCAGCGCGGCTTCCTGGAGTTCCGCATCGATTCGACGCAGGTCGCGATCTCGCCGGACAAGCAGGACATCAGCGTCACCATCAACATCACGGAAGGCGAGCGCTACGTGGTGTCCGGCGTGCGGCTGGAGGGCGACTACCTCGGCAAGGAAGAGGAGTTCAAGGGCCTGGTGAAGATCCGCCCGGGCGAGCCCTACAACGCCGACCAGGTGGCCGAGACGACCAAGGCCTTCACCGACTACTTCGGCAACTTCGGCTACGCCTTCGCGCGCGTGGAGGCGCGGCCGGAGATCGACCGCGAGAACAACCGCGTCGCCTTCGTGCTGCTGGCCGAGCCCTCGCGCCGCGCCTACGTGCGCCGCATCAACATCGCGGGCAACAACCGCACGCGCGACGAAGTGATCCGCCGCGAGTTCCGCCAGCTCGAGTCGAGCTGGTACGACGCCGAGAAGATCAAGCTCTCGCGCGACCGCGTCGACCGCCTGGGCTTCTTCCAGCAGGTGGAGGTCGAGACCACCGACGTGGCCGGCGCGCCGGACCAGGTCGACCTGAACGTGACGGTCTCCGAGCGTCCCACCGGCGCGCTGCAGCTGGGCGCGGGCTTCTCCAGCGCCGAGAAGCTGGCGCTGTCGTTCTCCATCAAGCAGGAGAACGCCTTCGGCACCGGCAACTACCTGGGCATCGAGGCCAACACCAGCAAGTACAACCGCACGATCGTGTTCAACACGGTCAACCCGTACTTCACGGCCGACGGCATCTCGCGCGCGTTCGACATCTACCACCGCACCTCGCGCCCCTACGACGACCAGGGCGGCAACTACGCCATCGTCACCTCGGGCCTGGGCCTGCGCTTCGGCGTGCCCTTCAGCGAGGTCGACACGGTCTTCTTCGGCGGCGCGCTCGAGCGCACGAAGATCGAGCCGGGCACCAACATCCCGGCCGCCTACCTGGTCTATGCCGAGCGCTTCGGCTACACCAGCACCGCCATCCCGCTGACCGTCGGCTGGCAGCGCGACGACCGCGACAGCGCGCTCACGCCCACCCGTGGCCGTTACCAGCGCTTCTCGGGCGAATGGGGCCTGGCCGGCGACGCCCGCTACCTGCGCGCGAACTACCAGTACCAGCAGTACGTTCCGCTCACCAAGGCCTACACGCTCGCCTTCAACGGCGAACTGGGCTGGGGCACGGGCCTGCAGGGCCGCGACTTCCCGGTGTTCAAGAACTTCTACTCGGGCGGCCTCGGTTCCGTGCGCGGCTTCGAGCAGGGCACCCTGGGCCCGCGCGACATCACCGGCGCGTCCATCGGCGGCTCGCGCAAGATCACGCTGAACGCCGAGTTCATCACGCCCTTCCCGGGCGCCGGCAACGACCGCACCCTGCGCATGTTCGGCTTCGTGGACGTGGGCAACGTCTTCGGCGAGGACCAGAAGTTCGCCCTGGGCGACCTGCGCGCCTCGGCCGGCGTGGGCCTGTCCTGGCTGTCGCCCATCGGCCCGCTGCGCATCGCCTTCGCCCAGCCCATCCGCAAGGAGCCGGGCGATAGAATCCAGAAATTCCAATTCCAGATCGGAACCTCCTTCTGATGAAGATCCTGACCCGTCATGCCCTGGTGTTCCTGCTCGGTGTGCTCGCGAGCGTCGCCCAGGTGCAGGCCCAGGAGTTCCGGGTCGGGTTCGTCAACACCGACCGGATCTTCCGCGAGGCCAACTCGGCCAAGCAGGCCCAGGCCAAGCTGGAGCAGGAGTTCTCCCGCCGCGAGAAGGAACTCAACGAACTCGGCTCCGCGCTGAAGGCTGCGTCCGAGCGCTTCGAGCGCGAGGCGCCGACGCTGGCCGAGCAGCAGCGCATGCAGCGGCAAAAGCAGCTGATCGACCAGGACCGCGAGTTCCAGCGCAAGCGCCGCGAGTTCCAGGAAGACCTCAACGCCCGCAAGAACGAGGAGCTGCAGCAGGTCCTCGACCGCGCCAATCGCGTGGTGCGCCAGGTCGCCGAGCAGGAGAAGTACGACCTGATCCTGCAGGAAGCCGTCTACATCAACCCCAGGCACGACATCACCGACAAGGTGATCCGCGCGCTGAACGCCTTGCGCTGACGCGCAGGCGGCTGTCGTGGCCCTCTCCCTCGCCGAGATCGTCCAGGCCCTCGGGGGCACGCTGCATGGCGATGGCGCCCTGCGCATCGCCGGCATCGCGCCGCTCGAAGCCGCCGGAGCGGACCAGATCGCCTTCCTGAGCAACCCGCGCTACCGCCCGCAGCTGGACGCCTCGCGCGCCGGCTGCGTGATCGTGGGTCCCGCCATGCGCGAGGCCGCGCTGGCCCGCGGCGCCTGCATCGTCGCCGACGATCCCTACGCCTATTTCGCCCGCCTGACCCAGCTGTGGAAGCGCAGCCTGGGCCGCGAGACGGGGCCGGCCATCCATCCCAGCGCCGTGATCGCCGAGGACGTGGTCCTGGGCGAGGGCGTGCGCATAGGCGCGCACTGCGTGCTGGAGCGGGGCGTGCGCATAGGCGCGGGCACCGTGCTGAAGTCGCGCGTGACCATCGCCGAGGACTGCGTGCTGGGCGAGCGCTGCATCGTGCATCCGGGCGTGGTGATCGGCGCCGACGGCTTCGGCTTCGCGCCCACGGCCGAAGGTTTCGAGAAGATCGAGCAGCTCGGCGCCGTGCGCATCGGCAACGACGTGGAGATCGGCGCCAACACCTGCATCGACCGCGGCGCACTCGCGGACACCGTCGTCGAGGACGGCGTGAAGCTCGACAATCTCGTGCAGGTGGGCCACAACTGCCGTATCGGCCGCCACACGGTGGTGTCCGGCTGCACGGGCATCGCCGGCAGCGCCACCATAGGCGCGCACTGCATGATCGGCGGCGCGGCGATGATCCTGGGCCACCTCACCATCGCCGACCGGGTGCACATCTCGGCCGGTTCCTTCGTCGCCCGCTCCATCGCCAGGCCGGGCCTCTATACCGGCATCTTCCCCATCGACGACAATGCCGCCTGGGAGAAGAACGCCGCCACGCTCAAGCAGCTGCACCAGCTGCGCGACCGCATCAAGGCGCTCGAAAAGAAAGCCTGAATCCAAGCCATGGACATCCACCAGATCCTCACCAAGCTGCCGCACCGCTATCCCTTCCTGCTGGTGGACCGCGTGCTGGCCGTCGACGCCGGCAAGTCCATCAAGGCGCTGAAGAACGTCACGATCAACGAGCCCTTCTTCATGGGCCACTTCCCGCACCGCCCGGTGATGCCGGGCGTGCTGATCGTCGAGGCCATGGCCCAGGCGGCCGGCCTGCTGGCCTTCGCCGGCGAGTCCGGCGGCCGCGACCCCAACTCGGTCATCTACTTCGCCGGCATCGACGGCGCGCGCTTCAAGCGGCCCGTGGAGCCGGGCGACCAGCTGGTGATGGACGTCGAGATCCTGCGCCACAAGGCCGGCATCTACAAGTTCAAGGGCACGGCGCGCGTGGGCGAGGAAGTCGCCTGCGAGGCCGAGCTGATGTGCACGATGCGCAGCATCGCCTGAGGGAAGGCGCGCGCATGGCGAGCATCCACCCCACCGCCATCGTCGACCCGAAGGCGGAACTGGACGCCGATGTCCAGGTGGGGCCTTACACGCTCATCGGCCCGCACGTGCGGATCGCCGGCGGCACCACGGTGGCCGGCCACGTCGTGATCGAGGGCCACACCACCATCGGCCGCGACAACCGCATCTTCCAGTTCGCCTCCGTCGGCGCGGCGAACCAGGACAAGAAGTACCAGGGCGAGCCGACGCAGCTGGTGATCGGCGACCGCAACACGATCCGCGAGTTCGTGACGCTCAACGTCGGCACGGTGCAGGACAAGGCCGTCACGCGCATCGGCAACGACAACTGGATCATGGCCTACGTGCACGTGGCCCACGATTGCGTGGTGGGCGACAACGTCACCATGGCCAACAACGCCACGCTGGCAGGGCACGTGGAGATCGGCGACCACGTCACGGTGGGCGGCCTCACGGGCATCCACCAGTTCGTCAAGATCGGCCCGCACGCCATGATCGGGTTCGCCAGCGCGGTGTCGCAGGACGTGCCGCCCTACATGCTGGTGGACGGAAACCCACTGGCCGTGCGCGGCGTCAACGTGGTGGGCCTGCGCCGGCGCGACTTCAGCGCCGCGCGCATCGCGGCGATCCGGCAGATGCACAAGCTGCTCTATCGCGAGGGCCGCACGCTGGAGGCGGCGCGCGAGGCGATCGCCGCGCTGGGGCAGTCCGAGCCCGAGGCGGCCGGCGACGCCGCCCTGATGACGTCCTTCCTCGCCGCCGCGACCCGCGGCATCGCCCGCTAGCGCCATGGCGGCGTCTCCGCGCTTCGCCATGGTGGCAGGCGAGGCATCGGGGGACCTGCTGGCCTCCCTGGTGCTGCAGGCCATGCAGGCCCGCTGGCCCCAACTCGCCGCGCAAGGCATAGGCGGGCCGCAGATGCAGGCCCGCGGCTTCGAGGCCTGGTGGCCGGCCGACAAGCTGTCGGTGAGCGGCTACGCGGAGGTGCTGCGCCACCTGCGCGAGATCCTCGGCATCCGCAAGAGCCTGCGCGACCGGCTGCTGGCCGAACGGCCCGACGTCTTCATCGGCGTCGACGCCCCCGATTTCAACCTGGGCCTGGAGGCCGACTTGCGCGCCGGCGGCATCCGCACGGTGCACTTCGTCTGCCCCTCCATCTGGGCCTGGCGCATGAAGCGCGTGGAGAAGCTGCAGCGCGCCTGCGACCACGTGTTGTGCATCTTCCCCTTCGAGCCTGAATTGCTCGCGCGCCACGGCATCGCCGCCACCTACGTCGGCCATCCGCTCGCCAGCGTGATCCCGATGGAGCCGGACCAGGCGGCGGCGCGGCGGGCCCTGGACCTGCCGGAGGAGGGCGAGGTGGTGGCGGTGCTGCCCGGCAGCCGCTCCTCCGAGGTGGAGAACCTCACCCCCGATTTCCTGCAGGCCGCCGCGCTGCTGCAGCGGCGCAGGCCCGGCACGCAGTTCTTGTTGCCGGCCGTGCCCCGCCTGCAGGCACGCGTCGAGACGATCGCGCGCGCCGTTCCCGGGCTGCGCCTGAAGATCGTGCCCGGCCAGTCGCACACGGTGCTGGCCGCCTGCGACATCGCGCTGGTGGCCAGCGGCACCGCCACGCTGGAGACGGCGCTTTTCAAGCGACCCATGGTGATCGCCTACCGCACCCACTGGCTCACCTACGCGATGATGAAGCCGCGGCACCTGCAGCCCTGGATCGGCCTGCCCAACATCCTGTGCGGGGATTTCGTCGTGCCCGAGTTGCTGCAGTCCAACGCAAAACCCGAGTCGCTCTGCAGGGCGCTGGACGATTGGCTCTGCAGCCCTGACAGAATGCGCACCGTGCAGGAGAAATTCCGGGCCATGCATGGCCAGCTGCTGCGCGACACCGCCACCCTCGCCACCGATGCCATCGAAAAAGTCCTCGCGTCCCGAGCCTAGCCAGAAGCGGCTGGACTGGGATCCGCTGGGCCTGCTGGCCGGCGTGGACGAAGCAGGGCGGGGGCCCCTGGCGGGACCGGTGGTGGCCGCCGCCGTGATCCTGGACGACACGCGGCGCATCAACGGCCTGGCCGATTCCAAGGTGCTGTCGCCGCTGCAGCGCGAGAAGCTCTACGACCGCATCCGCGAGAAGGCGCTGTGCTGCTCGGTGGGTTCGGCGACCGTGGAGGAGATCGACACCCTCAACATCTTCCACGCGACGATGCTGGCCATGAAGCGCGCCGTGGAAGGCCTGCGCCTGCGGCCGGTGAAGGTGCTCGTGGACGGCAACCGGCTGCCCAAGCTGGACGTGCTGTCCGAGGCCATCGTCGGCGGCGACGCCAAGATCAAGTCGATCTCGGCGGCCTCCATCGTGGCGAAGGTCACGCGCGACCGTCTGCTGCAGGAACTGCACGAGGAATTCCCGCAGTACGGCTTTGCCGCCCACAAGGGCTACAGCACGCCCGAGCACCTGCAGGCCCTGCGCGTGCACGGGCCCTGCATCCACCACCGCAAGCACTTCGCGCCCGTGGCGGCGCAGTTCGCGACGGCCGAGGGCGTCACGGTTTCCGTGCAGGTGCAGTGACCTCCGGTCCGCAATTCATCCACTCGCGCGACAACGCGCTGCTGAAGGACCTGCGCCGCCTGGCCCAGGACAGCACCGCCTACCGCAAGCAGGGCCGCGTCTGGCTGGAGGGCGACCACCTGTGCCGCGCCGCGCTGGAGCGCGGCCAGCAGCCGAGCCACGCCGTCTTCCAGGCGTCCTGGTACGACGCCGTGGGCCACCAGTGGCAGGACGCGGGCGGCAAGGTCGTCGTGATCGAGGACGGATTGTTCGACACGCTCAGCGCCCTGGAATCCCCCGGCCGCATGGGGTTCGTGCTGCCGCTGCCGGCGCAGCCGGCCCTGGACGGGGCGACGGCCTCGGTGGTCCTGGACGGCCTGCAGGACGCCGGCAACGTGGGCACCATCCTGCGCAGCGCCGGCGCCTTCGGCTTCCGCCAGGTGCTGGCGATGAAGGGCACGGCGGCCCTCTGGAGTCCGAAGGTGCTGCGCGCCGGGATGGGCGCGCATTTCGGCCTGCAGCTCATCGAAGGGCTGGAGCCGGCGGCGCTGGACGCGCTCCGGGTGCCGCTGCTGGCCACCAGTTCGCACCAGGGCGACTACCTGCATCGCGCGCAGCTGCCCTGGCCCTGCGCCTGGGTGCTGGGGCACGAAGGGCAGGGCGTCAGCGCCGCGCTGGCGCAGCGCGCGTCGCAGTCGGTGCGCATCGTGCAGCCGGGCGGCGAGGAGTCGCTGAACGTCGGCGCGGCGGCGGCGATCTGCCTGCACGCGAGCGCCGCTGCGCGCGCGTCCTGACGCCTTCCGCGCGGAAGGGAAAGGCGGCGCCGCGATATAATGGGCGGCTTACCCGCACACCCCGGTACGCCTAGCGCATCCAGCCACTCCCCCGACAAAAGCAACATCGAGAGCCCGGCTTTCGGTCGCTATCTGGGCGTACCCGTGCAACCCAACCCGGAGAACCCAGTGCTTTCGTCGCTTCAGGGAGCCTTCCCGCCCGCCATCCTGGCGCTCGCAGACGGCACGGTCTTTATCGGCAGCTCGATCGGTGCCACCGGCACCACCACCGGCGAAGTCGTGTTCAACACGGCGCTCACCGGCTACCAGGAAATCCTCACGGATCCGAGCTACGCCCACCAGATCGTCACGCTCACCTATCCCCACATCGGCAATTACGGCGTCAACGCGGAGGACGTCGAGGCGACGAAGGTCCACGCCGCCGGCCTCATCATCCGCGACCTGCCGCTGGTCGCGTCCAGCTTCCGGTCCGACATGACGCTGCAGCAGTACCTGCAGCGCGAGAACACCGTCGGCATCGCGAACATCGACACGCGCAAGCTCACCCGCATCCTGCGCACGCACGGCGCGCAGAACGGCTGCGTGCTGGCGCTGGCCGCCGGCCAGGAAGTCACGCCCGCCCTGGTGGACGAAGCAGTGGCCAAGGCCCGCGGCACGAAGTCGATGGCCGGCCTGGACCTGGCCAAGCAGGTGACCGTCGAGAAGCCCTATGGCTGGGACCAGACCGAGTGGCAGCTCGGCACCGGCTACGGGCAGCTTGAGAACCCCCGCTACCACGTGGTCGCCTTCGACTACGGCGTGAAGAAGAACATCCTGCGCATGCTGGCCGAGCGCGGCTGCAAGGTGACCGTGGTGCCGGCGAAGACGCCCGCCGCGGAAGTGAAGAAGCTCAACCCCGACGGCGTGTTCCTGTCCAACGGTCCCGGCGACCCGGAGCCCTGCGACTACGCCATCGAAGCCACGCGTGAACTGGTCGAGGACGGCTATCCCACCTTCGGCATCTGCCTGGGCCACCAGATCCTGGCGCTGGCTTCCGGCGCGAAGACGTACAAGATGCCCTTCGGCCACCACGGTGCCAACCACCCGGTGAAGGACCTCGACACCGGCCGCGTCAGCATCACCAGCCAGAACCACGGCTTCGCGGTGGACGACAAGGCGCTGCCGGCCAACCTGCGTCCCACGCACGTGAGCCTGTTCGACGGCACGCTGCAGGGCCTGGCCCGCACCGACAAGCCCGCCTTCAGCTTCCAGGGCCACCCGGAAGCTTCCCCGGGCCCCCACGACATCGACTACCTGTTCGACCGCTTCACCGGCCTGATGGACGAGAAGAAGAAGTAAGCCATGGCCAAACGCACTGACATCAAGTCCATCCTCATCATCGGCGCCGGCCCCATCATCATCGGCCAGGCCTGCGAGTTCGACTATTACGGCACCCAGGCCTGCAATACCCTCAAGGCCGAGGGCTACCGGATAGTGCTGGTCAACTCGAACCCCGCCACGATCATGACAGATCCCGAGCTGGCGGATGCGACCTACGTCGAGCCGATCACCCCCGAGATCGTCGCAAAGATCATCGAGAAGGAGCGCCCCGACGCCCTGCTCCCGACCATGGGCGGCCAGACCGCGCTCAACTGCGCGCTCTCGCTGCAGAAGATGGGCGTGCTCGAGAAGTTCGGCGTCGAGATGATCGGCGCCACCGCGGACGCCATCGACAAGGCGGAGGACCGCGAGCGCTTCCGCGAGGCGATGACCAAGATCGGCCTCGACACGCCGCGCTCCCACCATGTCAAGAATCTCGGCCAGGCGCTCGAGGCGCTGGACGATATCGGCCTGCCGGCGATCATCCGCCCCTCCTTCACCATGGGCGGAACCGGCGGCGGCATCGCCTACAACAAGGGCGAGTTCATCGAGATCTGCGAGCGCGGCTTCGACGCCTCGCCGACCAGCGAGATCCTGATCGAGGAAAGCGTCCTCGGCTGGAAAGAGTATGAGATGGAAGTTGTCCGCGACAAGAAGGACAACTGCATCATTGTCAGCTCGATCGAGAACATCGATCCGATGGGCGTCCACACCGGCGATTCGATCACGGTCGCCCCGGCGCTGACGCTGACCGACAAGGAATACCAGATCATGCGCGACGCCTCGCTGGCGGTGCTGCGCGAGATCGGCGTGGAGACCGGCGGCTCGAACGTGCAGTTCGCGGTCGATCCGGCCACCGGCCGCATGATCGTCATCGAGATGAACCCGCGCGTCTCGCGCTCCTCGGCGCTGGCGTCAAAGGCCACCGGCTTCCCGATCGCCAAGGTCGCGGCGCGGCTGGCGGTGGGTTATACGCTCGACGAACTCGAAAACGACATTACCGGCGGCGCGACCCCGGCCAGCTTCGAGCCGAGCATCGACTATGTCGTCACCAAGATCCCGCGCTTTGCCTTCGAGAAGTTCCCCGGCTCGGACAACCGGCTGACCACCTCGATGAAGTCGGTGGGCGAGGCCATGGCCATCGGCCGCACCTTCCAGGAAAGCCTGCAGAAGGCGCTGCGCTCGCTCGAGACCGGGCTCACCGGGCTCAACGAAGTCGGCATCCCGGGCTACGTGCCGGGCGCGCCGGAAGACGACAACGAGAACGCCATTTCGGCCGCCATTTCGACGGCGACGCCGCAGCGCCTGCTCTATGTGGCCGAAGCGATGCGGCTGGGCTGGAGCGTCGAGGACATCTACGAAGCCTGCAAGATCGACCGCTGGTTCCTCGAGCAGATGATGGGGCTGATCGAGACCGAAAAGAAGGTCCGCCAGCATGGCCTGCCCGAGGATGCCGCCATGCTGCGCAGCCTCAAGGCCATGGGCTTTTCCGATCGCCGCCTCGCCGAACTCGCGGGCAAGAGCGCCAAGGACGTCCGCGCCCTGCGCACCAAGGCGGGCGTGCGCCCGGTCTACAAG
>JAEZEB010000308.1 GCA_023438115.1 Pseudomonadota bacterium | reverse complement strand
GTCGAGCGCCGCCGGGACACGCCCCACGGCGAGCGCGAGCGCCAGTTCCAGCTCTACCGCCGCGGCCGCTACGTCGAGTTCAACCTGGTCTGGGACCGCGGCACGCACTTCGGGCTGCAGTCCGGCGGCCGCAGCGAATCGATCCTGATGAGCCTGCCGCCGCTGGCGCGCTGGGAGTATGGCTGGCAGCCCGAACCCGGCAGCGCGGAGGCACGGCTGGCCGACTACCTGCGCCCGCGCGACTGGCTGGCCGAACTGGGCTGAGCGTCAGCGCCCGTCGCGGCGCGGCACCACGGTGATGGTGCCGTCGACTTCAAGCGTCACCAGCGCCGCATCCTCGATGCACGCCACGCCGTTGTCGCGCAGCGCCTCGTCGACATCGAGGCGGCTCAGGTTCTGCGCCCGCATGGCGCCCTCGAAAAGCCGGCCGTCGCGGCCGAGCAGGACCGGGCTGCCCTCCACCAGCCGGTCGAGCCGCCGGCTGCGCGCGGTGGCGAAGCCCACCAGCCAGTTGCAGGCGATGAGCGTGGCCGCGAGGATCAACCCGCCGAGCAGGGAGTAGTCCTCGCCGATCAGCGAGTTCTGCACCGCGGTGCCCAGCAGCACGACCACCAGCAGGTCGAAGGGCGTGAACTGGCCCACCGTGCGCTTGCCCGACAGCCGCAGCATCGCCAGCAGGATGAAGTACACGACGATGGCGCGGAGCACGAATTCCCACCACGGCATCGCCAGGTCGAAGAGTCCGGTCATGGCCCACCTCGTCTCGGAAGCGCTTCCATCAGGCCATCAGCGGCGTGAAGGCCCCGGGGCGTCGCCGAGGGCCAGGGCCGCGCCCAGCAGCCCGGGATGCGGATGCACGACCACGTGCACCGGCACCGGTTCGAGCCAGGCGGCGAAGCGCCCCTTGTCGAGGAAGCGTTCGCGGAAGGCACTGGCGCGCAGGAAGGGCAGGAAACGCGGCACGATGCCACCGGCGACCACCACCGCGCGGGCACCATGCACCAGCGCCACGTCGCCGGCGACGCTGCCGAGGATGGCGCAGAAGCGCGCCAGCGCGTTGCGGGCGGCGATGTCGTGGCCGTCGAGCGCGGCGGCCACCACGTCGGCCGGGTCACGCAGTGGCGCCGCTCCCGCGCCGCCGCCACCGCGCAGCACCGCGTCGATCGTGGCCAGGCCGCTCCCCGAAAGCAGCCGCTCCCACGAGGCCCGGCCGTGGCGTGCGACGATCCAGTCGGCCAGGCGCCGCTCCTCCTCGTCCAGGGGCGCGAACGCGACATGGCCCCCTTCCGTGGCCACCACGCGCCAGCCCTCGGCCGCCCCGCCCACCAGCAGTGCGGCGCCGAAGCCGGTTCCCGGCCCGATCACGCTCACCGGCCCGGCGTCGATCGGATGCGCTCGGCCGTCGAGGGACACGCATCCGGCCGCCCCGAGCACCGGCACCGCCCGGGCAATCGCCTCGAAATCGTTGAGCAGCCGCAGTTCGCCAAGGCCCAGCGCGGCGCGCAGCCCGTGGCGGTTGAAGGACCAGGCGCGGTTGGTCAGCCGGATCTCGTCGCCGCCCACCGGGCAGGCCAGTGCGAAGGCCGCCCGCGCGGGCCGCACGCCGACATCGGCCAGGTAGTGCTCCACCGCATGCTCCAGGCTCGCGAACTCCGCGGCCGGCAGCGCGCGGGGCACCTGCAGCACCGGCACCGCCGCCGCGGGGTCGCACAGCGCGAACCGCGCGTTCGTGCCGCCGATGTCGGCGACCAGCGCGAGGTCGTGGCCAGCGGGTCGGTTCTCCAGGTCCATGCACCGATCCTGCCCGATCGGCGATGTCGATGTCGTGCGGACGACACGCAATAAAAAGCCCCGCAGGCAGGGGGGGCCGGCGGGGCTGGAGAACGGGGCTCGGGGAGAAGCCGTCGTTCCGGGTCGATCATCTCCAGGGGAGGGGAGTGATCTGCGACAGACCTTGCATCTGTCGCGACCTATATGACCACCGCCAACATGGATAGTTCGTGAAGATCAGCGTTAACTTTGTGTTGGATTCAGCCGGCATTTACCCCGTCCGACGGACGGTCCTCCGGGCCTCTTCCAGGCGGCGCTTCGCCGCCCCGCATTCAGCCCCCGGCCGCGCCCTCAGTGGGCCTGTTCCCAGTTGTCGCCCACCCCGGAATCGACCACCAGCGGCACGGCCAGTTCGGCCGCCCCGGTCATCCGCGCCACGACCTCGTGCAGCAGGGTGTCGACGAAGCCGGTGTCGCATTCGAACACCAGTTCGTCGTGCACCTGCAGGATCATGCGCGCGCGCCCGGCGTGCCCCCCGATCCAGCGGTCCACCTCCACCATCGCGCGCTTGATGATGTCCGCCGCGGTGCCCTGCATCGGGGCATTGATCGCCGCGCGCTCGGCCCCCGCGCGCTGGGCCTGGGTGCCCCGGCTGATGTATTCCAGGTACAGGCGGCGGCCGAAGACGGTCTCGACGTAGCCCTGCTCGCGCGCCTGCGCCCGCGTGCGGTCCTTGAAGTCACGGACGCCCGGATAGCGCGAGAAGTACAGCGCGATGTAGTCCTGGGCCTCCCCGCGCGAGATGCCGAGGTTGCGCGCGAGGCCGAAGGCGCCCATGCCGTACATCAGGCCGAAGTTGATGGCCTTGGCCGCGCGCCGCTCGTCGCCGGTGACCTCGTCGATGGCGCGGCCGAACACTTCGGCGGCCGTGGCGCGGTGGATGTCGGCGCCGCCGGCGAAGGCCGCGAGCAGCCCGGGGTCCTGCGACAGGTGGGCCATGATCCGCAGCTCGATCTGCGAGTAGTCGCAGGCGACCAGCTTGCGCCCCGGCGGGGCGACGAAGGCGCGGCGGATGCGACGGCCGTCGTCGGTGCGGATCGGGATGTTCTGCAGGTTCGGGTCGGAGGAGGACAGCCGCCCGGTGGCGGCGCCGGCCTGGTGGTAGCTGGTATGCACCCGCCCGGTGTCCGGATTGACCATCTCCGGCAGCTTGTCGGTGTAGGTGCTGCGCAGCTTGGCCAGACCCCGGTATTCGAGGATCACCCGCGGCAGCTCGTGCAGGTGGGCGATGGCCTCCAGTGCCTCCTCGTTGGTCGACGGCTGGCCCTTGGGCGTCTTGACCAGTGCCGGCAGGCCCAGCTCATCGAACAGCAGCGCGCACAGCTGCTTGGGCGAATCCAGGTTGAAGCTGCGCCCGGCCATCCCAGTGGCGCGGGTCTGCGCCTCCAGCATCCGGCGCGAGAGGTCCGCGCCCTGGCGGCGCAGCTCCTCCATGTCCACCAGCACGCCGTTGGCCTCGATCCGCTCCAGCACCTGCACCAGCGGCATCTCGATCTCGCGGTAGACGGCCTGCAGGCCGGGCTCGGCGGCCAGGCGCGCGCCCAGCACGTTGTGCAGGCGCAGGGTGATGTCCGCGTCCTCGGCCGCGTAGCGGGTGGCGTCGTCCAGCGCGCATTGCGAGAACGGGATCTGTTTGGCGCCCTTGCCGCACAGTTCCTCGTACTTGACCGTGGTGTAGCCCAGGTGGCGCAAGGCCAGGCTGTCCATGTCGTGGCGGGCGTTGCCGGAGTCGAGCACGAAGCTCTCCAGCAGGGTGTCGTCCTCGTAGCCAGCCACCTCCA
>JAEZEB010000252.1 GCA_023438115.1 Pseudomonadota bacterium | reverse complement strand
GCCTGGGCGCCCGCGGCAGCCGTAGCGGCCGGCGCCTTGCCCTGCGCCGACGGCAGCGGCGGCAGCTGGCCAGGCTTCACGGCGGCGGCAGGCACCAGCTTGATGGTCATCCGGTAGTTGAAGGCGCGGCGGGTCTCCTTCCCGCCGAGGTTCACGTTCGCCGCGACGATCTCGATCAGCTCCGGCTTGGTGATCCAGGGGCTGCCAGCCGCCAGGTTGCGCAGCAGTTCCGAGACCCGCTCGTTGGACTGCGCCACGCCCGCGAGCGTCACGATGTCCTTGGTCTGCTTCATGTTGTTGAGATAGACGCCGTCCGGCAGCAGGCGCGCCATCTCGTTGAGCAGGTGCACCGGCATGTTGCGGTTGGCCTGCAGGTCTTCCACCGCCTGCTGGCGGGCCCGCAACGAGGCGATCTCCTCCTGGAGGGTCGCGATGTCCTTGATCTGGGTCTCCAGCTTCTTGATCTCGCGGGTCAGGACCATGTTGCGGTCCTGCTGCGCGTCGATCAGCGCCGCGTACCAGAGATAGATGCCGCCCGCGATGAGCGCGCCGGCCACGGCGGACGCGCCCAGGCTGGCGTAGAACGCCTCGCGCCGGCGCTTGCGTGCCGCCTCGCGGTGCGGCAACAGGTTGATCAGGATCACTGCAGGAACCTCCGCATGGCCAGGCCGCACGACGTCAGGTACGAGGGCGCCTCGCGCCGGACCTTCTTCTCGCGCACGGAATCGCCGAACTGCATGCCCTGGAACGGGTCCGCCAGGGCGCACGGGAACGATGTCTGGGCCGTGATGGCATCGCTCAGGCCCGGCAGCGCCGCCGACCCGCCCGCCACCATGATGTGGTCGACGCGGTTGTGCGGCGTGCTGGTGAAGAAGAACTGCAGCGCGCGCGCCACTTCCTGCGCCATGCTGTCGACGAAGGGCCGCAGCACGCCGGACTCGTAGTCCTCGGGCAGTTCGCCGCTGCGCTTCTTGCTCTCCGCCTCCTCCGGCGAGAAGCCGTATTGCCGCACGATGAGCTGGGTGAGCTGGGCGCCGCCGAAGGCCTGGTCGCGGTCGTACAGCACCTCGTCGTTGCGGATGACCTGCATGCTGGTGGTGGAGGCGCCGACCTCGAACAGGGCGACGAGCTGGTCCTTGCCTTCCCCGGGCAGGTCGCCGATCAGGCGGCCCGCGGCCAGGCGCGAGGCATAGGATTCGACGTCGATGACCACCGGCTTCAGGCCGGCGGCCTCGGCCAGGCCCTGTCGGTCCTGCACCTTTTCCTTGCGGGAGGCGGCGATCAGCACTTCCACGTCCCCGGCGGAGGACGGGCTCGGCCCGACGACGCAGAAGTCGAGGCTCACTTCATCCAGCGAGAAGGGGATGTACTGGTTGGCCTCGGCCTCGACCTGGACTTCCAGCTCGGCGTCCGAAAGGCCGCCGGGCAGGATGATCTTCTTGGTGATCACCGCGGAGGCGGGCAGCGCCATGGCCACATTGCGGGTGCGCGTGCCGCTTTTCTTCACGACCCGCCGCATTGCTTCCGCCACCTCGTCGAACTTTTCCACGTTGCCGTCATTGATCCAGCCGCGTTCCAGCGGCTCGATGGCGCAACGCTCGAGGATGAAGCCACCGTTCTTGGCCAGCCCGAGCTCGA
Organism: Pseudomonadota bacterium; assembly: GCA_023438115.1. Lineage (GTDB taxonomy): Bacteria > Pseudomonadota > Gammaproteobacteria > Burkholderiales > Burkholderiaceae_C > Ramlibacter. The sequence goes on along the minus strand of JAEZEB010000252.1, from coordinate 6,238 downwards.
CCAGCTTCACGCTGGAGGAACTGATGTCCAGGCCGAGAAGCGGCGCGGACTTGCTGCCGAAAAGTGAGCCGATTGAGATCAAACCCGTCTCCTACGACGCCTCGTGTCAAGGCGTAACGAACTTAAGATTCCACTTCAATGCTAGCAACAACATCCTTGTCGCCAAAGGAATTTCTGGTTGCTCCCCCTACTCGGCGTTGCCAAAAGCCGACGAGCTTCGGTGCCATACTCCAGCCGCTTACGGGCCCCGCAGGCGACGCTCCGACGGACGTTGCGGAACCCCTGCCCGGCGGTCGGCTCAGACGTCCGCATTCCTATAATGGGCGCCCCGGGACGCCCGATGGAGTTTTATGGCTTCCGATTCCTCTTCCGACACTCCCGGCCCCGCCCGCACCCGCCCCTTCTGGCAACGGTTCCTCCTGAAGCTGTTCGCATGGACCTTCGGGCTGGCCTTCGCGTTCGTGGCCGTGGGGGTGACCATCGCCGGCGTCGCGCTGGCCGTCGCCTACCCCAACCTCCCGGACATCAGCGACCTGTCCGACTACCGTCCCAAGCTGCCGCTGCGGGTCTACAGCGCCGATGGCGTGCTGATCGGCGAGTTCGGCGAAGAGCGGCGCAGCCTCACGCCGATCAACGAGATCCCCGCGGTCATGAAGAACGCGGTGCTGGCCATCGAGGACGCCCGCTTCTATTCGCACCATGGCGTGGACTACATCGGCCTGGGCCGCGCCGCCCTGGCCAACCTGGGGCGCGTGAAGAGCCAGGGCGCCTCCACCATCACCATGCAGGTGGCGCGCAACGTCTACCTGTCTTCCGAGAAGACCTTCACCCGCAAGCTCTATGAGGTGCTCCTCACCTTCAAGCTGGAGCACCTGCTGACGAAGGACCAGATCCTCGAGATCTACATGAACCAGATCTTCCTGGGCAACCGCGCCTATGGCTTCGCGGCGGCCTCGGATGCCTACTTCGGCAAGCCGATGAAGGACCTGACCATCGCGGAGGCGGCCATGCTGGCCGGCCTGCCCAAGGCTCCGTCGGCGTACAACCCGATCTCCAACCCCTCCCGCGCCCGTTCCCGGCAGCTGTACATCATCGAACGGATGCACGAGAACGGTTTCATCACGGCCGAGGAGGCCGTGGCAGCCAAGAAGCAGGAACTGCGCATCCGCACCGGCGTGCAGCAGATGCCCGTGCGCGCCGAGTACATCGCCGAGACCGTGCGCCAGCTCGTCTATGCGCAGTACGGCGACGAGACCTATACCCGCGGCCTGAACGTCTACACCACCGTCAAGTCGGACGACCAGGAAGCCGCGTACCAGGCCCTGCGCAAGGGCATCATGGACTACGAGAAGCGCCAGATCTACCGCGGGCCGGAGCGCTTCGTCGACTTGCCCGACGATCCCAGGGAACTGGAAGAGGCGATCGACGACGCGCTGGCCGACCACCCGGACAACGGCGACGTCCTGGCCGCCGTCGTGCTGGAGGTCTCCCCCAAGAAGATCGTGGCGGTGCGCGGCAACGGCGACCGCTTCGACATCGTGGGCTCCGGCCTGAACGCCGCGCGCTCCGGCCTGTCCGAGAAGGCCACGCCCAAGATCAAGATCCGCCGCGGCGCCGTGATCCGCGTGATGAAGACGCCCAAGGACACCTGGGAGATCACGCAGCTGCCCGAGGTCGAGGGCGCCTTCGTCGCGCTGGATCCGCGCGACGGCGCGATCCGTGCCATGGTGGGCGGGTTCGACTTCAACAAGAACAAGTTCAACCACGCCACCCAGGCCTGGCGGCAGCCCGGCTCGGGCTTCAAGCCCTTCATCTATTCCGCGGCGCTGGAGCGCGGCTTCGGCCCCGCCACCATCGTGAGCGACAGCCCGCTGTTCTTCGACTCCGGCGTCACCGGCGGGCAGCCCTGGGAGCCCAAGAACTACGACGGCCGCTTCGAAGGCCCCATGCCGCTGCACACGGCGCTGGCCAAGTCGAAGAACATGGTTTCCATCCGCATCCTGCAGGCCGTCGGCCCGCAGAACGCGCAGGACTGGGTGGCGCGCTTCGGCTTCGACCCCGAGAAGCACCCGGCCTACCTCACCATGGCGCTGGGCGCCGGCTCGGTCACGCCGATGCAGATGGCCACGGGCTACGCCGTGTTCGCCAACGGCGGCTACCGCGTCAACCCCTGGCTGATCACGAAAATCACCGACCAGAAGGGCCGCACGCTGGTGGAGAGCCAGCCGCCGCTGCTGAACGAGTCGATGCGCGCCATCGACGCGCGCAACGCCTTCATCATGAACCGCCTGATGCAGGAGATCACGCGCTCGGGCACCGCCGCGCGTGCGCAGCGCGAACTCAAGCGCCCCGACCTGTACGGCAAGACCGGCACCACCAACGACGCGATCGACACCTGGTTCGCCGGTTTCCATCCCTCGCTCACCGCGGTGGTCTGGATGGGCTACGACAACCCGCGCTCCCTGGGCGACCGCGAGACGGGCGGCGGCCTGAGCCTGCCGGTGTGGATCGAATTCATGCGCTCGGCCCTCAAGGGCGTGCCCGTGATGGAGCCGGCCGCGCCCGAAGGCGTGATCAACGTCGGCGGCGAGTGGTATTACGAGGAATATGCCCGCGGCGGCGGCGTCGCCAGCCTGGGCCTGAGCGGCGAACCGAACGGTGACCCGAACGGCGACGGCGCCCTGCGCGGCGCGCCGCTGAACGGCTCGGCCGGCGAGCAGCCGCCTGGCGTGCCGGGCGATCCGGGGCTGCTCAACTCCGATGGGCGCCCGCCGGGCGTGGTGCCGCCGGCGCCCCCGCCCGCGGACGAGCGCCGCAGCATCCTGGATCTCTTCAGGAACTGAAAACCAGGGGCCTTCCGGCCTGTTCGCTCGCGCAGCGGCTCAGGTCGGCGAAGAACTCGCCCTGCCCCTTGGTGTCGCGCCAGCACTGGCCGTCGAACTTGTAGTGGAAGCCGCCCGAGCGGGCGGCCAGCCACACCTCCTGCAGCGGCTTCTGCAGGTTCACGATGATCTGGCTGCGGTCGGGAAAGGTGAGCGTGACCATGCCGCCCACGCGCTGGTTGTCGATGTCCGCGTCGCTGCTGTCGTTGATGCGGTCGCAGCCGGCCTCGACGCTGGCGAGCAGGGCTTCCGCGCGATCGAGGTATTCCAGATCGGTCATTACAATTTCCATATGTCCGGTGTACTCCAAATTCTAGTCAGCACCCCCGCGCGGCGGCGTTCGCTCGCGCTGGCGGCGCTCGCCGGCACCTGCCTGCTGGCCGCCTGCGGCCAGAAAGGTCCGCTCTACATCCCCACGGGCGAGGAGGCCGCGGGCCGGCGCACGCTTCCGCAGACGCTGTCGCCCAGGACGACCGTGATGCCGCAGCGCGGCGCCGCGCCCGTCGGCACGCCGCCCGCGGCCACTTCGCCGCCGCCCGCGTCCCGGACGCCCGGTGCGGCAGCGGACGCCGAAGACATCCCGACTCCGCCCAGAGGCACCGCTTCGCCCACCCGCCAGCCATGAACACCTCCCTCCTCCCGGGCGCGCCCCACGTGCAGTACCGCGGCGACCGCCTGTTCGTCGAGGGCGTGGCGCTGCCGGACCTGGCCGCGGCCCACGGCACGCCCCTCTTCGTCTACTCCAAGGCCTCGATGCTGGAGGCGCTGGCCGCCTACCAGCGCGGATTCGCGGGGCGCAAGGCGAAGATCTTCTATGCGCTGAAGGCCAACTCCTCGCTGGCGGTGCTGCAGGTGTTCGCGCGCGCGGGCTGCGGCTTCGACATCGTGTCGGGCGGCGAACTCGAACGCGTGCTGGCCGCGGGCGCGCGCGGCGAGGACATCATCTTCTCCGGCGTGGGCAAGACCCGTCGCGAGATGCGCCGCGCGCTGGAAGCGGGCATCCACTGCTTCAACGTGGAGAGCGAAGCCGAACTGGAAGTGCTCAGCGACGTCGCGGCCGAGATGGGCGTGAAGGCGCCCGTGAGCCTGCGCGTGAATCCCGACGTCGACCCGAAGACGCACCCCTACATCTCCACCGGCCTGAAGGGCAACAAGTTCGGCATCGCCCATCGCGACGCGCTGCGCGCGTACCGGCGCGCCGCTTCGCTGCCGGGCCTGCGGGTGGTGGGCATCGACTGCCACATCGGCTCGCAGATCACCGAGACCGACCCCTACCTGGACGCCATGGAGCGCGTGCTGGACCTGGTGGCCGCGGTCGAATCGGCCGGCATCCCGCTGGAGCACATCGACTTCGGCGGCGGCCTGGGCATCAACTACAACGGCGAGCAGCCGCCCGCGGCCGATGCGCTGTGGAAGCAGCTGCTGGCCCTGGTGGACGCGCGCGGCTACGGCGACCGGCAGCTGATGATCGAGCCGGGCCGCTCCCTGGTGGGCAACGCCGGCGTCTGCGTGACCGAGGTGCTCTACCTCAAGCCGGGCGAGCAGAAGAACTTCCTGATCGTCGACGCCGCGATGAACGACCTGCCGCGCCCGGCGATGTACCAGGCCTTCCACGCGATCGTGCCGGTGGCTCGCCGCGACGAGGCGGGCACGCTCTACGACGTGGTGGGCCCGGTGTGCGAGAGCGGCGACTGGCTGGGCCGCGACCGGATGCTGTCCGTGCGTCCTGGTGAATTGCTCGCGGTGCTCTCCGCGGGCGCGTACTGCATGGCCATGGCGAGCAACTACAACACGCGCGGCCGCCCGGCGGAGATCCTGATCGACGGCGACCGCGCGCACGTGATCCGCGAGCGCGAGGACACGGCCGATCAGCTGCGCAAGGAAAAGCTGCTGCCCTGAGCGCCGCGCCGGCGGCGGTTCCACACGCGCCATCCGAGCAGCACCGCGAGGATGGCGGCGTACACGGCCACTTCGCCGAAGTTGTTCTTCGCCGCCCGCATCCAGAAGAAATGCAGGATGGCGAGCGGCGCCACCACGTACACGATGCGGTGCAGCGCCTGCCAGCGCCTGGCGCCCATCGCCTTCACCGCGCGGTTGAAGGACGTCGCCGCCAGCGGGGTCAGCAGCACGAACGAAGCGAAGCCCACCAGGATGAAGGGCCGCTTGGCGATGTCCTTCGCGATCTCCGCCAGGTCAAAGCCCTGGTCCAGCCAGCCGTAGCAGAGGAAGTGCAGCACCACGTAGAAGTACGTGAAGAGGCCCAGCATGCGGCGGAAGCGCGCCAGCGGCGGCAGTCCCGCCGCCACGCGCAAGGGCGTCACCGCCAGCGTGAGGCACAGGAAACGCAGGGTCCAGTCGCCGGTGGAGCGGATCAGGTATTCCGCGGGGTTCGCGCCCAGGCCGCCCATGACCGCGCCCCACACCAGCCAGGCGAGGGGCAGCAGCGACAGCACGAACACCAGCGGCTTGGCCGCGGGATGCAGCAGCGCGCGTGCAAGCGTCATCAATAGTTCTTCTTCAGGTCCATGCCCGCGTACAGCTGGCCCACCTGCGCCTCGTAGCCGTTGAACAGCAGCGTCTTGCGCCTCTTGGCGAACAGGCCGTCCTCGCCGATGCGGCGCTCCGTGGCCTGCGACCAGCGTGGGTGGTCCACGTTCGGGTTCACGTTGGAATAGAAGCCGTACTCGTTGGCCGCCGCCTTGTTCCAGGCCGTGCGCGGCATCTGCTCGGAAAAGCGGATCTTGACGATGCTCTTGCCGCTCTTGAAGCCGTACTTCCAGGGCACGACGACGCGCACCGGCGCGCCATTCTGCCTGGGCAGCACCTCGCCGTACATGCCGAAGGTGAGCAGCGTCAGCGGATGCATGGCCTCGTCCATGCGCAGGCCTTCCACGTAAGGCCAGTCCAGCACGCGCGAGCCCACGTAGGGCATGGTGGCCTTGTCGGCCAGCGTGTGGAACTCGACGAACTTCGCGCTGCCCAGCGGCTCCACGCGGTTGACCAGGTGCGACAGCGAGTAGCCCACCCACGGGATCACCATCGACCAGCCTTCCACGCAGCGCAGGCGGTAGATGCGTTCTTCCTGCGCCGAGAGCTTCAGCAGGTCCTCGATCGCGTAGCGGCCCGGCTTCTTCACGAGCCCCTCGACCTCCACGGTCCAGGGGCTGGTGCGCAGCGTGTGGGCGTTGCGCGCCGGATCGTCCTTGTCGGTGCCGAATTCGTAGAAGTTGTTGTACGTGGTGGCGTCCTCGTAGCCCGTCACCTTCTCCATGGTGGCGGCGCCCGCGACCTGCGAACGCACCGCCTGCAGGGCCTGCAGCTTGCCGGGCCGCTGCACCTGGGCCAGCGCTTCGCGC
>JAEZEB010000250.1 GCA_023438115.1 Pseudomonadota bacterium | reverse complement strand
GGGTGCCCCCCGGGCCCCCCCCCGACCTGCGGGCCAGCCACGTGGCGAGCCGGTCCACGCCCTGCCGCAAGCGGCCGAGGTCCTGGCTGGCGAAGCACCAGCGCAGCCAGCCCTGCGCCTCCGGCGCGAAGGCATTGCCAGGCGCCAGGCCGATCCCGGCCTCGGCGACCAGCCGCTTGGCCAGGGCCAGCGAATCGTCGAAACCCTCGAGCTTGAAAAAGGCGTACATGCCGCCCCGCGCCGGCGCGAGCTCCACGCCCGGCAGCGCCTGCAGCAGGGGCACCAGCGTGTCGCGGCAGTCCTTCAGGTGCGCCACGATGCGTGGCGTGACCTCGTCGGTGCGGCGCATGGCCTCGATCGCGGCGCGCTGGGTGAACACGCTGGCGCAGGAGGTGTTGAACTCGATGAGCTTGCCCATGTGGTGCGTCATGGCCGGCGGCATCACCAGCCAGCCCATCCGCCAGCCCGTCATGAGGAAGCTCTTGGAGAAGCTGTGCGCCACCACGAGGCGGTCGTCCGGCTGCGCCACGTCCAGGAAGCTGGGCGCGCAGCCCTTCTCCGTCGGCTCGTAGTACAGGCGCTCGTAGACCTCGTCGGCCAGGATCCAGGTGCCGGTCTTCCGGCAATGCGCCAGGATCGCCTCCTGCTCGGCGCGCGTGAGCGTCCAGCCGGTGGGGTTGTTGGGCGCGTTGACGATCAGCAGCCGCGTCGCGGGCGTGATGGCGTCCAGCAGCTTCTGCAGGTCCAGCGTCCAGGCGCCCTGGCGCGGCGTCAGCGACACGCGCCGCAGCTTCGCGCCCATGATCAGCGCCTGCGCCGGCAGGTTGGGCCACACGGGCGTGACCGCCACCACCTCGTCGCCGGCATCCACCACGGCCTGGCAGGCCAGCATCAGGGCGTTGACGCCGCCGGAGGTGACCGCGATGCGCCCGGGGTCCACGTTTCCGTGCAGCTTCGAGGCGTAGGCCGCGATGGCCTCGCGCAGCTCCGGAAGGCCGAGGTTGTGCGTGTAGAAGGTCTCGCCCGAGCGCAGCGAGGCGACCGCCGCCTCGCGGATGAATTCGGGCGTGACCTCGTCGCTCTCGCCGAACCAGAAGGGCAGCACGTCGCTGCGCCCCATGCCGGCGTTGGCGACTTCACGGATCTTGGATTCCTCGAGGTTCAGGACGGCTTCGCGCATGGCAGGAGTATCCGCTACGGCCGCGTCATCGCGCAGGTGTGGGGCATTTCCGCCTGCTGGGGCGCGATGGTGCGCACCACACGGAAGCCGTAGCCGGAGCCTTCCACGTCGAACTTCACGCCCGGCGTGCCCTGGCGGTCCATGACGCCCACCACCAGCGGCTGCTGGAACTGGTGGTCGGCCGCGCGCATGCGGCCCGCCTGGCCGGCGAATGTGACGCTCACGTTCTCCAGCGCCCGCGCCAGCGGCAGCGCATCGATCGTGCCGGCGGCCTCGATCGATTTCGCCAGCGCCTCGATCATCAGCTGCATGCGCATGTGCACGTAGTCGTCGGCGGGCCGCGGGAAGCGTTCGCGGAAGGACCGGTAGAAGGCTTCGCTCTGCGGCGAAGGCCAGTTGGGCAGCCAATCCGCGATGGCAACGACCTTGCCCACGCCCGCGTCGCCGATGGCCGCCGGCGCGCCCAGCGCGTTGCCGTAGAAGGTGTAGAAGCGCCCCTCGAAGCCCGCCTCGCGCGCCGCCTTCACCAGCAGCGTGAGGTCGGTGCTGAAGTTGCCGGTGATCACCGCGTCGGCACCGCTCTGGACGATCTTGGTGGCATAGGGCGCGAAGTCGCGGATGCGCAGCAGCGGATGCAGCTCGTCGCCGACGATGCGCACGTCGGGGCGCTGCTCGCCGAGCTGGCGGCGCGCCTCGCGCAGCACCGCCTGGCCGAAGCTGTAGTCCTGCCCGATCAGGTACGCCGACTTCACCGAGGGCTCCTCGCGCAGCACCGACATCAGCGCCGTCATGCGCATGTCCGCATGGGCGTCGAAGCGGAAATGCCAGAAGCTGCACTTCTCGTTGGTGAGGATGGGATCGACCGCGGAGTAATTGAGGAAGACGACGCTGCGCGCCGGATCGCGTTCGTTGTGCTTGTTGATCGCCTCGATCAGCGCCGCGGCGACGGCCGACGAATTGCCCTGCACGATGATGCGCGCGCCGTCGTCCACCGCGGAGCGGAAGGTCGAGAGCGCCTCCTCGATCTGGCCCTTGCTGTCGTAGCGCGCCAGCGCGAGCGGCCGCGCGCCTTCGCGCGTGCGCACGCCGCCGCGCGCGTTCACGCGCTCGATGGCCCACGCGAGGTTGCGGAACACGGCCTCGCCGCCGTTCGCGTTGCCGCCGGAAAGCCCTTCGATCATGGCGATGCGGATCGAACCGCCGCTGCCCTGCGCATGGGCGAAAGCGGGGGCAAATGCCGCCGCAGCCAGCGATTTCAAGATCGCACGACGCGGATATTTCATGCCTGGAGATCCCTTGAAAAGACGCGCCCGGTTCGCAGATGAGGTCCAGGCGGCGATGGAAGCCGCGCAGTTTAAGGGCCGCGGCGGCATCGATCCTGCCGCGTCCCACCCCGAAACAGCCAGAGGAGTTAGAGAGATGTTCTTCGCACCCGCCCTGCACACCCGCCACTACGCGCCGGCCCGCGGCTTCGACCGCAGCTTCGAGCGCTTCCTGAACGATGCCTTCTTCAAGCCGGTCGCCTCCGGCGTGAAGGTGGAACAGGACGACGAGGCCTGGACCGTCGCCATGGACCTGCCCGGCGTCACCCGCGAGCAGCTGTCCATCAACGTCGACGGCGCCGTGGTCCGCGTCGAGACGCTCCAGGACGCCCCGCGCCAGTACCGCGCTGCCTACGAGCTGCCGGCCGACATCGACGCCGATGCGACCAGCGCGAAGCTGGAGAACGGCGTGCTGACGCTCACGCTGGCGAAGAAGAAGCCCGTGGTGACGGCGCGCCAGATCGAAGTCAAGTAAGACGCTGACGAGGGCCTTCAGGCCCTCTTCCGCGCCACCATCCCGACCAGCGCCGAATATCCCTTGTGCGCCGAGCCTTCGGCGAGTTCGGCCTCGTACTCCTGCAGCTCCAGGATCTCCATGGCCTGGAAAGCTTCGCGCAGCAGCTGCGGCGTGTACATGTGCGAAGCCACCGGCGGCCCGCCTGTCCCGTAATCCAGCTGCTTTGGCGTGTACCCCTGCAGCACCAGCGAGCCGCCCGGCTTGAGGCAGCGCACCATGCCTTCGAAGATGCGCGAGCGCAGCTGCGGATCGGCGAACTGGATGAAGATCGCGGCCACGCCGTCGTAGAGGCTCTCCGGCCACTGCAGCGTGGCGATGTCCGAGACCGCGAAGTTCACCTTCACGCCGGTGATGCGCGCGAAATCGCGCGCCTTGCGCACGCCCACTTCCGCGATGTCGAAGGCATCCACCGTCAATCCGCGCTGCGCGAGGAACACGCTGTTGCGCCCTTCCCCATCGGCCACGCACAGCACCCGCTGCCCGGCATGCCACACGTCGGCATGCGCATGCAGCCAGGCGTTGGGCTCCGTGCCGAACAGGTAGCCGGGCGCGGAGAAGCGCCGGTTCCAGGTGCCGGCCGGGTCCGCGAAACCGGGAGACGGTGGCGTCGAGCTCATGGCCCCATGTTAGGGGCGCGTGCCGCGCCCGGCCACTAGCGTTTCGCCTCAGGCGGCCAGCGCATCCAGGGGCCAGCGCGGCTTGACGTCGAAGGCGTAGGCGTCGCTCGCCTGCTGCACGCCGGCCTGCAGCCGCATGGCCGCCGCCAGGGCGATCATGGCGCCGTTGTCGGTGCACAGCGCCAGCTCCGGATAGTGCACGCGCACGCCACGGCGCGCGCAGGCAGCGTCGAGCTGGGCGCGCAGCAGGCGGTTGGCGCCCACGCCGCCCGCCACCACGATGCGCTGCAGGCCGCTGCGATCCAGCGCGGCCATGGATTTCTTCACCAGCACTTCCACGATGGCCGCCTCGGTGGAGGCGGCCAGGTCGGCCTTGCGCGCTTCCAGCTCGTCGCCCAGGCGGCGCGCCTGCGTCAGCACCGCCGTCTTCAGTCCCGCGAAGGAGAAGTCGAGGTCGCCGCTGTGCAGCAGCGGCCGCGGCAGCTTGAACGCCGCGGGATCGCCCCCTTGCGCCAGCCGCGACAACGCCGGCCCGCCCGGATAGCCCAGGCCCAGCAGCTTGGCGGACTTGTCGAAAGCCTCGCCCGCGGCATCGTCGATGGTTTCGCCCAGCAGCGTGTAGCGGCCGACACCGTCTACCTGCATCAGCTGGGTGTGGCCCCCGGAGACCAGCAGCGCCACGAAGGGAAATTGCGGCGGATCGCTGCCGAGGAAGGGCGACAGCAGGTGGCCCTCGAGGTGGTGCACGCCCAGCACCGGCTTGCCCAGCGCCGCGCCCAGGGCGCAGGCGACGCCCGCGCCCACCAGCAGCGCGCCGGCCAGGCCGGGACCGCGCGTGTAGGCGACCACGTCGACGTCGGCCAGAGAGGCCTGGGACTCTTCCAGGACCTGTTGCGCGAGCGGCAGCACGCGGCGGATGTGGTCGCGGCTCGCCAGCTCGGGCACCACGCCCCCATAGGCCTGGTGCATGTCCACCTGGCTGTGCAGCGCGTGCGCACGCAAGCGGGGCACCCCGGTGCCCACGGCTTCCACCAGCGCCACGCCGGTCTCGTCGCAGGACGACTCGATGCCCAGAACGATCATGGGCCGAGTTTATCGGGCGGACCTTGCCCCTGCCGGACGGCATGTTTGTTGCTGAGGGATGGCGATGAAGTCCGGTTCCACCTTCCTGCTCGCCGCCCGCCGGTGCGAGATCGCCGAGCTGGAGGAACTGGCCCGCACCGGCGAGCTGGTGGACGCCATCGGCCGCTTCGTCCACGCGCTGCAGCGCGAGCGCGGCCTGTCCAACGTGTTCCTGAGTTCGCTGGGCACCCGCCTGGGCGTCCAGCGGCTGGAGCAGGTCGAGGAATGCCGACGCATCGAGCAGCAGGTGCGCTCGCAGCTCGAATGCCTGGACGCCGGCGCGCGCGTGCGCAACGGCTCGCGCCTGTTCAGCGCGGTGGCCGTGGTCGTCCACGGGCTCGACGGGCTGGATGCCCTGCGCGAGCGTGTCGCCGGCCAGGCGCTGGCCGCGCGCGAGGCGACCGCGGCCTACTCCCGGTTGGTCACGGGCCTGCTGGCCGTCGTCTTCGAAGCGGCCGATTCCGCCACCGATCCGCAGATCTCCCGCGCCCTCGCCGCGCTGTTCAACTTCATGCAGGGCAAGGAGTTCGCCGGCCAGGAACGCGCGCTGGGCGCGGCGGCCTTCGCGGCCGGCGCCATCGACGTGGCGGGCCAGCAGCATTGGCGGCACCTGGTCGAATCGCAGCAAGGCTGCTTCCAGGCTTTCGCGCACTTCTGCCGTCCCGGGCAGCTGCAGGCGGACCACGCCGCCCACGATCCGCTGGTGCTGGCGGAGATCGAGCGGCTGCGGCGCGTGGGCTGCGGCGGCGCGGGCACCACGCTCGACACAAACCTGGCCCAGCCCTGGTACGCATGGTGCACCCGGCGCATCGATGCCATGCGCGAGGTCGAGGACTTCCTGGCCGTCGATCTGCGGCGGCTGTGCGAGGCGCGCATCGCGCAGGCCCGGTCCGAACTGCGCGACCAGCGCGCCGTCCTGGATGCGCTGGCCGAAGCGGCCAGCCGGCCCGACGCAACCGCGGCGGCGCCCTATGGCCCGCACCTGGAGCGCTCCATCCTCGCGATGGTGCAGGAGCAGTCGCAGCGCCTGCAGGCCATGAGCGAGGAGCTCGAGGCCGTGCGGGCCACGCTGCACGAGCGCAAGCTGGTCGAGCGCGCCAAGGGCGTGCTCATGGCGCACCGGCAGATGAGCGAGGACGAGGCCTACAAGGCGCTGCGCCGCCTCGCGATGAACCAGAACCGCAAGCTGTCCGAGGTCGCCCAGGCGCTGCTGTCGCTGGCGGAAGTACTGCCCGGCGCCCCGGACCCGGCCCACCGCACTGCTGCGGTGCACAACGCTGGCACGGTCCCTGCATCTCCTGGCACGAACGAGCGCTAACGGCGGCGCGCGAACACCCGGACAACGGCGTCCATCCCTGCATGCCCAGGCGTGCAGCGCGATGGCCGCCGTTTTTCTTTTTCTTCTTCGCAACCAGGAGCAGACCATGCAAAGCAAGCAACCCACGGTTTCCCGCCGCACCGTCCTGCAGGGCGCCGCGGCCCTCGCAGGCGGCGGCGTCTTCCCGGGCATCGTGATGGCGCAGGGCGCCGCCCTGGAGACCAGGGCCGCCAAGCTGGGCTTCATCGCGCTGACCGACGCCGCCCCGCTGTTCGTGGCGGACGAGAAAGGCTTCTTCCGCAAGCACGGCATGACCGAGGTGGAGGTGGCCAAGCAATCGTCCTGGGGCACGACGCGCGACAACCTGGTGCTGGGCTCGAAGAACAACGGCATCGACGGCGCGCACATCCTCACGCCCATGCCCTACCTGATCACCACCGGCGCGGTGACGGCCAACAACGTGCCGGTGCCGATGAACATCCTCGCGCGCCTGAACCTGGGCGGCCAGGGCATCTCGGTGGCCGAGGAGTACAAGGACCTCAAGGTGGGCCTGGACACCCGGGCCTTCCGCAAGGCGCTGATGGACAAGCGCGCGCGCACGGGCAAGCCGGTGAATGCCGCGATGACCTTTCCCGGCGGCACGCACGACCTCTGGATCCGCTACTGGATGGCCGCGGGCGGCGTGGACCCCAACAAGGACATCAACACCATCGTGGTGCCCCCGGCGCAGATGGTGGCCAACATGAAGGTGGGCAGCATGGACACCTTCTGCGTCTGCGAGCCCTGGAACCTGCAGCTGATCCACCAGAAGATCGGCTACACGGCGATCACCACCAGCGAGATGTGGATGAACCACCCGGAGAAGGCCTTCGCGATGCGCGCCGACTACGTGCAGGCCAACCCGAACGCGACCAAGGCGCTGCTCAAGGCGGTGATGGAAGCGCAGATGTGGTGCGAGGACCCGAAGAACCGCGCCGAGGTGGCCGAGATCTGCGCGCGCCGGCGCTGGATCAACGCGCCCGTGGCCGACATCACCGACCGCATCCGCGGCGACTTCGACTACGGCACCGGCCGCGTGGAGAAGAACAGCAAGTTCCAGATGCGCTACTGGAACGACCACGCGTCCTATCCCTTCCGCAGCCACGACCTGTGGTTCCTCACCGAGAACATGCGCTGGGGCTACCTGCCGCCCAACCTGGACACGCAGGCGCTGATCGCCAAGGTGAACCGCGAGGACCTGTGGCGCGCCGCCGCCAGGGAACTCGGCGTGGCGGCCAAGGACATCCCGGCGTCCACCTCGCGCGGCGTCGAGAAGTTCTTCGACGGCAAGGTGTTCGACCCGGCCGACCCGAAGAAGTACCTCGACTCGCTCGAGATCAAGTCCCTGAAGGCGGCGTGAGGGAGCAGGCATGTCCGACAACATCGTGAACGACC
>JAEZEB010000229.1 GCA_023438115.1 Pseudomonadota bacterium | reverse complement strand
GGGCCGCGGACCCCCCCCCCGCGGGGGGGGGGGCGACGCCCCTGGTACACCCGCCAGGAGATGGAGACCCTGCCGCAGGCACGCGCCGCGGTGCGCGGGCGCGAGATCGCCTACGTGCAGGACCCGCTGGATGCGCTGTCGCTGCAGATCCAGGGCTCGGGACGCGTGCGCATCACCGAGCCGGACGGCCGCGTGCGCATGGTGCGGCTGGCGTTCGCGGGCAGCAACGAGCAGCCCTATCGCAGCGTCGGCACCTGGCTGTTGCAGCAGGGGGCGCTGCGCGATGCCACCTGGCCCGGCATCAAGGCCTGGGCGCGCGCCAATCCGCAGCGCGTGCAGGAGATGCTGTGGACGAATCCGCGCGTGGTGTTCTTCCGCGAGGAAGCGCTGTCGGACCTGGACGCGGCCTTCGGCCCGCGCGGCGCGCAGGGCGTGCCGCTGACGCCGGGGCGCTCCATCGCGGTCGACAAGGAAAGCATCCCTTACGGCACGCCCGTGTGGCTGTCGTCGCCGGGGCCGCTGCTGGCGTTGAACCGGCTGGTGATCGCGCAGGACACGGGCAGTGCCATTGTGGGTTCTGTGCGGGCCGATTACTTCGTCGGCTGGGGGCCGGAAGCGGGCGATGTCGCCGGGCGGCTGAAGCAGCCGCTGGCGCTCTGGGTGCTCTGGCCGCGGTAGGCGGTGGTGGGCAGCGGAGCTGCCCACCCTACGAAGGCAGGGTCAGGCGCCGATCGGCTTGCCGTCGGTGCGGCGGATGGCCAGGGTCGCCGAGCGCGCCGGCAGGCTGTTGCCCTGCACGTTCGACGGCCAGCTGCCGCCCGGGTGCTGGATGTTGACGAAGAAGGTCGTCAGGTCCGGCGTCCAGGTCAGGCCCGTGATCTCGCAGCCGTCGGGGCCCACCAGGAAGCGGCGCGATTCCTTCGTCTGCGGATCCACGTAGTACATCGCGTTGTTGCCGAAGGTGTTGGTGGTGGAGGCGCTCGTGCTCGCGTCCGTCTGCACCCACAGGCGACCTTGCGGGTCGACGCCGATGCCGTCGGGGCTGGAGAAGGTGTCGCCCTGGATGTCGCCGTGCAGGTTGGCGGCGGCCAGGCGCGGATCGCCGGCCAGCACGAACATCTCCCAGCGGAAGCTGGTCGCCGTGGCGCTATCGCCGTCCTCGGACCAGCGGATGATGTGGCCGTGCGGGTTGTTGGCCCGCGGGTTCGCCGCTTCGGTCACGACGCGCGAGCCGTTGTTGGTGAAGGTCATGTAGATCCGGCGGTCGGGGCCCACGGACACCCACTCGGGCCGGTCCATCAGCGTGGCGCCGGCCACGCGCGCGGCCGCCTTGGTATTCAGCAGCACGTCGGCCTGCGTGAGGAAGTCGAGCCTCACGGGCGCGGGCGGCGTCGCGGACTGGGTGTAGTTGCCCGGGTCCTGCGCGCTGGCGACCAGGCCGTTCCTGCCTTGCGTGAGTTCCAGCCACCGGCCCGTGCCGTCGGCGTTGAACTTCGCGGCGTAGAGCTTGCCGCTGTCCAGGAGGTTGCGGTTGGCGGCGCGGTTCGCCGGGTCGTACTTGCCGGAAGGCACGAACTTGTAGACGCAGCCCGGCGTGCTGTCGTCGCCCATGTAGATCGCGAGGCTGTTGTCGGTGTCCAGCAGGTAGTCGGTGTTCTCGTGGTCGAAGCGGCCCAGCGCCGTGCGCTTGGTCGGCGGGAACACGCCTTGCGGGTCGATCTCCACCACCCAGCCGTAGCCTTCCTCCGGCTGCGTCGGGTCCAGGTAGTTGTCGGTGGTTTCCTCGCACGTGAGGTAGGTGCCCCAGGGCGTGCGGCCGCTGGCGCAGTTGTTCAGCGTGCCGATCACCGGCGCCGCGATCGCGGCCGCGGCCGGGCCGCCCACGGCGTATTCGGTGTTGCCGGTGTAGCGCTTGTTGAAGCGCGAGTCGCGCTTGACGGCCCACTTCCCGTCGACGCGCTCGACCTCGATCACCGACACGCCCACAGCGGATAGCGCGATCTTCTTCTGTTCGGCGGTGGCCGTGCCGGCGTTGTAGCCGCCGGCGAACAGGATGGCGCTGTCCAGCGCCTCGTGGTTGATGGCCAGCAGCCCGCCCTGGTTGGGATCCACGCCTTCGAGCGGGAAGAAGTGCATGCCATCGTGCTGGCCGCCCGCCACCTGCTCGTAGCCGGCGGCATCCAGGAAGGTGCCGGTATAGGGCGTGGCGCCCGCGACGACGGCATCGCCGGCGGCGAACAGCACTTCGGCGGTGTAGCCCTCGGGCACCACGACGCGTTCGCCGACGGAGGCCGGGACGCCGCGGAAGGTCACGGAGTAGTCGACGGCGGGTTCGCCGGGCACTTCGGGCGCGGCCGCGGCGTCCGAGCCGCCGCCGCAGGCCGTGAGCAGCGCGCTGCCGCCGAAGGCCGCGGCCACCGTGGCGCCGAATCCGCCGCGCAGCAGCGTGCGGCGCTGCACGGGCACCTGCGCCAGCACGTCCTCCATCATCTGGCCGGGGATGGCGGGGAGTTGCTTGCGCTCGCGGGAGGCGGCTCGGTACTTGTCGGTCAGAAATGACATGGCGTTCCTTGCTTTCGTCGTTGCCGGGTTGAAGAGTCCGGCGCAGCGTAGGAACGGCCGATGAAGGCTTGATGACAGCAGGCCCGCGCGGGGCCGCGCGCTCAGGGCGCCAGGTGCGACAGCGGCCAGCTCGAACTGGCCTTCACCTCGCCCAGCGAGAAGCTGGTGTGGATGTCCTTGACGTTCGGCAGGTTGATCAGCACTTCGCGCGCGAACTGCGCGAAGCTGTCCAGGTCCCTGGACACCACCTGCAGCTCGAAGGTGCCGGCGCCGCTGATGTAGTGGCAGGACACGATCTCGGGGATGCCGCGGATCGCCTCCTCCATCTCGCGCGTGCGCTCGCCGGTGTTGCGGTCCGCGTCCAGGCGTACGAAGGCCAGCACGCCCAACCCGATGCGGCGGCGGTCGATCTCGGCGTGGTAGCCCTTGATGTAGCCGGCTTCCTCCAGCGCCCGCACGCGCCGCCAGCAGGGCGCCGCCGACAGGCCCACGCGCTGGGCCAGTTCGGCGTTGGTCAGCCGGGCGTCGGCCTGCAACTCCGCCAGGATCTGGAGGTCATATCGATCGAGTTTGTCCATGAGCAAGCTTTTTGCGCAAGATCCTTTCTCATCCTAACCCGTCGAAGGCACAGAACGCAAAGACATATCGCCAATCGCGGCATACACTCACCCGAAGGAGACAAGCCCCCATGAATGCACCGCTGCCCGAACACATCCGCAAGGCGCTCGAGACCGTCACGCTGGACGACAAGTACTCCCTGGACGTGGGCCGCGCCTTCATGAGCGGCGTGCAGGCCCTGGTGAAGCTGCCCATGCTGCAGCGGCAGCGCGACGCGCTCGCGGGCAGGAACACCGCCGGCTTCATCAGCGGCTACCGCGGCTCGCCGCTGGGCGGCTACGACCAGGCGCTGTGGAAGGCCAGGGACTACCTGCAGGCGCAGAACATCGTCTTCCAGCCCGGCGTGAACGAGGAACTGGCCGCCACCGCGCTGTGGGGCACGCAGCAGATGGGTTTCGCGCCGCCGGGCAGCAACAAGTTCGACGGCGTCTTCGGCATCTGGTACGGCAAGGGCCCGGGCGTGGACCGCTGCTCGGACGTCTTCAAGCACGCCAACATGGCCGGGACCACGCCCTGGGGTGGCGTGATCGCGGTGGCGGGCGACGACCACGTCGCCAAGAGCTCCACCGCCGCCCACCAGAGCGACCACATCTTCAAGGCCTGCGGGCTGCCGGTGTTCTTCCCGGCGACCGTGCAGGAGATCCTGGACCTGGGCCTGCACGCCTTCGCGCTGAGCCGCTACGCCGGCGTGTGGTCCGGCATGAAGACGATCCAGGAAATCGTCGAATCCAGCGCCACGGCGGTGATCGACCCCGAGCGCGTGCGCATCCAGCTGCCCACCGATTTCGAGATGCCGCCCGGCGGCGTGCACATCCGCTGGCCGGATGCCGCGCTGGAGCAGGAAGCGCGCCTGTACGACTACAAGTGGTACGCGGCGCTCGCGTACATCCGCGCCAACCGCCTCAACTACAACGCGGTGGAGACGCCGCACGACCGCTTCGGCATCATCGCCAGCGGCAAGGCCTGGAACGACATGCGCCAGGCGTTGCTGGACCTGGGCCTGGACGACGACACCTGCCGCCGCCTGGGCATCCGCCTGCACAAGGTGGGCGTGGTGTGGCCGCTGGAGGCCCAGGGCACGCGTGAGTTCGCGCAGGGGCTGCGCGAGATCCTGGTGGTCGAGGAGAAGCGCCAGGTCATCGAGTACCAGCTGAAGGAAGAGCTCTACAACTGGCGCCCGGACGTGCGGCCCAACGTGCTGGGCAAGTTCGAGAACGACGAGGGCGACTATTCGGGCGGCGAGTGGTCGCGCCCGAACCCGACGGGCCACACGCTGCTGCGCGCCAACGCCGACCTGTCGCCCGCCATCATCGCCCGCGCCATCGCGCGCCGGCTGCGCAAGATGGGCCTGGACGCCGACGTCCAGGCGCGCATCGACGCGCAGCTCGCGGTGCTGGAGGCCAAGGAGCGCGCGATGCAGGTGGTGGAGGTCAAGGGCGACCGCCTGCCCTGGTTCTGCTCCGGCTGCCCGCACAACACCTCCACGGTGGTGCCGGAAGGCTCGCGCGCCATGGCCGGCATCGGCTGCCACTTCATGGCGACCTGGATGGACCGCGCCACCATCGGCTTCACGCAGATGGGCGGCGAGGGCGTGCCCTGGGTCGGCCAGCAGCCTTTCAGCAACGAGAAGCACGTCTTCGCCAACCTGGGCGACGGCACCTATTTCCACAGCGGCCTGCTGGCGATCCGCCAGTCCATCGCCGCCGGCGTGAACATCACCTACAAGATCCTCTACAACGACGCCGTCGCCATGACCGGCGGCCAGCCCGTGGGCGAGCGGCCCGAGGGCCACAGCGTGCTGCAGATCGCGCAGAGCCTGGTGGCCGAGGGCGTGCGCAAGCTGGTGGTCGTGACCGACGAGCCGGAGAAGTACGAGGGCGCGCCGCTGCCCGCCGGCATCGCCGTGCACCACCGCGACGAGCTGGAGCGCATCCAGCGCGAGTTCCGCGAGATCGAGGGCACCACGGCCATCATCTACGACCAGACCTGCGCCACCGAGAAGCGCCGCCGCCGCAAGCGCGGCACGATGGTCGACCCGGCCGTGCGGGTGATGATCAACGACCTCGTGTGCGAGGGCTGCGGCGACTGCAGCGTGAAGTCCAACTGCCTGTCGGTGGAGCCGCTGGAGACCGAGTTCGGCCGCAAGCGCACCATCAACCAGAGCACCTGCAACAAGGACACCAGCTGCCTCAAGGGCTTCTGCCCCAGCTTCGTGACCGTCGAGGGCGGCCAGCTGAAGAAGAAGGCCAAGGCGGCCGCGGTGATGCCGTCGCCGCACCAGGGCGGCGAGATTCCCGCGCCCATGCTGCCGCCGACCGCCGAGGCCTACGGCATCGTGGTCGCCGGGGTGGGTGGCACGGGCGTCATCACCATCGGCCAGCTCCTGGGCATGGCGGCGCACATCGAGGGCAAGGGCATCGTCACGCAGGATGCCGCCGGCCTCGCGCAGAAGGGCGGCGCCACCTGGAGCCACGTGCTGATCGCCGACAGCCAGGACGCGATCCGCACCACCCGCGTGAGCATGGCGGCGGCCGACCTCATCATCGGCTGCGATCCCATCGTCACCGGCGGCAAGGAAACGGTGCTGCGCATGCGCCAGGGCCGCACCCGCGTGGCGCTCAACGCGCACAGCACGCCGACGGCGGCCTTCGTGAAGAACGCCGCCTGGGAGAACCCGGCCGACGCCTGCGCCGCGGAGATCGCGCGCGCCCTGGCCGAGGGCGACCTCGCCGCTTTCAACGCCGACGCCCTGGCCACCCGCGTGCTGGGCGACAGCATCTACACCAACCCGCTGATGTTGGGCTACGCCTGGCAGAAGGGCTGGGTGCCGCTGGCGCGCGAATCCATCCTGCGCGCCATGGAGCTGAACGCCGTGGCCGTGGAGAACAACAAGGCCGCCTTCGAATGGGGCCGCCGCGCCGCGCACGATCCCGCCGCGATCCAGGCCCTGCTGGCGCCGAGCGCCCAGGTCATCGAGTTCAAGAAGCGCGAGACCCTGGAAGGCCTGGTGGCCCGCCGCGCCGAGTTCCTGACCGACTACCAGAACGCGGCCTATGCCCGCCGCTACCAGGACCTGGTGGAGCGCGTGCGCGCCGCCGAGGCACCGCTGGGCCGCACCACGCTGGCCGAGACGGTCGCCAAGGGCCTGTTCCGGCTCATGGCGTACAAGGACGAGTACGAGGTGGCCCGCCTGCACGCCGAGACCGGGTTCCGGGAGAAGGTGGCGGAGCAGTTCGAGGGCGACTTCCGCATCCACTACCACCTGGCGCCGCCGCTGGTCGCGAAGAAGAACGACAAGGGCGAGCTGGTCAAGCGCAAGTTCGGACCGTCCACCTACGCCCTGTTCCGCGTGCTGGCGAAGCTGCGCGGCCTGCGCGGCACGCCGCTGGACATCTTCGGCCGCACCGGGGAGCGCCGCACCGAGCGGGCCCTCATCGAGGAGTACCGCGCCACGGTGGAGGAGTTGGTCGCCGGCCTGTCGGGCGACAACCACGCCCTCGCTGTCGAGATCGCCAACCTGCCCGAGCAGATCCGCGGCTACGGCCACGTCAAGGAGCGCAACCTCGCAGCCGTGCGGCCGCAGTGGGAGCGCCTGATGCAGCAGTGGCGCGGCGGCACCCCCGCGACCCGGCGGGCAGCCTGACGCCGGCGCGGCGTCCCGCGGCCCCCCGCATACAATCCTTTTTCCTCCCCCGGGCGGCGGCCTGCCGCCGTCCGGCGGGAGTTCGCCTTTCCCTTCCGACGTTCCGACCTGGAGTCACCGTGTTCATTTCTTCCGCCTTCGCCCAAGCGGCGCCGGCCGCCGCAGGCGGCGACATGCAGTCCTCCTTCATGAGCCTGCTGCCGCTCGTGCTGATGTTCGTCGTGCTGTACTTCGTGATGATCCGCCCGCAGATGAAGCGGCAGAAGGAGCATCGCGCCATGATCGAGGCGCTGGCCAAGGGCGACGAGGTCGCCACCGCCGGCGGCCTGCTGGGCAAGGTCACCAAGCTCGGCGAGCAGTACCTCGGCGTCGAAGTCGCCCCCGGCGTCGAAGTGCAGGTGCAGCGCACCGCCGTCGTCCAGGTGCTGCCGAAGGGCTCGATCAAGTAAGCCCGGATGAACCGCTATCCGCTCTGGAAATACCTGGTCATCGCCGTCGCGCTGGTGATCGGGGTGCTGTACACCCTGCCGAACTTCTTCGGCGAGGACGAGGCGGTGCAGGTGTCGGCCGCGCGCAGCAGCGTGCGCGTGGACGATGCCACCCGGACGCGGATCGAGCAGGCGCTCGCCGCGGCCGGCATCCAGCCGCTGGGGATCGTCCAGGACGCAACCTCCATCAAGGTCCGCTTCGACACGGCCGACACGCAGCTGAAGGCGCGCGACGTGATCCAGCGCGCGCTCTCGCCCGACGAGAACAACGCCAGCTACATCGTTGCGCTGAACCTCCTTTCGCGCACCCCGGCCTGGATGGAGGCGATCAACGCCCGTCCCATGTACCTGGGCCTGGACCTGCGCGGCGGCGTGCACTTCATGCTGCAGGTGGACATGCAGGCCGCGCTGACCAAGAAGGCCGAGTCCTTCGCGGGTGACCTGCGCTCGCTGATGCGCGAGCGGAACATCCGCCACGCCGGCATCGAGCGCAACGGCGAGGTGGTCGAGGTTGCCTTCCGCGACCCGGCGGCGCTGGAAGCCGGCCGCCGCCTGATCGCCGACCAGCTGCCCGACCTGGTGGTCGCGGATTCCCAGCGCGGTGACACCACCGTGCTGCGCGCCACGATCAAGCCCGAGGCCGCGCGCCTGGTGCAGGACCAGGCGCTGAAGCAGAACATCGTGACCCTGGCCAACCGGATCAACGAACTCGGCGTGGCCGAGCCGGTGATCCAGCAGCAGGGCGCCGACCGCATCGTGGTGCAGCTGCCCGGCGTGCAGGACACCTCGCGCGCCAAGGACATCCTGGGCCGCACCGCCACGCTGGAAGTGCGCATGGTGGACGAGAGCACCGAGGGGCGCGCGGCCGAGATCGGCAGCGGCCCGGTGCCCTTCGGCTCCGAGCGCTACCTGGACCGCCAGGGCCGGCCGGTGATCGTGCGCCGGCAGGTGATCCTCACCGGCGAGAACCTCACCGACGCGCAGGCCGGCTTCGACGGCCAGACGCAGGAACCCGCGGTGCACCTGACGCTGGACGCCAAGGGCTCGCGCATCTTCCGCGACGTGACGCGCGAGAACGTCGGCAAGCGCATGGCCATCCTCCTGTTCGAGAAGGGCAAGGGCGAGGTCGTGACGGCGCCGGTGATCCGCGGCGAGATCGGCGGCGGCCGCGTCCAGATCTCGGGCGCGATGACCACCGTGGAAGCCAACGACACCGCGCTGCTGCTGCGCGCCGGCTCGCTGGCCGCGCCCATGGAGATCATCGAGGAGATGACCATCGGCCCGAGCCTGGGTGCCGAGAACATCCAGAAGGGCTTCGACAGCGTGGCCTGGGGCTTCGCGGCGATCTGCCTGTTCATGATCGTCTACTACATGCTGTTCGGGGTGTTCTCCAGCATTGCGCTGGCGGTCAACCTGCTGCTGCTGGTGGCGATCCTGTCCATGCTGCAGGCCACGCTGACCCTGCCCGGCATGGCGGCCATGGCGCTGACGCTGGGCATGGCGATCGACTCCAACGTGCTGATCAACGAACGGGTGCGGGAGGAACTGCGCGCCGGCGCCTCGCCGCAGGCGGCGATCCACGCCGGCTACGACCGCGCGTGGGCCACCATCCTGGACTCCAACGTGACCTCGCTGATCGCCGGCATCGCGCTGCTCGCCTTCGGCTCGGGCCCGGTGCGCGGCTTCGCCGTCGTGCACTGCCTGGGCATCCTGACCTCGATGTTCTCCGCCGTCTTCTTCTCGCGCGGCCTGGTGAATTTCTGGTACGGCCGGCAGAAGAAGCTCAAGACGGTGTCCATCGGGACGGTCTGGCGGCCCGAGGCCGATCAGGCTATAACCAAGGCAGAGTAGAAAAATAGGTCTCGGGCCGCCCGGCGGCCCGCCAAAGGACAAGCAGTGGAGTTTTTCAAGATCCGGCGGGACATCCCGTTCATGGAAAACGCGCTGGTCTTCAACGTGATCTCGATCGTCACGTTCCTGGCCGCCGTTTTCTTCCTCTTCTCGCGGGGCCTGCACCTGTCCGTGGAGTTCACCGGCGGCACGGTGATGGAGGTGAGCTACTCGCAGCCGGCCGACGTGGAGGCGGTGCGCAACACCATCGCGCGCCTGGGCTATTCGGACGTGCAGGTGCAGAACTTCGGTTCCAGTCGCGACGTGCTGGTGCGCCTGCCGCCCCAGAAAGGTGTGAGTTCCGCGCAACAGAGCGAGGACACGCTGCAGGCCCTGCGCGCCGTCACGCCGGACGTGACCCTGCGCCGCGTGGAGTTCGTCGGGCCGCAGGTGGGCCAGGAACTGGTGGTCAACGGCCTGAAGGCGCTGGGCATGGTGATCGTCGGCATCATCATCTACCTGGCGCTGCGCTTCGAATGGAAGTTCGCGGTGGCGGCCATCTTCGCCAACCTGCACGACGTCATCATCATCCTGGGCTTCTTCGCCTTCTTCCAGTGGGAATTCTCGCTGGCGGTGCTGGCGGCGGTGCTGGCGGTGCTGGGCTACTCGGTCAACGAATCGGTGGTGATCTTCGACCGGATCCGCGAGACCTTCCGGCGCCAGCGCAAGATGACCACGGTGCAGGTGATCGACCACGCCATCACCTCCACCATCAGCCGCACGATCATCACCCACGGCTCGACGCAGGTGATGGTGCTGTCCATGCTGCTGTTCGGCGGCGCGACGCTGCACTACTTCGCCCTGGCGCTGACCATCGGCATCCTGTTCGGCATCTATTCGTCGGTGTTCGTCGCCGCCGCCATCGCCATGTGGCTGGGTGTCAAGCGCGAGGACCTGATGAAGACGCCGACGAAGCGCGAAGGCGATCCCAACGACCCCAACGCGGGCGCCACCGTCTGAGGCCGGCGGCCGTGTCGTCGACCCTCACCTCCACTGCGGCGCCGCTGGCGCGGCAGGCGCGTGAGCAGTTCGTGGCGCACATGGCCGGCGTCCTGCCGGAGGTGGTGGAGGCGGTGCGCACCGCCCTCAACGAGCAGATGTCGCAGGCCCAGAGCAGCCGCGACATGCACCAGAAGCGCGACGCCCTGGTGGAATTCGAGCAGAACGCCGCCCGCTGGGTGGACGCCGCCGCCGGCGCCTGGCGGCGCGCGGTCATCCCGCCCACCGCCACGGGGCGCGTGCGGCTGGAGCTGGCCAGCCTGGAGCTGATCGGCGACGATGTCGTCGAGAACAAGATCCTCTCCTCGCGCCTGGCGATGGCGGTGCAGGAAAAGGCCGTCTGGGACCTCAACGACCTGAAGCTGCGCATCACGCACCTGGAAGGCGGCGAGGAGCTCGCCAGCGAGGACGTGCTGCGGCCCGAGGCGCTGGCCCAGATCCTGGTGGAGCAGTGGAGCGCCAGCAAGCTGCCGCGCGACACCTGGGTGGCGGTGAAGGACGTGATCCAGCAGCTGGTGGTGCCCCGCGCCCTGGAGGGTTACCAGCAGGCCAACGAATTCCTGGTCGAAAGCGGCGTGCTGCCGCACATCGACCTGCGCGCGCGCGTGAAGCGCCCGCCGGCACCCACTTCGGCTGCGCGGCCCGCGGGCCCGGGCGGCGGTGAAGGCGGTCGCGGTGACGCGGGCCGGGCTGCCGCCGGCGGGGCTGGCTCGGGCGGCGGTTCGGCCTCCGGGGGCGCAGGTGGCGCCGCTGGCGCAGGCGGAGCCTCGGGCG
>JAEZEB010000225.1 GCA_023438115.1 Pseudomonadota bacterium | reverse complement strand
GCGGATGGCGGGACGGGCCAGCGCGCGCAGGCCGGCGGCGGTGGGCAGGCCGGCGACGTCGAAGTTGTCCTTGGCCGCGAAGGTGCTGCCGGCCAGTGGCGATGCCTGCGATGGCGGGTTCGCCGTGGTGGCGGGACGGTCCGCCAGCGCGATGTACGCGCGGACCTGCGGATCGCGCCGCGCGATCTCCGCGTACTGCGCGTCCAGCAATTCCTGGGCGGAGATCTCGCCGCGCGCGATCGCGCGTGCCTGCTCGCAGGCGCCGGCCAGCAGCAGCGGGGCGGTCATGCGGGCTGGCGCAGCAGGCGCACCGGCTTCTGCCGCGTTTCCACGCCGGTCAGCGGCGAGAGGGACTTGGGCGCCACGAGTTCCACCAGCACGTCCACGCCGAGCTTGCGCTTCAGGAGTTCGCGGTACTGCTGCGCCAGCGCTTCCCCGGCCCGTTCGGTGCACTCGATGCGAACGCTCAGTTCCTCGCGGCCGCCCGCATCGCGGCCCAGCACGCACAGGTACTCGCCGTTGAAGCCCGGCATGCCGGCCAGCAGGGAGGACAGCGCCTGCGGGAACACGTTGATGCCGCGCAGCTTGACCATGCTGTCGCTGCGGCCCAGGAAGCCTTCCATGCGGCGGAAGGGCAGGTCCAGCGCGGAGGCTCCGGGCAGCAGCCGCGTGATGTCGTGCGTGTTGAAGCGGATGATGGGGAAGATGTCCTCGGTGAACAGGCAGGTCATCACCAGGTCGCCCGCTTCGCCCTCGGCCATGGGAGTACCGGTATCGACGTCGCAGATCTCGACCCAGTGCGCATCTTCCATCACGTGCATCCCGTCGTGGTCCGGGCCTTCCGCCGCGATGAGGCCGGTGTCGCCGACCCCGTACCAGTCGTACAGCTCGGGCCCGCCCCAGGCGTCGGACAGCGCCTGGCGCGCGTCCTTCGCGAGGTGCCCGGAGATCATGCGCACCTTGATGTCGACGCCCGGCTCGAGGCCGCTTTCGCGCGCCACGTCGGCCAGGCGCTTGATGTAGTCGGCGAAGCCGACGATCACCGTCGCCTGGAAGTCGCGCATGAACTCGACCTGCTTGACCGACGGCGTCTCCACGCCGGTGCCCGCGGGGAAGAACGTGGCGCCGGTATGGTGCACGACCGCCTCGCGGATGTAGTGGCCGCCGTTGACCGGGCCGTGGCCGTACACCGAATGCACCACGTCGGTCGGGCGCAGGCCCTGCATCAGGTAGGCGCGCGCCAGCATCAGCTTGTGCACTTCGCGGGTGCGCGGGCTGAACAGCAGCGGCTGCGGCCGGCCCGTCGTGCCGCTGGTGGCGTGCAGGATCATCGGGAGGATCTTGCCGTCCACGGGAATCTCGCGGCCATGGTGGTCGCCCAGCGGCGGATGGCGCTCGATCGCCTCCATGATTTCCTGCTTGCCGAACATGGGCAGCTTCGCGATGTCGCCGACGCCGCGGATGTCGCCCGGCGTGATGCCCGCGGCGCCCCACAGGCGCTGGTAGAACGGGAGTTGCCAAGCGCGCCGCAGCTGGCGGGCGAACAGCGCCTCCTGGTGGTCGCGCAGCGCGTCGCGGCTCATGCCGCGGAAGCGCGCGAGGAAGGCGTCGCCCACCGGGAATTCGCGCATCAGGCGCGGTACGTCGACCGCTTCGAAGTAAGTTGCGTACTGCATGCTGCCGTGCTAAGTTGTCCGTACATATTATGCGTGCATACTCGCGAGCAATCAACATGCCAGAGCGGCGGAGGGATGATGGGGCAAGACAGTGAGGCGGTGCTCGAGAAGGGATCGGGTCCGTACTACAAGAGGCTGGCCAGCCACCTGATGGACGGGATCAAGGCAGGCCGCTGGCCCGTGGGCACGCCGCTGCCGACCGAAAAGGAACTGTGCGATGTCTTTGGCGTGAGCCGGCACACCACGCGCGAGGCGCTGCGCCAGCTGGAAAGCCGCGGCCTCATCGCGCGGCGGCAAGGCTCGGGCTCCACCGTGCTGGCGACCACGCCGCCGGTGCGCTACGAGCAGAACACGCAGACCATCGAGGACATGCTGCACCACGGCAAGGCCACGCGCCTGCACGTGCTGCAGTCGGCGGAAGTGCCCGCGGACGCCAACCAGTACGCCAGCCAGATCGCGCAGCTCGCGCGCACGCCCTGCATCTGGGTGCGCTCCATCCGCTATCCGCGCAACGACGCGCGGCCGCTCGCTCTGGTGGACGTCTACACCGCGGTGCGCAGCAAGGCGCAGGCGCGCCGGCTGCTCGATCTGGAGTCCGCGGCGCAGGAGATCGTCAACACCGTGGACCTGCGCAAGGTGGACCGCATCGACCAGAACTTCAGCGCCCTGAACGTGGGCGAGGCCGAGGCCCGGCTGCTGCACGTGAAGCCGGGCGACGCGGTGTTCCAGATCGTGCGCAACTACCACGACGCCGCCGGCCGCCTGCTGGTGGTGGCCCATTCCCTCTACAACGGCAGCCTCTTCACCTACGGCTCGACCCTCCGCCGGTCCTGAAATCCGCAATCTGTCCGTACAAACAGGCACGGAACCTGCTGAGGTTCGTGCGGGATCGCGCTGCGGCGCACCAAGAGAAATGCGGTTGCGAAGCGGCCGGTCCCTTTACACTTGTACGGACATCTTGTCTAATGTTGACTCCGAGCGAGCAGCGCCGCCCGAGCGCCGCCGCAACCTATCCCTGTGGACCAGACTGAGAGGTATGTGATGGGCAAAGTTTCCTCCCTGCGGCGCCTGCTGCGCCCCCTGGCGCTGACCGGCGCCATGTTCCTGGCGGCCGGCGCCGCCCAGGCGCAGGTCAAGCTCGAGATCTCCGTGCCCTGGGGCCCGAACGAGTTCCACTCGCTCAACGCGGCGGCCTTCGCCAAGCGCGTGACGGAGGAAACCAAGGGCCAGGTGCAGATCGCCGCCCGTGCCGGCGGTGAGCTTGGCGTGAAGGCCAACGAATCGGTGCGCGCGGTCGCCGACGGCGTGGTGCCCATGGCGGACCTCGCGCTGTTCCAGAACGCCAGCCGCGGCGCCGCGATGGCGGTGGAGACGCTGCCCTTCCTGGTGAACGACTACGACCAGCTGAAGGTGCTGCACCAGTCCTTCCGCCCGCTGTGGGAGAAGATCCTCGAGAAGAACAACCAGAAGGTGCTGTACGTGGTGCCCTGGCCCAAGCAGTTCTTCTTCGTGAAGAAGCCGGTCAACTCCATCGACGACCTCAAGGGCGTGAAGATGCGCTCGCTGGACAAGCTGACCACCGACTGGATCAACCGCCTGGGCATGACGCCGGTGCAGCTGACCAACCTCGAGATCCTGCAGGCCCTGGGCTCCGGCATGCTGGAAGGCGTGCCCACCTCCGCCGGCACGGCCGTGGCCCAGAAGTACTGGGACTTCATGAAGTACGCCTACGAGACCAACCACATCTGGGCGTCCAACGTGATGACGATCAACCTGGACACCTGGAAAAAGCTGACGCCGGAGCAGCAGCAGACCATCCAGCGCATCGCGCGCGAGATGGAGCCGGGCTTCTGGGAGAACAGCAAGCGTGACCACGAGCAGAAGGTCGCCGAGCTGGTCAAGAACGGCATGAACGTGCAGCCGATGCCGCCCGCGGTGGTCGACGAGATGCGCAAGCGCACCATCCCGCTGTGGGAGCCCTATGCCAAGCCGTTCGGCGAGGAAGGCCTGAAGGCGCTGGCCGAGTACCGCAAGGCCATCGGCAAGTAAGGACGACGCACGACCATGCGCAAGTTCCTGGACGGCCTCTACGCCGGCAGCCTCGGCATCGCCGGCGTGTTCCTGGTCGGCATCTTCCTGGTGATGATCGGCGAAGCCGTCATGCGCAAGATGGGAAGCTACATCCCGGGCGCCTCGGAACTCATAGGCTGGTTCTGCGCCGCCGCCGGGTTCCTGGCGCTCCCCGCCACCTTCAAGCGCGGGGACATGGTGCGCGTGGGCGTGCTCGTCGACAAGCTGCCGCCGCCGCTGCGCAAGGTGATGATCCTCGCCTGCCTGCTGCTGGCCGCCGTCTTCACGGCCTACATGCTGTGGGCGAGCGGAAACTACCTGTGGCGCAGCTGGCGCAGCGAGGAGATGACGCAGGGGATGATCGAGATCGCGACCTGGATTCCCCAGGCGAGCATGGTGCTCGGGGCGCTGCTCCTGCTGGTGGCCGTGGTCGACGAGCTCCTCGCGGCACTCCGCGCCCCGGCCGCGTCCCTGCGCGCAGAACGCGCCATGTCCATGGAAGACGTCGCCGTCTAGGTCCGCATGCAAGCTCCCGCTCTCCTCGTCCTCCTGCTGGTCCTGCTGCTGGCCGGCGGCGTCTGGGTCGCCTTCACCCTCGGCGTGGTCGCCTGGGCCGGCGTGTCCTTCTTCTCCAGCACGCGGCCGGACATCAACCTGGTCACCTCCTACTGGGGCACCTATTCGTCCCTGTCGCTCGCCTCGCTGCCGATGTTCATCTGGATGGGCGAGATCCTGTACCGCAGCCGCATCGCCGAACAGATGTTCGCCGGCCTGGCACCGTGGCTGGACCGCCTGCCGGGCCGCCTGCTGCACGTCAACGTGGTCGGCAGCGGCATCTTCGGCGCGGTGACGGGTTCCTCCTCGGCCACCTGCGCCACCGTGTCGCGCATCGCGCTGCCGGAGCTGGAAAAGCGCGGCTACGACCAGCGCATCTCGCTCGGCTCCCTGTGCGGCGCCGGGACGCTGGGCATCCTCATCCCGCCGTCGATCCCGATGATCGTGTATGCGGTCGCGGCCGACGTCTCGATCGTGCGCATGTTCCTGGCCGGCGTGGTGCCCGGCCTGCTGGTGCTGCTGCTGTTCTCCGGCTACATCATGTTCTGGGCGCTGCGCCACCCGGACCGCATGCCTGCACAGACGATCCGCATGCGCTTCCTCGAGCGCGTGAAGGCCACGGCCAACCTGTTCCCGGTGCTGGCGCTGATCGCCGCGGTGTTCCTCACCATGCTGACCGGCCTGGCCACGGCGAACGAGGCCTCGGCCTTCGGCGTGCTGGGCGCGCTGGTGGTCGCCGCCCTCGGCGGCAACCTGAACTGGCGCACCATCCGCGAGAGCCTGAGCAGCGCGCTGCGCACCTCCGGCATGATCATGTTCATCCTCGGGGCGGCCAGCTTCCTGACGGTGGCCATGGGCTTCACGGGCATCCCGCGCGCGCTGGCCGAGTGGGTGGTGTCGCTGCAGCTGTCGCCCTATGCGCTGATGCTGGCGCTGACCATCGTCTACCTGGTGCTGGGCATGGCGCTGGACGGCGTCTCCATGATCGTGCTGACCTCCGCCGTCGTCATCCCCATGGTGCAGGCGGCGGGCTTCGACCTGATCTGGTTCGGTGTCTACATCATCATCATGATCGAGCTGGCGCAGGTGACGCCGCCGGTGGGCTTCAACCTGTTCGTGCTGCAGGGCATGAGCGGCCAGAGCTTGGTGCGGATCGCGCTCGCCGCGCTGCCCTTCTTCCTGCTGATGTGCGCGGCCACCGTGCTGCTGATCGCCTTCCCCTGGATCGCGACCTGGCTGCCGGCGTTCGCGATGGGAAGCTAGGAAAGCGCCGGAGCCGACGCTTTCGCGGGCGCCGCCGCCCCGGGCCCCCCGCTTCTCTTTCAGACCGCCGCGTGTTCCTCGTAATGCGGATCGGCCAGGAACATGTGGGCCGGCGCGTGAGTGATCATCCACTCCGGCCGCGACGCCATCGCCACCGCCTGGGGCGTGACACCGCAGGCCCAGAACATCGGCACCTCGTCGTCCGCCAGCGGCTCGTATCGGCCGTAGATCGGGCATTCGAGGTCCACGCCGATCTGCCCGGGATAGCCCACCTGCACCGGCCCGCCGTGCGCCAGCGGGAAGCGCGCGGAGAGCTGGGTCACCTTCACCACCAGGTGCCGCGGCACCGGCCGCATGGTGACGACCACCGGCCCGTGGAACGCGCCGGCCGGCGTGCATTCGATGCTGGTGCGGTAGACCGGCGGCACCGCCTGCCGCGCCAGGAAGGGCAGCGGGATGCGCGCGTTGCGCAAGGCGTTGTCGAAGGTGGCGCTGCATCCGAGCAGGATGGCCACCAGGTCGTCGCGCCAATGCGCGAGGATGTCGGTGGGCTCGTCGACGAGTTCGCCGTTGCGGAACACGCGGTAGCGCGGCACGTCGGTGCGCAGGTCGGCGCCCGGCGCCAGCAGCTGCGGCACGGCGGAGCCGGGCAGCGTCACGTCCAGCAGCGGGCAGGGCTTGGGGTTGCGCTGGCAGAACACCAGGAACTCGAAGGCCTGCGCCATCGGCAGCACCACCAGGTTGGCCTGCACGTGGCCGTCGGCCACGCCCATGGTGTCGCCGCTGTAGGCGCCGCTGCGGATGTGCGCGCGGATCGCCGGCAGGTCCAGCCCTGCCAGCGCCTCCTTGCGCAGGGCGCTCACCATGCCTTCACCGGCGGCGACTTCACTTCGACCGAAACGCTGTCCTCCAGCGCCTCGATGTGGTGGACGACGCCCGGCTCGTTGTACCAGGCGTCGCCCGGGCCGGCGATGAACTCCTTGCCGGCGATGGTCACCTTCACCTTGCCGCTCACGACGTAGACGATCGAGTCGTGGTCCGGATGGTTGTGCGGCTGGCTCGCCTGGCCCTTGGTGAAGCGGCATTCGACGAAGACCATGCGCGGGGTGGCGGCCAGCGTGCGCAGCTCCACCGCGCTGCCCAGGGAGCGGCCCTCCACCTCGGTGATGAGGGTGAGGTCCGCTTCGGCGTTGCGCACGAAGGTCTTGCCAAGCGGCGGGATGAGGCGTGGTTCGGACATGGAGGATCTCCTTGTTGCCGGGGTCGAAGGAGCGGCCGGGGCGGCCGCGAGGGCTAGAACAACGGGCGCAGCAGCGCCTGCGGAAAGGGCTCGGCCAGCATCCGCGGCGTGGCCTCCATGAGGGCTTCGGCCGCGGCGAGCGCCGCGTCGCGGCGCGCCGGTGCGACGCCGCCGTAGTCCATCAGCGTGCGTGCCTTGGCGAGGACCGCGGACTCCGGCATGGCGCGCTCGGGGTCGCCGAGGGCATCGGCCACGGCGTGGCTGCGCTCGCTGCCATCGGCCAGGCGGAGGGTGACGCGGGCGCCGTAGTGTTCCGGGTAGGCGGCGTCGAAGTCCGGCGCGGGCCGCAGGCGCACGCGCGCGGCGGCCGCGCGCAGGTCGGGCCGCTCGAAAAAGGATGCGTCGAAGTGTTCCGGCCGCAGCGGGCCCAGCAGCGCGGCGGCGGCCACGCAGTACTGGAGCGAGAACTTGGCTTCGGTCCGCGTGCCGGGCCGTGGGTTGTCGCAGATCGCCAGCGCGTCGTGGAAGGATTCCATCTCGCAGGACAAGAAGTCGGGCGGTCCGCCGGCGGCTTCGCGCAGGGCCAGCGCGCAGTCGATGGCCGCGTGCGTGTGGCGGCACGCGGGCCAGGGCTTGAAGCTGGTCTGCCGGATCAGCCAATCGTCTTCCGGACGCAGCACCGCCTCGGGCGTGCCGTCGGGACACATCGCCGCGAAGAAGCCGCGCTCGCCTTCGAGGATGTGCGCCGGGCCGGTGAAGCCGCAGGCGGCCAGCATCGCAGCGCTTCGCCCCGCCCAGGCCGCATGGCCGGTGTGCAGTTGCTTGGACATCACCGGCTCGAGCCGCACCTGCCAGAGGCCCGCGGCCTGCGTGCCCGCATTGCCCAGCGCCCACACCGCCTGTTCGGGCGTGAGCGCGAGCGCGTCCGCGCAAGCCGCGGCCGCGCCGAAGACGCCCGCCGTCGCCGTGTTGTGCCAATGGAAGTAGTGCCGCGGCCCGACCGCGCGGCCGACGCGGATCATGGTTTCGTAGCCGCGCACGACCGCATCGAGCGTCCGCGCGGCCGGCAGCCCTTCGCGCGCGAGCCCCGCGAGCGCGGGCATGATCACCGGTCCGGGGTGCAGAATGGCCTGCCGGTGCATGTCGTCCATTTCCTCGACGTTGGCCGGGGCGGCATCGAGCAGCGTGGCATGCCAGGCGTCGCGCGACGGACCGAGCAGCGACTCGGTCGCGCCGGGTGCACCGGCGGCGGGCTGCGTGCGGCGCAGCAC